>NZ_RBKX01000001.1:954277-1272369 GCF_003634615.1 Flavobacterium sp. 102 | reverse complement strand
CCCATGCTGTCTTTGGTTTCAAACGTTGCATGGAGTTGATAATAATGCTTTAATTCGGAAGTTTTATCTCTGAGTTCCAATCCTAAAATACCGCCGCCACGCTTTTGCATGTTTTTGGTAATGCTTTCGGTGGAATCGATTAAAGTTGCTTTAACTGAATTGAAAAATGATTGCAGTTTAGCGGAATCGCCTTTGAACAAAAAGTGAACTTGTCCAATCTTTTCTGTATTCAAAACGGTCGCTTTAAATCCGCCACGCGTGCTCCAAAACTTAGCTGATTTGGCTGCGGCAGCTACAACCGAACTTTCTTCAATCACCATGGGTACCGAATAATATTTCCCATTGATAAGGAAATTAGGCGCTATGCCCATCGGCAAATAGAAATTGGTAATCGTATTTTCTATAAACTCATCATGCAATTGTTGGAGTTTGTCATCATTGTTCCAATATTGTTTGATGGTTCTAATCGCTTCGGTTGGATTAGTGAAATATTCATTCGCAATCCAATTGATTTTTTCTTCTTTGGACAATTTGGAAAAACCGGCAACTGCATTATTCATATACGATGATAAAAGTTAAGTGGCTACAAAGATAAGTGATAGCGATTGAATTTGTTATCCAAAAACCAGTGGAAATTATTAGGGTTTTGGTTCCGAAGATATGGGTTTAGGCACATCGCCTTCGTATTCAGTTTCTTGTAAGTCTTCGGTTTGTTTGCCTAATTTGACTTTCGGATTGTCTTGCGTTCCGGTGACTTTAATCGGAATGCCCAGAATACCGAATGGCGGTAAACCCAAACGCATTTTGATATTCAGATTGCCGTCAAAACTGGTTTGCCCTTCAATTCTTGGGCGGAAACCGGCGACTTTGAATTTGAAACGTTCGATATTGATAATGTTGTTCTTAATAGTCGTTTTGATATCAACTTGCGATACATCCGGATTTTTGATGGCGTCTTTGCCTGTTTTTTTACTGACAGCGCCAAACATTTTAAATCCTTTCATTTTGACTTTCTTCACCGATAAAGTTCCGGCTCCGGTTAAAGACGGATAAATTGGTTGCATATTGGCATCGAGAATTCCGGCCACTTTGTAATCTAACGAAACAATTCCTTCGGCACTTTCAGCGGCGGAAGCCATTTCCTTGAACATTTTCACTTCGTTGTAAGCGCGTTTGATATCGAATTCTTTGGCCAAAATTTTAAAATCAAAGAAAGCTTTTTCAGCCGATTGACTTCCGTAAACCAAATCCATTTTGACATTGGAACCAATCAAATCAAAACCGGATTGTTTGAGTTCCAATTGACCTTTGTTGATTTTCATGTTGCCTTTCAGATGGTCAATCGCCAAACCATCAAAATTGATTTTGTTCGCTGTAGCGTTAAATTGCAAGTCGAAATTAGCCGGAATGACTATAACTCCGGCTGGCGTTGCACTGGTTTCCGTATTTTCGACAGTATCCCTAACCGTAGTTGTTTGCGCCATGAATTCATCAACATTGATGTAGTTCGCATGCAATTGAAAGTTGCCTTTTAAAATGGCTTTATCAGTCAGTACAAAATCAATTACGTTTTGCAAATAACCATTCATTTTAAAATCGGACTGACCATAAGCCGCTATGAAATCATTGAAATTCATTTTGTCTTGGTTAAACACAAACGTTCCTTCTTTGATCACAAACGGTTTTGGTAAATATCCTGAAGTGGTTTTGATATTTTTCAGCATTAAAGTGCCGCTATTTTGCAACTTATTGTATCGGCCGTTCATAGCATCTTCTTGCGAACCTTTGAAAGCGACATCGGCATTGACATAACCTTCAACATCGAGTCCTTTTTGGGAGAAAACTTTGTAGATTTTGCCTAAATCTAATTCACCTTTGGCTTTGATATCGTAGATGATATTTGCAAAATTCTGCAATTTAGCATTGACAAAAATTGGTTTGCCTTCAAACTCAAAAGACGCCGGCATGATGTTGATACTCAAATCTTCGAGCGACCCTTTTTTGTCTAAAATTGTGGCGACTAAATTGATATTTTTAATTGGATTTGGGTAATAATCCGTTTTTACATAACCATTCTTGAAATTGATTTTACCATCGGTTACGGGAATCTTGTTGTTCTTTTTGTCGTAAACACCATTGGATTTGATGTCCATATTTAAGACACCGCGCAAATCCATATTTTCCAATCCGAAGGCTTTGTCCATTTGGGCCAAATCGATTTTGGAATAGATTCTCGCACTGACATTTGGCGTCGATAAACCTTCTGTTTTGATTATCGCTTTGACATAATCTTTATCGACATTGAAAAAGATCGAATCGATATTCACTCTCAATTTTTCGGTGTCCAATGAAGGTAATTTGGTATCGAAATTCAAGAAGATATTCGATACCGGAAACGGCGCATCTTTGTATTCAATTAAACCGTCACGGATTTTCATATTGAAAGCCACATCGGGTTTTTGATTTTTGGAAGCAATGTATTTTCCTTTTAGCGTAAAAGACAAATCGGCTCTTCCTTTGACTTTGGTTTTATCGAGCCAAGTAACATAAGCCGGTGGCAATGCGGTAAAGAAATCATTCAACTTACTGTCTTCTGATTTGATATTGAAATCCATATCGTAGCCATTACTCAAGAAGTCAAACTTACCGTTGAATTCTACCGGAAGTTTGTTGATTTTTAAGTTGTTTTGTTGGAAGACAAACGCCAAGGAATTGGTGTTGATTTTGGTAATCAAATCGGCTTTTACCTTTTTATTTTTTAAATATTGTTCACCGTCGTAAGTAAAGTCGAAATCTTCAATTTCGGCTTCGGTATAAATATCAAAAATAGCTTTGTCTAAATCACCGTTTCCAATGTAATTAAACCCATTGGCATCGATTAAAATTTTAGTCGATTGGTCATCATAAACCAAATGACTGTCTTCGATGGCGATTTTATCTAAGCGAAGTGAAGTGTTGCTGGTGGTGTCTTTTGGCTTTGTTTCGGGTTCGGCTATATAAACGTTATAATTGGCTTCCCCTTTGGCATTGACCTTTACATTGATTAGCGCATTGGACACATAAATCTTATCAATCGTAACACTTTTGTCAAAAATAAGAGAACCAATATCGATTCCGAATGATACTTCATTGGCAGAAATCAGCGTTTCTTTTTGGTATGGTGCAGAGCCTTTTAAAGAAAAATCAGTTAATGTTAAAGTCAATGACGGAAAATGATTGAAGAACGAGAGATTGGCTTCTTTAAAATCGAGTTCGCCGTTAAGTTTTTTATTGGCAAAGGCTTTTACCTCTTCGGCAATTTTTCCGGGAAAAAGAATAGGTATCAAAAACATCAATAAGATTATCGAACCCAAAGTGATTCCTGTAATCTTTAAAATCCTGACTATGATTGGTTTTGATGGCTTTTTCATGGGTCAAAAATACAAAGGGTAAAAGAGACAAAAAAATTTATGATGAAAATTTTTATAAAAAACAAAAGCCACGCTTTAAAAACGTGGCTTCTGCAAAATAATTATATAACTAATCTAACCTTATTGTTTGATGACTTTCATGGTTTTTGAATTGTTATTTAGGTCGATTGCTTTCACTAAATAAACCCCATTATTTAAGTCATTGATATCGAATTGGTAATCTTCAGATGAAATGTTTTCAAATGATTTAACCAATTGACCTGTGATTGAGTATACTTCTACTTTAGAAACTTCTCCTTTGATACTGAAACTTCCTGAAGTTGGATTTGGATATAAACTAACACTATTGACAGGACTGAATTCATCTGTACTTAAAGTTGATTGCTTATTTCCGTAAACTCTGAATTCTCCAGGAGGAATTGATATGTTCATGTTAGTATCGGTAACAGTAATAGTTGAATTATCCATTAAGTTATACCAAGTTCCGGCAAAAGGAAATCCAGCTCCGGTATTTAAAGTATTATCTGAAAAATTTGTTCTGACAAAAACATAACTTAAAGTAGGAGTTTGTGAAGTACTAGTCCAAATATCAAGTCTTGGACTACCGGTAGCACTTAGATTCCAGGCATATTGTCCATCTTCAAAAACAGTTTCAGTTTTTTTCAATTCAATCATTTTGGCCCAACTGTTGTAAATATTTAATCGAGCTGCATCGCCAAGCCAATTGTCAACCCATTGAGGTTGTGGCTTTGTATCCAATTTACAATCTGGTGCTGAGTACGAAACAACTCCGTTATTACAGGTCCACAAGGAAGCTGTATTTCCTAAATCTCCAAAATGCCATATCATTTTTGGTCCTGGAACCAAAAGATGAACTGCTCCCATCGCTGGAAATCTTTGCAAAATTTTAGGTAAATTTCCTTGGGTTTGTCCAGCTTCGTTAAAAGCCTTATAACCTACTCTTTCTTCGTCATGACTTTCGGCGTAGCCAATAAATCTATTGGTTGTAGCATCTGCTACTCCTGAAAGGTCAGCATAATTTCCTTTTAATAAATTAGCATAAGGATCAGTCATTTTTCTCCACTGCATGATTCCTTTGGTATCCCCTGAACGTAGGTAGTTTGCCCATTCCAATTCTTCTGAAGCCGAACCACCATTACCTAAATGTTCAAAAATTACTAAAAAATTAGGATCATAAGCCCATTGAATATCGGCATACTGTTTCAATTTTGCGACTCTGTCTGTAAGATAGCTATTGGTACATCCCTCATCTCCACTTGTACAACTATTGGTAAACCCTTTGGTTAAATCCCAACGGAAACCATCAATTTTATAATCTTGAATCCAAGTTCTGATGGTTTCAGTAACATAAGGAGTGATTACATCTCCACCTGGACCAGTTGTTCTAAAATGGTTGATATCGCCTCCGACATTATAAGAATGTTTCGCTTCTTGGTGAAGATAAGGATTTTCAGTTGTAGTTCTGAAACCTGTACCATTTGCCCAGCCATCATTGTCAGTATCTAACATCCACATTCTTTCTAAAGGGGAACGACCAAAGACGTGGTTTAAAGCAATATCGAGTATTACCGCTATTCCGTTTTGATGACATAAATCGATCAATTCCTTTAGTTTAGCAGGCGATCCATATCTTTTGTCTAAAGCCATGTGGTAAACTGTATTGTAACCCCAACTCATATTACCTTCAAACTCCATTACCGGCATAAGTTGGATGGCATTGATTTTTAAATTTTTGAAATAGTCAATTCTATTTATCAAATCCTGGTATGTTCTGTTGGCGTCAAAATCGCGAACCAAAACTTCATAAATAACTAAATCTTTCTTTTTAGGTTTAACAAAATTTGTTGTTGCTGCACTCCAAGTATAGTTCCACCATGCTGTTGGCCCAGTCTGTAGAACAGACACTTCTCGTTGTTGTCCCGGAGCGATGTCGTTATAAATCGGTAATCCAGGATAAACTCCTAAAGTTACAATTTCTGGATCATCAAAAGGAGATAAAACTAATTTTGAATAAGGATCCGCTGTCTTAACTATTGCTGGTGACCCAATTGGCACATTAACTACGTCACATACCCAATATTGATAAGCATACATTTGACCGGGTGTTAATCCTGTTAGTTCCAACCAATATTTAGTAGATCCCGATGCGGTATCTTTTTTCATTGCATATGTTGCATTGGGTTGCCAACTATTAAAACTACCAGCCACATAAACAAAACTTTTTGTTGGAGCATTTAACACCAAAGTTGCTTTAGTAGGATCTGATGGATTATAATTAATCCCATCAACCAGCCCAGCGGGCATTGCTAATGAATTTGTGCCTGGATTTATGACAACTGCAAATCTTGCTGAAAAGGTTGTTGTTCCTTGTGTAATTCTTAATTCGTAGTTTTTATTTACAGTAACATTGGTATCCGTATAAGAATAGGAAGCTGTAGTAGTTGTATTGATAGACACTCCATTTGCTAAAAGATTATAGGTAGCACTACCATTAGTATTGTTTGCTGTTACAGTTACATTTGACCCGTTTGTTATGATATTACTGCTGTTTAAAAGTGGTGCAGTTAAAGTATATTGAAAAGCTCCAACAGGAATAAAGGCATCAGAAGTTTGCATTGAAGCATCGGCACTTCTAAATATAATACAAATTTGTGTTATTGAGTTTGTAGTTCCTACACCGAAATAAGTGTATAAATCAGGTGAAATAGTAAGACTATAAGTATTACTCGTTACTTGAGTCATTGTAGGTTGCAGATTATTTCCCCAAGTGGCGCTTCCTTTAATATTTTGCCATTGTACTCCATTCACTGTTACACCAACATAAGCATAAATTGTTCCTGTATAAGATGCCAATGGTGTTCCGGTTTTATTAAATGTAATGGTAGCTGTTTGATCCGCAAGAACCGTAGTGGGAGATGTTGTTATCTGTCCGAAAGACAAATAAGTAAACATCATCAAAATTACTAATATTAAATAGTTCTTTTTCATAGCTTGAAGATATAAAATGGACTGAGAGCTTTATTTCTCAGTCCATTATTAAATTGTTAATGTTGTTTACTTAATCTACCGTAATTACTTTGGTAATAGTGTTTATTTTAAATGTTCTAAGAGCTGTTGGACCAGTATATCTAATATTACTATCTCCATCAGCCGCATTTACTAATTCAGAATCGATTGTATAACCATTTGACTGGTAATAAGGATAATTTCTGCTTCCTAAGTCCCAGCTATCTCCTCCATTATTTCCTAAAAATATTCTGAATGCTTCACCGCTGGTCATAACAATTTTTGCTTCATAAACACCGTCAGAAATCAAACCGAATTCTGTTTCATTGTTACCGGCCCATGACCATCCTCCAGGAGTAGCAGCACCAACTAACCAGTTAGAACTAGCAGCTGTTGTACCTTGAAAAGCTGTTATTTTTTTTGTGTTAGCATCTATTTTAAAACGATAAGTACCCGGAGTTCCTATGAATCTGAAATTACTATCACCATCTCCGGCATTTTCGAAATTAGAGCTAATGGTATATCCTTCTGTAATGTAGTAAGGATAGTTTCTCCCTGTATTCCAATCTCCACTTACAGTGAAAATTCTGAAAGCATCATTGGCAAAATTTGTGGTCGCTGTTAAAACATTATCATCACAAATTAAGCTTAGTGGAGAATCCCAATTCCATCCCGCAGAAGGGATTCCGGCTCCTACAGCATATTGTCCTAAACAACCATAAGCCGTAACTAAATAGGTAATTGTAGAAGAATAAACTTCTTGAGTTCCCGTTGTTCCGGTTGTCGCTTTGATTCTAATATCTACCGGACTTTGCACAAAAGGAGTCCCTCCAGCAGTTAAAACAGCTAAATTCAAAACATCTGACTGAATGGTTGCAAAAGTACTAGTCGTTGAAGCTAGATCTTGAGCATTAGAAAAATCAGAACCATTTGGCGCTAATTGAACAGTATAAGTAACCTCAGTAGGTGTTGTGTAATCCATAGGAGACCACGTAAGTGCTATACCTGGATTGGTCGGAGTTGCTTCATTCAAAACTATAGATTCTCCTGATAATGGTGTTACGATTGAAAATGAGCCTTCAGGTTCTGAAAATTTTAAATTATCATCATCTGTACATGAGGTAATCCCCATAAATGCAATTACTGCTAATACTATTTTATATTTGTTTTTCATCTTTTATACTTTTAAAATTTTTGATTAATAACCTGGGTTCTGTGTTAAATTAGGGTTTGAGGCTAAAGATTGAGCTGGTATTGGGAATAATTTTAAGTTATTTGAAATTGAAATTCCATTAACGCCATTACCTTTCCATGCCCAGTTATAGCTTCCGCCTGTATATTTTCCAAATCGAATTAAATCTTGTCTTCTGTGACCTTCCCAATGCAATTCTCTGGCTCTTTCATCGATGATAAAATCCAAAGTTACATCACTACTTGCTACATTCGCAAAATTTCCATCATTAGCTCTTTCTCTTAAAGAATTTAAATACACTAATGACTCGGAACTCACATTAGTAGTAGTACTACCATTTGTAGCGCCGTCTCTTCTCATTTGTGCTTCTGCATACATCAAATAAACATCAGCCAATCTGAACAGAGGAAAATCTGTATTTACAAAAGTTGAATTTCCACCAGGAATACCTGTCGAGCTGATATTAGAAAACTTGGATAAAATGTACCCTTGATTTTTGTCGGCGATATCAGCAATATCTAGCGCTCTAGGACCGCCACCTGAAATTGTTTTTCTCGCATCAAAATCATAAGCTACTCCATCAAATTTTTGAACAAATTGCTTTCTTAAGCGTAAGGCACCACCCCATCCACCAGAACCAACACCAAATGAAGTTCCATTAGCTTCTAAAGAGCCTATTTGACCATTAACCATAACTGTTGTTGCTCCGTAACTTTGAGTTACTTGACCATCAGACTGAATAGTAAAAATCATTTCCTCTGAGGTATTATTATCTGCTTTAAAATTGTCTAGATAATTTGGTTTTAAAGCATATCCTCCGCTAATGATTTGTGTACATTGAGTTAAGCAGTCAGCATAGCGGTTAGCGCCAATATATACTTCCGCATTTAAATAAATTTTAGCCAGAACCATTCTAGCAAAACCTTGGTCTAGTCTCCCGCCTTCATTTGTTCTAGGAGCTTTCAAATTTGGCAAAACTTCAGTTAACTCACTCTCAATAAAAGCAAATAATTCAGCCCTATCATATTCGGGACCAACTGTATTTATAGGGTCTGCCTCTGTCAAAAATGGCGCTTTACCATACAAATCCATCAAGTTATAATAAGCATAAGCTCTTAAAACTCTAACTTCATTTCTATAATCCTCAATGTCGCTTAGCAAAGTAGCATCGGTAACGCCTCTTCCGCTTAGCTTAGCCGGAGTTGTTTGACGCAAATATTCATTTGCCAAAGCAACTTCAGCCATTGTTCTACTAAACATTCCTAAAATAAGAGGATTGCTTTCATTCCAAATATTTCTTTGTAATTCTCTAGTACCAGGGTCATTTTCATAACTCCAAATAACTTCATCTGTGGTTAAATTCTGTAAATACCACAAACATCTTGTAAACTGACTGGTTCCTGCATCAATTCCTTGAAGAAAAGAAGAACCCGCATCGCCAGCGCCCGTTAATGCCAAATTACCATAAACTCCCGCCAATCCGGACTTGTATGCTCCCGGTTGTGCGAAAAACTGTTCTGATAAAAATACATCATCATCTGTAGGCACTACATTTAGATCATCTGTACATGAATTAAGTACAAAGAAAAAACCTAATAAATAATACGCATTAATTTTTAATTTTTTCATAGTTTTTTTTTAAAATTTAATATTTGCACCAAATAAGAAAGATCTTTGTCTAGGATAAATAGTATTATCTCTTCCATTATTAGTTATTTCAGGATCTAATCCTGAATAGTCGGTAATCAAAAGCGCATTTTGAACACCGGTGAACAATCTCAAAGAAGCTTTTCCTTCAATCCATTTAGGGAAAGTATACCCTAAAGTTACATTATCTAATCTGATAAAAGACCCGTTTTCAACATAGATGTCTGACAAAACCACATCTGCTGTAGTAGTAAATCCTGTGTTTAAAACTGAAGTTGGAACATTTTCAAGAACACCATTAATCAAAGAATTGTATTGGGCTCTACCTGCATTAACTGCGTTGTATATTCTAGCACCATAGCTTGCTCTGGCATTGAATGAAAAATCGAAATTTTTATAATTCATAGTTGAAGCAAAACCAAAAGTTACTTTAGGATCTGCGTTTTTATAAATATATCTATCATCTCCATTGATGATTCCATCTCCATTCAAATCTGCATAGGCACCTTCAATTGGAGACCCCGAAGCATCATACAATTGCTTGTAAACATAAAATGAATAAGGTGTATATCCTTCTCTTAAAATTTGAGCAGTTCCTCCTGTTCCGGCTCCGGTATCTCCTGTGAAAATATCGGCACCATATGCTAACTCATCAATTCTTCTTTTGAAAGCTGTTGTATTGAAGTTAACATTCCAGTTGAAATTATCATTTTTTATAACCTGTGCATCTAAAGAAAACTCGATACCTTTTGTAGAGAAACTACCAATATTTTGAAATCCGGCATTTGAGAAGTTACCGCCATCAGCAAAAGCTGCATTTACAATCAAATCATCTGATACTTTATAAAATAAATCTAATGCTCCTGTTATTCTATCATTAAACAAACCATAATCAAAACCAACGTTATAGGTAGTTGTTTGCTCCCATTTCAAAGCAGGATTGTATGGATTCGAAATTGCGATAGGAGTTGGTGAAGTCCCAAAAATATATTGACTAGATCCACTTCCTGTAGTATACTGTTGTAAATAGAAATTTCTTTCATTAAACCCACCAAACTCTTGTTGACCTGTTATACCATACCCTAATCTTAATTTTAAATCAGAAATAACCTTTGAGTCTTTAAATGCTACATTTTTTAATTTCCATGCAAAAGCTGCCGATGGAAAAGTACCATACTTTTCATTTGATGGAAATCTCGAAGAACCATCTCTTCTAACAGTAAATGTAAATAAGTAGGTATCGTTAATCGCTAACTTGGTTCTACCAAAATATCCGAGCAACACATTATCTGTAAAGATTGTAGTTTCAGGAAAATTTGAAGGTAAGTTAGGGTCTAAAATATTCCCTGTTGATTGAATTTGGTTTTGACGAATCTGATAAGAGTAACCAGCTTGTGCTTCAAAGTCTATTTTGCCAAAAGTCTTGGTGTATACTAAGTAAGCATCAAATAATTTATTTCTAGCAATACTCTCTTCGTATTCATTTTTACCATAAGGTAAGTTATTATTACTTGGTCCGGAGGCGGCATCAGCTCCCATTAATTTTGTTCTTTCACCATTTGCTTCATCAAATCCAAGGTTGATAACCGCTCTCAATGCTGGGAAAAAGTGGAATTTGTAATCAATCTCAAAGTTACCAAAAACTCGGTTATTTACACCTCTGTCATCGGTTTGTAACAATTGAGCAACTGGATTTCTTGTTCCTAACTGTAAAGTACCATCTGGATTGTAATACTCAAAAAACCCTCCAAAAGGCGAAGCAGGGTCATAAACTGGCTGCGTAGGGTTAAACCTTAAGGCAGAACCTTCAACACCATCGGCAAATCTGTTTTTCTCATTAGTATAAGTAGCATTCAATCTAATTTTTAAATGATCGTTAAAAAAAGAAGGATTCAATGCAGTCGAAACTGTATTTCTATTGAAAGTATTTGTCAATCTCAAACCTTCTTGATAGGTATTCCCAAAAGACAAACGTGCTGGTATTATGTTAAATAAATTCCCTTTAATAGAAATGTTATTGTCAACATAATCAGTTCTTCTGTAGATTTTATCCTGCCAATCAGTATTCGCAGTTCCCAACATTGAAACATCTCCTGGTCTTAAATCCGTAATTAAGTCACGATAAGCATCACCGTTAAAAACACTGATTTTATCTACTAATCTTCCAGAACCATATTGAAAATTATAGTCAACCGCTAATTTTTTTCCTCCTCTTTTAGTGGTAATGATAATAACTCCATTTGAAGCTCTAGAACCGTAAATTGCAGTAGCAGATGCATCTTTTAGCACTGTAAAACTCTCTATGTCATTCGGATTTAAAGCTGCCAGAACCGAAGTTGTTCCTCTGTTGTTATCCGCATTATTTTCAATTGGCAAGCCATCAATTACAATTAACGGGTCATTAGATGCAAACAAAGAAGAACCTCCTCTAATTCTTATTTCAGAACCAGAACCCGGAGCCCCACTCGTGTTGACTGTTAAACCCGCCACTCTACCGTTAAGTAAATTTTCTGCGGTTACATTGGAGCCTTTGTTAAAGTCTTTTGCGCCTACAGTAGTTACTGAACCAGTGGCGTCTTTTTTCTTAACAGTTCCATAACCAACCTGAACTACAACTTCTTGCAGTTGGTTAGCACTTTCCTCTAAGCTAATGTTTACCGTATTCTGACCTGAAAAAGTAACCGTTTTAGAGTCATATCCTATAAACGAAAAGACAACTTTGTCTCCGTTTTTTAGGCCTCCTAACTGGAATTTTCCGTCAAAATCTGTTGTGGTGCTGCTGTTTGCACCTTGAACAATTACATTTACACCTGGCAAGGGTTGGTTTGATTTGCTATCAAGAACAACTCCACTTAAAGAGCTCTGTGCAAGAGCGCCAAAAGGCAGTAACAGGAATAAAAATAACAACTTTTTGTAAATTGTTTTCATACGTTTTGTTTAGGTTAAAAAATTTAATTTTGTGCTTGTACTTTTACTTCGAATGTTAAATTTATGTAAAAAAATCAATTTTTGAAATTAACACTTGTTAAATCTATACCGAAAACGTTTTCGTGTTGAAAACTTTTCTGTTATTGTATTATTTTAAGGCTAAAATTGAAAGAATAAAAAATAACTTATATCTTTATTCAGAAATCATTATTTATCACATGAAAAGAAAAGTAACGCTTAAACAAATTGCCAGAGAGCTTGATGTCTCCATTTCAACCGTCTCAAAATCCTTGAGAAACAGCTTGGAAATAAGCGAAGATACCAGACAAAAAGTGCAGGCATTTGCCAAATTATACAATTACAAACCCAACAATATCGCCTTAAGTTTAAAGAACAAAAAAACAAAGACCATTTGTATTATTATTCCTGAAATTATCCATCATTTTTTTGCCACAGTAATCAGCGGCGTCGAAAATGTAGCCAACGAAAATGGCTATAATGTTTTGGTCTGTCTTTCCGACGAATCTTTTGATAAAGAAGTAATTAACATGGAAATGTTGGCTAACGGAAGTATCGATGGCTTCATCATGTCGCTGTCAAAAGAAACCCAACAAAAGAAAGATTTTCACCACATCGTCGAAGTCATTAATCAAGGAATGCCGGTCGTTATGTTTGATCGCGTAACCAATGAAATTCTTTGCGACAAAGTAATCATTGATGACAATCTTGCAGCTTTTAATGCTACCCAACATTTAATTGATAAAGGCTTTAAAAAAATTGCTCTGATTTCAACAGTTGATTATGTGAGCGTCGGAAAACTCAGAACCGAAGGTTACACCAAAGCCCTAAAAAATAATGACATCAAAGTAGATGACAATCTAATTTTGAAAATCGAAGACACTGAAAACTTCGAAGACAGTATAGCTAATCTCTTAGCGAACAATGAAATCGATGCTGTTTTTGCCGTAAACGAATTATTCGCCGTAACCGCTATAAAAGAAGCCAACAAACTAGGCAAGAAAGTTCCGGAAGACATTTCAATTATCGGTTTCACAGACGGTATTATCTCTAAATATTCTTCTCCAAGTATTACCACCGTAAGTCAAAACGGCGTGAAAATGGGAGGCAAAGCCGCTAAAATGCTGATTGAAAGACTAGAAGCCGAAGAAGAAGACGAAGAACAATACAGAACTGAAGTGATCGAAACCGAATTGGTAGAAAGAGAATCCACGAAATAAAAAGGTTTTTATCAACAAAAAACGTTTTCGTAACCAGTTGATGCCATTTTTTTTTAGGAGAATAGTCTCAATATAAATTCTTTGTTATCTTTACGATAATTATCAAAGCTTGTACTTTACTTCGAAAATAGATTAAAGTTTTGATAAGCAAGGCGCTTATCGTTTTAAAAATCAACAAATTACGATAATGGAAAAGCGTAAATTAAGTTTCTGGGAAATTTGGAACATGAGTTTCGGTTTCTTAGGAATCCAGATGGGTTTTGCCCTTCAAAATGCTAATGCCAGTAGAATTCTTCAAATTTTTGGTGCTGATGTCCATGAGTTATCATGGTTTTGGATTATTGCACCCTTAATGGGATTAATTGTTCAGCCCATAATAGGCCATTACAGCGATAATACTTGGGGAAGGTTTGGCAGAAGAAAACCATACTTTTTAGCAGGAGCTTTGTTGGCTTCAATCGGTTTGATATTAATGCCACAAGCAGAAATATTTATTGCCTTTATGCCCGCTTTATGGGTTGGTGCCGGAATGCTGATGATTATGGACGCTTCGTTCAACATTGCTATGGAACCTTTTAGAGCCTTAGTTGGTGACAATTTAAGAGCCGACCAACACACTTTAGGCTTTAGTGTTCAAACCGCTTTAATTGGAATTGGTGCTGTAGTAGGTTCGTGGCTTCCCTATGTTTTAAACGAATGGTTTGGTGTAAGCAATTTACCTACTGAAACTTCCGCTATTCCAAATAATTTGATTTATTCTTTCATCATAGGAGCCGCCATTTTGATTGCTACTATTTTGGTAACCATTTTTACTACCAAAGAGTATTCGCCTGAAGAATTAGCGCAATTTCGCGATGAGAAAGAGCATGAAGAAGCTATGGGAGAAACCAAAGAATCTAAACTCTCTGATATTTTTACAGACTTTGCCAAAATGCCCGAAACCATGCGCCAATTGAGTTGGGTTCAATTCTTCTCTTGGTTTGGTCTCTTCGGAATGTGGGTTTTTACTACGCCGGCCATTGCTCAACACATTTATGGACTATCAGTAGAAGACACCAAAAGTCCTGAATTTCAATCTGCAGGAGATTGGGTTGGAATCATCTTTGGAGTTTACAATTTCGTATCTGCTATCGTAGCATTCATACTTCCTTATATTGCAAAACAAATCGGAAGAAGAAAAACGCATGCTCTTTCCCTTGTATTAGGTGGAATCGGACTGATCTCTATGTATTTTATGCCCAATAAAGAATCATTGATATTTTCCATGATATTAGTCGGGTTTGCCTGGGCAAGTATTTTAGCGATGCCTTATGCAATTCTGGCAGGTTCAATCCACCCGAAAAAAATGGGAGTTTACATGGGAATATTCAATTTCTTCATCGTAATCCCGCAAATCATTAACGCTTTAATTGGTGGTCCGCTAGTGAAATATGTATATGGCGACCATGCTATTTATGCTTTAGTAATGAGTGGCGTAAGTTTCATCATTGCCGCATTTTTAGCCCTAAAAGTTAAAGACAGTAAAGACATTAATTAATGAGTAAAAAAGCATTCATTTTCGACCTTGACGGAGTAATCGTAGACACAGCCAAATACCATTTTTTGGCGTGGCAAAAATTAGCTCAAGAGTTAGGAATCGAATTTACCCCAGAACACAACGAAGAATTAAAAGGCGTTAGCCGCGTTCGTTCTCTTGAGATTATTTTAGCGCTGGGCAATGTTCAAGCATCACAAGAAGACAAAAACAAATGGTTAATCCAAAAAAATGAAGAGTATTTATCTTATCTGGTCGATATGGACGAAAGCGAATTACTACCGGGTGTAATCAACGTTCTTCAATTTATTAAAGAAAAAAAACAACTGATTGCTTTAGGTTCGGCGAGTAAAAACGCCCGACCTATTTTAGAAAAAACAGGAATCTTACACTTTTTTGACGCAATCGTTGATGGTAATGATGTAGCCAATGCCAAACCCGATCCGGAGGTTTTTCTAAGAGCAGCCAAATTGGTAAAAGCAAACAACAAAAACTGTATTGTTTTTGAAGACAGTGTTGCCGGAATACAAGCCGCCAATATTGCCAATATGATAAGTGTCGGCATTGGAGAAGAAGAGATATTGCATGAAGCAAAATACAATTTTAAAGATTTTACGTTTATGGACCTTTCTTTTATAGAAGCACTTCTAGACTAAAATTGAATGATAAAAGGACAATAAAAAAATTACAATGAACCAAGATTATATCAAACCAGATAACTGGTCGATTATTGAAGAAGGATTTGATTTAGAACGAGTAAAATCCTCGGAAAGTTTATTCAGTATCGGAAACGGTGCCATGGGTCAACGAGCCAATTTTGAAGAATTCTATTCAGAAAATACTTTCCAAGGAAGTTACATCGCCGGAATTTATTATCCGGACAAAACCAAAGTGGGTTGGTGGAAAAACGGCTATCCGGAATACTTCGCTAAAGTGTTAAACGCACCAAGTTGGATTGGAATTCTAGTCGAAATCAATAGCGAAACGCTTGACATTGCGGCTTGCAAAATCACCAACTTCAAACGCGAACTGAACATGAAAGAAGGTTGGTACAATCGTTCTTTTTCGGCCACTTTGAACAACGGAATCGAAATCGACGTCAATGTTAGAAGATTTTTGTCTTTGGATATAGACGAATTGGGCGTAATCAAATACGAAATCACTCCAAAAAATAATGAGGCGACTATCGTTTTCAAACCTTATTTGGATGCCGGCGTGCACAACGAAGATGCCAACTGGGAAGAGAAATTCTGGGAACCATTGGAAACCCAACATAAAAATAACGAAGCTTTTGTCGTAGCGCGAACTTTCAAAACACATTTTGAAGTAGCAACGTATATGCACAATAGCATTTTCATCAATAACGAAAATCAAAACGCCGAACCAACATTCGTAGACACCACTTCAGACAAAGTGGTCTTCACTTATGAGCAATTGGTTTCAAAAGGTGATACTATAGCCTTTCAAAAGTTAGGCGGTTACACTGTTTCGATGAACCATTCTTCTGCCGAATTAATTCCGGCTGCACAAAAGGTAATCGAAAAAGCATTGTCTTTAGGCTACGATACTTTATTACAAAACCAAGTCGATTCTTGGGCAAAAATCTGGGAAATGAGCGACATCACTATTGAAGGCGATGTAAAAGCCCAACAAGGTATTCGTTTCAATATTTTCCAATTGAACCAAACCTATTTAGGCAAAGATTCTCGTTTGAATATTGGTCCAAAAGGATTCACCGGAGAAAAATATGGCGGTTCGACTTATTGGGATACGGAAGCCTATTGTATTCCGTTTTACATGGCTACTAAAGACCAACAAGTTGCTAGAAACCTATTGGCTTATCGTTATAACCAATTGGGCAAAGCCATTGAAAATGCCGAGAAATTGGGTTTCAAAAATGGCGCTGCATTATACCCAATGGTAACTATGAATGGTGAAGAATGCCATAACGAATGGGAAATCACTTTCGAAGAAATTCACCGAAACGGAGCGATTGCTTTTGCCATTTTTAACTATTACCGATTCACCGGAGATTACAGTTATATTCCTGAAAAAGGTTTGGAAGTCTTAATTGGTATTGCTCGTTTTTGGCACCAAAGAGCTACTTTTTCAACGTATAGAAATCAGTATGTAATTTTAGGCGTAACCGGTCCGAATGAGTACGAAAACAATGTAAACAACAACTTTTACACGAATTATATTGCCAAATGGTGTATCGATTATACCATCGAGCAAATCGAAAAAGTAAAACAAGAATACGCTGCTGATTTTGCTCGAATCATGAGTAAAGTAAAATTAGAAGCTACCGAAATCCAACATTGGAAAAAAGTGGCTGACCATATGTATTTCCCTTATTCTGAAGAGCACGACGTCTATTTACAACAAGACGGTTTCTTAGACAAAGAATTGGTCAAAGTGCACGATTTAGACAAATCACAACGACCAATCAACCAAAAATGGTCTTGGGACAGAATCTTGCGTTCGCCTTATATCAAACAAGCCGATACTTTACAAGGTTTCTACTTCTTTGAAGATCATTTCACCAAAGAACAACTAGAGAAACATTTCGACTTTTATGAACCTTACACCGTTCACGAAAGTTCATTATCACCTTGCGTTCACTCGATTCAAGCCGCTAATTTAGGCCGAATGGAACAAGCGTATACTTTCTATTTAAGAACGTCGCGTTTGGATTTGGATGATTACAATAAAGAAGTCGAAGAAGGTTTACACATCACATCAATGGCCGGAACTTGGATGAGTATCGTGGAAGGTTTTGGCGGCATGCGTATCAAAAATGACACCTTGCATTTCGAACCAAGAATTCCAAAAGAATGGAATGGCTATTCATTCAAAATCAATTTCAGACACCAAATTTTAAAAGTTTCTGTTCATCAAAACGAAACCAACTTTACCCTAGAAGGCGAAAAAGCGATTTCGGTTTTCGTAAACGGCACAGCCATTTTGGTGGAACCGAATAGTTTGGTGACTGTATAATTAAATCAACTAAAACCCTTTCGGACGCAATTCTGAAAGGGTTTTTTATTTATAAACCTATGAAAAAACTACTCTTCTCTCTCTTGATTTCTGTTTCAGCTTTCGCCCAAATTGACAAAGTTGAACCGCCGTTTTGGTGGAATGACATGACGCTTTCCGAGGTGCAAATTATGTTCTACGGTAAAAATATTGCTCAAAACGAAGTCACCGTTTCCAACGGCATCATCATCAAAGGCATTCAAAAAACAGAAAACCCGAATTATGTTTTTGTAACTATTGAAACGAAAAATATTCCGGCTCAGGATTTTGTCTTTACGTTTAAAAATGGCAAAAAAACATTTACCCAAAATTATTCGCTTAAAGCAAGAAGAGAAAATTCCCGCTTCCGCGAAAGCTACGACAGTTCCGATGTGATGTATCTTTTAATGCCGGACAGGTTTGCTAACGGCAATCCAAACAACGACAACAACGCTTTGCTAACTGAAAAAATGGACCGTTCAAAAGACAACGGAAGACACGGCGGCGATATCGAAGGCATCATCAAAAACTTAGATTATATCCAATCGCTTGGTGTGACAGCCGTTTGGCCAACGCCACTTTGCGAAGACAACGACGAAAGAGGTTCGTACCACACTTACGGTCAATCCGACGTTTATAAAATCGATGCGCGTTTCGGAACCAATGAAGAGTATGTTCGAATGAGTGCCGAATTACACAAACGCGGCATGAAAAACATTATGGATTACGTGACCAATCATTGGGGTTGGCAACATTGGATGTACAAAGATTTACCAACACGCGATTGGGTTCACCAATTCCCGGAATTCACGAATTCTAATTACAGAATGACTACGCAATTTGACACCAATGCTTCTGAACGCGATGCAAAATATTGCATGGATGGTTGGTTTGTAAAATCGATGCCCGATTTGAATCAGTCGAATCCTTTGGTCTTAAATTACCTGATTCAAAACGCCATTTGGTGGATTGAATATGCTGATTTAGACGGTTTCCGTGTAGACACTTATTCCTACAATGACAAAGTGGGCATTGCCAAATGGACCAAAGCCATTACCGACGAATATCCGCATTTCAATATCGTAGGAGAAGTTTGGATGCAAGACCAAGCCCAAATGGCTTTTTGGCAAAAAGATAGTAAAATTGGCGCCATTCAAAGCTATAATTCCTATTTGCCAAGTGTAATGGATTTCACTTTATACAATGCTTTGGAAAAAGTGTTCAACGAAGACAAAGGCGAATGGGACAAAGGAATGATTAGAGTATATGATAATTTAGCCAATGACTTTTTGTATCCCAACATAAACAACATCCTAATTTTTGCTGAAAATCACGATACCAATCGTATCAATCAAGCTTATAAAAACGATTTCAAAAAATACCAAATGGCAATGACCATATTGGCCACTGTTAGAGGAATTCCGCAATTGTATTACGGCTCCGAAATTGCGATGGCCGGTGACAAAGGCAAAGGCGATGGCGACATTCGTCATGATTTTCCCGGCGGATGGAATGGCGATACCAATAATGCTTTCACCAAAGCCGGAAGAACTGAAGAACAAAACAAATTCTATGATTTCACCGCCAAAATATTCAACTGGAGAAAAAATAAAGAAGTGATTCATTTCGGAAAAACAACACATTACATCCCGGAAAACAACGTTTATGTTTATTTCCGTCACAACGAAAAAGAAAGCGTGATGGTTTTGGTAAATAATAGCCCCGAAAAACAAACTTTCAAAACCAACAGGTTTCAAGAGAATTTAAACCATTATAAATCCGGAAAAGACGTGTTAAGCGATGCTTCTTTCGATTTGAAAAAAGATATGACTATTGAAGGAAAATCGGTTTTAGTCTTAGAATTAAAATAAATAAGTCTCGCAATCCCGAACCTTCGGGAGCAGAGACGCAAAATAAATAAAAAATGCCTTGTGCCTTTGTGCCTCTGCGAGATTAATTAAACAAAATGAGAAAGCTATTACTCTTATTATTAATTACCACATTTTCATTTGCTCAAAATGCGAATAGAAAATACCTTTCCCACAGCTGGAAAAACAACCTATTGGAAGTAAAAACCAGTGACGGAACTTATCGCATAAAACCTTATTCTGATAAAATTATTGAAACTTCTTTTGTCCCGAATGGGGAAATTTTCAATACCAATTCGCATGCGGTAATCAAAACTCCCGAAAAAGTGAAAGCAACCGTTTCTAAAACAGATAACTCCGTTTTGCTTTCTACAAAAGACATTACGATGGTGATTAACAAATCGCCTTTCAGAATTACTTATTCCAACAAAGGAAAAGTC
Source organism: Flavobacterium sp. 102 (assembly GCF_003634615.1). Taxonomy (NCBI): domain Bacteria; kingdom Pseudomonadati; phylum Bacteroidota; class Flavobacteriia; order Flavobacteriales; family Flavobacteriaceae; genus Flavobacterium; species Flavobacterium sp. 102. Next base: position 1,252,070 of record NZ_RBKX01000001.1, on the reverse strand, counting down.
TTGTTGTCCGAGAAAAACGGCTACATTAAAAAAGACAGCACCGAAATTCTACAATTCAATCTTGACAATTCAGAAGTTTTATTTGGCGGTGGTGCGCGTGCCCTAGGCATGAATCGCCGTGGTAATCGTTTGCAATTGTATAACAGAGCGCATTATGGTTATGAAACCAAAGCCGAATTGATGAACTTTTGTATTCCGCTTGTTTTATCTTCTAAATTATACGCGGTGCATTTTGACAACGCTGCGATTGGCTATTTGGATTTAGACAATAAAAAGAACAATACTTTAGAATACGAAACCATTTCGGGAAGAAAAACTTATCAAATAATTGTAGGCGATACTTGGGAAGATTTGGTAGCCAATTATACTGATTTGACCGGAAAACAACCCATGCCGGCACGCTGGACCTTCGGAAATTTCTCGAGCCGATTTGGGTATCATACGCAAGATGAAGTGGAAAACACCATCAAAAAATTTGAAGCCGATAACATTCCGGTTGATGCAATCATATTAGACTTGTATTGGTTTGGTAAATCAATTAAAGGCACTATGGGCAACCTCGATTGGGACAAAGACCAATTCCCGAATCCGGAGAAAATGATAGCCGATTTGAATGCCAAAGGTGTTAAAACCATTCTAATTACAGAACCATTTATCTTAACAACCTCATCAAAATGGCAAGAAGCAGTCGATAAAAAAATATTGGTCACAGATAAATCAGGGAAACCCGCCACTTGGGATTTCTACTTCGGAAATACAAGTGTGGTTGACATCTTCAAACCCGAAGGCAATCAATGGTTTTGGAATGTTTACAAACGATTAATCAATCAAGGTGTCGGCGGCATGTGGGGCGATTTGGGTGAACCTGAAGTTTTTCCTTCCAAAGCAATGACCGCTGCCGGAAAAGCAGATGAAGTACACAATATTTATGGTCACAATTGGGCCAAATTAATAGCCGATGGTTACCAAAAAGATTTTCCAAACCAACGTCCATTTATCCTAATGCGTGCCGGTTATTCGGGTTCGCAAAGATTCGGTATGATGCCGTGGAGTGGCGATGTATCCAGAAGTTGGGGCGGATTGCAATCACAAATGGAAATCGCGATGCAAATGGGAATGCAAGGCATGGCGTATATGCATTCGGATTTAGGCGGATTTGCCGGAGATTATTTTGATAACGAATTGTATTTGCGTTGGTTGCAATACGGCGTTTTTAACCCCATTTTCCGTCCGCACGCGCAGGAAGAAGTCGCTTCAGAAGTCTCCAGAAAAGATATTATCACCAAAGCCAAAGCCAAAAAATCGGTTGAACTTCGTTACCAACTACTGCCTTATAATTACACTTTGGCATTTGAAAATAACCAAAAAGGAACGCCATTAATGCGACCGTTATTCTTTGAAGAACCAACGAATGAAAAACTGCTCAACGAAAAGGAAAGTTATTTTTGGGGCAATGCATTTTTAGTAAAACCAATCACAAAATCAGGTGTAACTTCGACGGAAGTTTATTTTCCAAAAAGCAACAATTGGTTTGATTTTTATACCGGTAAAAAATACAATGCCGGCGCAACAGAATCGGTAAAAGTAGAAGAAACAACTATTCCAACTTTCGTTCGTGGCGGTAGTTTTGTGCCTATGATTGAAACCATTCAAAACACTTCAAAATATACGGTTGACAACTTCAATTTGCATTTTTATTTTGACGAAACCGTGAAAACTTCTTCCGGTAAATTGTACAACGACAATGGTGAAACACCACAAGCTTTTGAAAAAGGACAATACGAAATATTAAATTTCAATAGCAATAACAATGGCAAGGAATTGGTTCTAAAACTAACATCAACTGTTGGTAAAAACTATTCGTCGACTGATAAAACGGTTTTGGTGTTAATTCACAACATCAAAGCCAAACGCATTTTTGTAAATGGCAATGAAATGCTGTTTAAAACCTTTAACGAACCTTTACAAATTCCGGTAGAATGGAAAAAAGGAACTGCTTCTGAAATTAAAATTGAATATTAGACTATGAAAAATATACTGCTTACCCTATCGGCTTCGCTTTTATTCTTTGGTTGTAAATGTACCAAAGAAGTAGCTGCCAAACAACCAACAACCACTCAAGCGTCAACTCAAACACCTTTCATTTGGGAAAGTGCCAATGTGTATTTTCTATTGATTGATAGATTCCAAAACGGCAATCCGGAAAATGACAAAATCATCAACCGCAACAAACCCACCGGAGTTTTGCGTGGCTTTGAAGGCGGCGATATTCGTGGCGTAATTCAAAAACTCGACGAAGGTTATTTTACCAATTTGGGAATCAACGCCATTTGGATGACGCCGGTCGTGGAGCAAATTCACGGTTCAGTCGATGAAGGCACCGGAAACACTTATGGCTTTCACGGGTATTGGACCAAAGATTGGACGGCGGTTGATCCGAGTTTTGGCACCAAAGAAGATTTAAAAGAACTAGTCGAAAAAGCACACGCAAAAGGTATTCGCATCATGTTGGACGCGGTTATAAATCACACTGGTCCGGTAACCGAATTGGATCCTGCGTATCCGAGTGATTGGGTTCGAACTTCGCCGAAATGCACCTATAAATCATACGACACTTACATCAATTGTACGTTGGTAGAAAACCTTCCGGATGTTTTAACCGAAAGCAATGCCAATGTGGCTTTACCGCCAATGTTGATTGAAAAGTGGAAAAAAGAAGGCCGTTACGAACAAGAGGTGGCCGAATTGGATGCTTTCTTCAAAAAAACCGGTTATCCTCGTGCTCCGAAGTATTACATCATGAAATGGCTTTCAGATTACATTACCGATTATGGCATTGACGCCTATCGTGTTGATACCGTAAAACATACCAGAGAAGATGTTTGGGCTGATTTCAAAAAGGTATGTGACCAAGCTTTCACCGATTTCAAGAAAAAAAATCCGGAAAAAGTCTTAGACAACAACGATTTCTTTACTGTTGGCGAAGTTTACGGTTATAATATCGGTGCCAAAAAACAATATGATTTCGGAGACAAAAAAGTCGATTACTATGCCAACGGTTTCACCGGATTAATCAATTTCGACTTTAGAAATGAGGCCAAAATGAACTATGAAGATTTGTTTTCCAAATATTCTAACCTCTTGCAAAACGACCTAAAAGGCAATACAGTCATGAACTATGTTACCTCGCATGACGATGGTTATCCTTTTGACAAAAAACGCGAAAAAATATTCGAAGCCGGCACCAAATTACTATTGACTCCCGGAATTTCGCAAGTGTATTATGGTGACGAAATTGCTCGTTCACTCGAAATCGAAGGCGCACAAGGCGATGCTACTTTGCGTTCGTTTATGAATTGGGATGATTTATCATTTGACAGAATCAAAAACCAATTATTGATGCATTACAAACTTTTGGGAACATTCAGAAGTAACCATCCTGCGGTTGGCGCCGGAGTGCACCAAATGATTTCGCAATCACCTTATGTGTTCAGCAGAACGTATACTAAAGGCAATTTCAATGACCAAGTAGTTGTTGGTTTGGATTTACCAAAAGGCCCGAAAGAAATCTCAGTCGGAACTATTTTTGCCAATGGCACTAAAATCAGAGATGCTTATTCTAATTTATCTGTTATAGTAGAAAACGGAAAAGTAAATTTAGATACTAATTTTACGATAGTTTTACTCGAAAAACTATAACCATGCTCAAAATAGGTCATCGCGGTGCGAAAGGTCATGCTGATGAAAACACTTTGGATTCTTTCCAAAAAGCCATTGATTTAGGCGTTGACATGATTGAACTAGACATACAATTGAGCATAGACAAAGTGCCAATGGTTATTCACGACACAACCGTCGATCGAACGACTTCTAGCATTGGTTTGGTAACTGATTATAGTGCCAAAGAATTGCGAAAATTAGGTATTCCAACTTTAAGAGACGTATTTGAATTGGTTCACAATCAATGCGAAATTAATATTGAAATCAAAGTGTTTTCGGCAACCCAAGGCGTATTAGATTTGATTGACCAGAACATTTTCGACAAGAACAAAATTCTTATTTCGAGTTTCGATTGGAATGCTTTGCAGGAAGTGCGTTTTCACGATGAGGATATACGCATTGGGGTTTTGACAGAAACCGACTTAGATTTGGCACTGGCTTTCGCCAAATTTATTAAAGCCTATTCGATTCATCCTTATTATCATTTGATAACCGCTGAAAACATTCAAAAAATAAAAGAAAAGCACTTTAAAGTTTTTCCATGGACGATAAATGAGCCTACAGCTATTACCTTTGTCAAATCGTTAAACGTTGACGGTATTATTACAGATTTTCCGGAAAGACTATGAACTCAAACTATGACATTATAATTGTTGGCGGCGGTGCAGCTGGTTTTTTTACAGCTATCAATATCGTTGAAAACAATCCGAAGCTAAAAGTTGCCATTTTAGAACGTGGCAAAACGGTTTTGGAAAAAGTGCGTATTTCCGGTGGCGGACGTTGTAATGTAACTCATGCCTGTTTTGTGCCGAATGATTTGGTCAAATTTTATCCGCGTGGGGAAAAAGAATTGCGCGGTCCGTTTCACCAATTTTGTTCCGGCGATACGATTGAATGGTTTGAAAAGCATGGCGTAGAATTGAAAATAGAAGATGATGGCCGGATGTTCCCGACATCGGATTCCTCTCAAACTATCATCGACTGTTTTTTGGGCTTGACCCAGAAATTGAAAATCGATGTGCTTACCGGTCAAAGTGTACAATCACTTTTTAAAGGCGACAATTACTGGAAAGTAGAAACCCATCACGAAACTTATTCTTGTTATAAATTAGTCCTGACTACCGGTAGCAATCCTAAAATTTGGGAACTACTCGAAAGTATGAACCACACAATTATTCCTCCGGTTCCTTCGCTATTTACTTTTAACATCAAAGATACTCGAATCAAAGATTTGATGGGTGTTTCAGCTTTTGCCAATGTGAAAGTCAAAGCTACTAAACTAGAAGCTTCCGGACCATTATTGATTACGCATTGGGGCATGTCGGGTCCCGGAATTCTGAGACTTTCGGCTTGGGGCGCGATTATTTTGGCGGAAAAAAAATACCAGTTTGTAATCGAAATCAATTGGCTCAACGATGTTACTTTTGAAGAAGCGATGGAAACTTTAAAAGAACTCAAACAAGAACACGCTAAGAAAGTAGTCAGTAAAAAATCGCCTTTCGAGTTTCCGAATCGATTGTGGGAAAGTTTGGTGTTGGCTTCCGGTATTTCAAATGAAACGAAATGGGCTGATTTGACTAAAATACAATTGACCAATTTGGCGAACCAACTCACCAACGGGCAATTTCAAGTGAATGGCAAAAGTACTTTCAAGGAAGAATTTGTCACCGCCGGCGGCATTGATTTAAGAGAAATCAATTTTAAGACAATGGAAAGCAAGTTACACGAAAATTTATTTTTTGCAGGCGAAATTGTCAATATCGATGCGATTACGGGCGGCTTTAACTTTCAAAATGCTTGGACAAGTGGATTTTTGGCAGCGAATTCAATTACCTCATCATGAAAAAAACAATCACTATTTCAGTACTATTTATAGCTATTCTTTTCCTAGAGAGTTGTAGTACGCCAAAATCAAATAGTTTTCAATTAACGAAAAACTACCAACCGGATAATCCCGAGTTGTATGAAGCTATTGTAAAACTTGACAGTGTATTTTTTGACGCTTACAATAATTGTGATAGTAAATTTGAAATTTATGCCGATTTCTATTCAGATGATATTGAGTTTTACCATGACCAAGGCGGCTTATCCAATTCAAAAAAAGATATCTTGGAAGGCACCAAAAAAAATATCTGCGGTAAAGTAACCAGAACATTGGTAAAAGGCAGTATTGAGGTTTATCCGATTAAAGATTATGGCGCGATTGAAATTGGTTTGCATTCCTTCAGCAACAACACCAATCCACCGAATGAGCCCAAAAAAATCAGTCGGTTTACCATTTTTTGGAAAAAAGTGAATGACCAATGGAGAATTGCTAAAGTGATTAGTTTACATTAAAAAATTTCTTATGTTTATATAGTAGTTTGCTCAAAATCAGTTAAATTTGGGTTTCAAAATTACTAACGGATGAAAAAACTACTACTTCTATTGTTGTTTGCTGTTACGGCTAATGCACAATTTCTACCTTCATATCCAACGATTTCTCAATGTGATGATAACAATGATCAATATGCTGTTTTTGATTTAACCCAATTAACATCACAAATTTTAGCTGCTGTTGTTGAAAGTAATTACACCATTACTTATTATCCTTCCTATGCTAACGCTCTGAATAATACAAATCCGATTATCAATGCAAACAATTATAGTAATATCCAACCCGCTATCCAAACGTTGGGCATTAGAATAGTAAACAATTCAACCAATGATGTCAATGTGGCTACGGTTGATATTAGGGTTTTACCCAGACCTACTGTCAATTCGGCAATATTACAGTTTTGCGACACCAATGAGTTGCCTATATATAATTTGAATGATGCCATACCACAAATAATTAATGGCGATCCAAGTGTTACCATAACCTTTTATGAAACAATAGCTGATGCTGAAACTGGTTCTAACGCTATACTTGATGGCGGATATATCCCCTTAATTAGTCCCGGAATACAAATACTATATGCCAGAGTTGAAAATACTCAAAATGCCTGTTTTTCAGTTACAACATTAACATTGAATACATACAACTGCGGAGAAGCCTGTCCGGCGCCAAGTAATTTAATGGCAACCAACATCACTCCTACTTCATTTACTTTAAATTGGAGTAATTCGGGTGGCTTTATAGGTTACATTTTCAACCGAATTTCAATTGTTCCTTATGGCGCTCCTCCACCAACAGAAGACAACTCAATAGTCGTACAAGCTCCTTTAAATTCCTATATTTTCACAGGACTATTACCGGATGCCTGTTATTCGGTATATGTTAGAAAAGTTTGTGACATTGGAGTAAACAGTCCTTGGTCTGAACCTTTAACCATTTGTATGTTAGATTGTGTCAATAGTGGAAACTGTGCTGAAGCTTTAATATTAAACGCTTTCTTAGACAGTAATAACAATGGCATCAAAGACACCGGAGAGTTCAATTTTAATCAAGGTAATTTTGTGTATCAAATCAATGATTCAGGTAATAATCTTTATGGAAGTTCGAATAATGGTTCTTATTATATCTATGAAAATAACCCTCTGAACTCGTATGATATTAATTTCGCTGTGAATAGCGAATTGACCAATTATTATGTGTCCAATGCCTCTTATACAAATGTAACACTACCCGACGGAAGTGGCGCAAATTACTTGTATTTTCCAATTACTACCAACCAATCTTATATTGACGCCGTTTGTTATGTTTATCCACAAAACCAACCTAGACCGGGATTTACATATGATGTTGTAGTAAGCTATACAAACAATAGTTTTGGAACAATTTCAAATGGTACTTTGACATTTACCAAAGACCCAAATGTAACCATAGTTTCAATTTCGCAAACAGGAACAACAGCATCAAGTACCGGATTTACTTATGACTTTACCAATTTAGCCTATAATGAAATTCGTTATATTACTGTAACGCTACAAGTTCCAACGATACCAACTGTCAATTTAGGAGATTTATTAACCAATAGCGCTTCAATTCAAGTTGATGGTGATGCCAACCTCGCTAACAATTCTTCCTCTTTTACCCTAACGGTTGTGGGTTCTTATGACCCAAATGACAAAGCCGAATCTCGCGGGGGCAAAATAGTTTTTGACCATTTTACTGCCAATGATTATCTGTATTACACCATTCGTTTTGAAAATACCGGAACGGCCAACGCAGAGTTTATCAGAGTGGAAGATGTACTTCATGCCGATTTAGACGAAAACACTTTTGAAATGCTTAACGCCAGCCATACAGTAAACACAAGACGTGAAGGCAATCAACTGACTTGGCATTTCTTCGACATCAATTTGCCGCCAAGCAGTATTAACATCAGTGATGGTCATGGCTATGTTTATTTCAGAATCAAACCAAAATCAGGTTATGCCATTGGTGATATTATTCCGAATACGGCTTCCATTTTCTTTGATTACAATCCGGCAATTGTGACCAATAGATTCGATACAGAATTTGTAGAAAGTTTGGGTATTCCGACTTTTGAAGCTAATAATATTATTTTGTATCCTAATCCGGCAAGCGAACTGGTTACCGTAAATCTATCCAATGTAGCCGAAAACCTCAAAGAAATTGTCTTCTACGACATTATTGGCAAAAAAATAAAAACAATTTCTTCTTTATCTGATAATCAAACAACAATTGATTTATCCGATTTATCAAAAGGAGTTTACTTGGTAGAAATCAATACAGAAAACAACTTGAAAACCATCAAAAAACTAATAATTCAATAATCGAATATTCATAGAAATAAAAATCCCGTCTCAATAAAAGACGGGATTTTTTTATTTGTTCAACCACCAAATACTCGCATTGAGTACGGTAGCAAAACTGACCCAAGCCAAATACGGAACAAACAACATTCCGGCGACTTTATCAATTTTCTTAAATTGAGTATAGGTTTCAAAAATCACTAACCAAAGCAAAATGATTTCAATCAAAGCCAATAACGGATTGTGCAATCCAAAGAACAAATAAGACCAAAGCGCATTCAACCCTAATTGGTACATAAAAAACTTAAAAGCCTTTTTGACATTTTCTTCATCAGTCTCCATTCGGTTCCAAATCATGCCGCCTGCAACACCAATCATGATGTAAAGTACTGTCCAAACCGGGGCAAAAATCCAATTCGGCGGATTAAAAACAGGCTTAATCAATGTCGGATACCAAGTCGTAATACTTTCACGAGTAACTACTCCGGATAAGTAACCAATAACCAAACATGTTGCTACAACGAGGACTATTCTTAAAATCTTTTGCATGGCGATAAGTTTTAATTTTAGTCAAATATACTAAAGTTTAACCACTAAGCACAAGAGGAAAGGACTAGGAACACTATGCTCTTTGTGAACTTTGCGTATCTCTTTGTTTCCTTTGCGGTTAAAATCAAAACTCCTTAAGTCTATTTGTCAATTCAAAAAAGAAAAAATTATCTTTGCTTACTCAAGACCAATTTTGGTCAAACTGAACGAAGTTAAAATCAAATCTATGCTTTCTTCCAGTAATTCGCTTAAGCTCTTGTCCGAAAAGGATTTTATGACAAAACCATTTTCAACAGTAATCGAAAACGGAAGTTTTCAATGGAGTGCACCTAGTAATATTGCTTTAGTCAAATATTGGGGCAAAAAAGAGAATCAGGTTCCGGCCAATCCTTCAGTCAGTTTTACTTTGAACAATTGTAAAACAATTACCAAATTGGCTTTCGCCAAAAAAGAGAGTAATAGTAATTTCTCTTTCGATTTGCTGTTTGAAGGCCAACCCAAAGAAGATTTCAAACCGAAAATCCAAAAGTTCTTAGAACGTATTGAAATCTATTGTCCTTTTCTGAAAGATTATCATTTCACGATAGATACCGAAAACACTTTTCCGCACAGTTCAGGCATTGCTTCTTCCGCTTCAGGAATGGCTGCTTTGGCGATGAATATTATGTCTTTGGAAAAAGCTTTATCCCGAAACTTCGGGACGGAAATGACAGACGATTTCTTTAACCAAAAAGCTTCTTTCTTAGCCCGATTAGGTTCGGGAAGCGCTTGCAGAAGTGTAAAAGGAAGTGTTGTCGTTTGGGGCAATCATGCTGAAATCAATGGAAGCTCAGATTTGTTCGGAGTGGAATTTCCATCGAAGATTCACGACAATTTCAAGAATTACCAAGATACTATTCTCTTAGTGGATAAAGGCGAAAAGCAAGTTTCAAGTACGGTGGGACACGATTTAATGCACAATCATCCATTTGCTGAACAACGATTTGCGCAAGCACACGAAAATTTATCGGCTATCAAAAAAGTTTTGGAAAACGGCGATTTAACCCAATTTATAAAGATAGTCGAAAGCGAAGCTTTGACACTTCACGCGATGATGATGACCTCGATTCCTTATTTTATCCTAATGAAACCCAATACATTGGAAATCATCAATGAAATTTGGAAGTTTAGAAACGAAACGAATATTCCTATATGTTTTACCTTAGATGCCGGTGCCAACGTACATATTTTGTATCCCGAAAACGTTAGAGTTCAGGCAATGCAATTTATTACTACAGAATTAGTTGGCTATTGTCAAAATGGTAACTATATTTGTGATGCGATTGGACTTGGAAGTCAATTGATAATTGATAATTGATAATTGATAATTGATAATGCAAAATTAGAACATGGAGAAGAAAAACGTTATCAAGGAGAAATCATTTTCTTTTGCGATTGAAGTTGTTTCTCTTTATAAAGTTTTAGTTGAAAGGAAAGAGTTTGTTTTGTCAAAACAATTGTTACGTTCTGGAACATCAATTGGAGCCAATGTCAGAGAAGCAGAACATGCTCAAAGCAAAGCAGATTTTATAAATAAATTATCTATTTCCCTTAAAGAAGCAAACGAAACTGAATATTGGATAGATTTATTGTTTGAAACCAAATATTTAAATCAAGCCGAATTTGAAAATATAAAACCAAAAGCAGTAGAATTATTAAAGTTACTAACTAGTATAATTAATACGTCAAAAACAAAATAATTATCAATTATCCATTGTTAATTATCCATTAAAACATATGAAAGGACCATTATTTTACTCAAAGATTCTTCTCTTCGGAGAATACGGAATTATAAAGGATTCTAAAGGTTTATCCATTCCCTACAATTTTTACAACGGCGCTTTGAAAGTGGACGAAAATCCATCCGAAGAAGCGATTAAATCTAACGCGAGTTTGCGTCGTTTTGTAACCTATTTGGACCAACTTCAAAAAGACCAACCCGAGTTAGTAACTTTCAATATTGAAGTTTTAAAAACCGATGTAGAACGCGGCATGTATTTCGATTCCAGTATTCCGCAAGGATATGGTGTTGGCAGCAGCGGTGCTTTAGTGGCGGCGATTTATGACAAATATGCCAACGACAAAATCACGGTTTTAGAGAATTTAACCCGTGAGAAATTATTGCAGTTAAAAACGATTTTTTCCCAAATGGAGTCATTCTTCCACGGAAAAAGTTCCGGTCTTGATCCATTAAACAGCTATTTGAGCATTCCGATTTTGATCAATTCCAAAGACAATATCGAAGCCACCGGCATTCCGTCTCAAAGTGCGACCGGAAAAGGTGCTGTGTTTTTGTTAGACTCCGGAATCGTAGGCGAAACTGCTCCAATGGTGAACATCTTCATGGAAAACCTAAAAGAAGAAGGTTTTCGAAAAATGTTAAAATCACAATTCATCAAATACACCGACGCTTGCGTGGAAAATTTCCTCGGCGGCGATATGAAATCTTTGTTTGCCAATACCAAACAATTGTCTAAAGTAGTCTTAAACAATTTCAAGCCAATGATTCCCGAAGCGTTTCACGGCGTTTGGCAAAAAGGACTTGACACCAATGATTACTACTTAAAACTTTGCGGTTCCGGCGGCGGCGGTTATATTCTAGGATTTACCGAAGATTTAGAAAAGGCCAAAAAATCCCTGAAAGATTACAAATTGGAAGTGGTTTACCAGTTTTAAACATGAAATCCACTTTTGTCATCCTGAGCGCAGTCGAAGGACTAATGTATGCAAAATGTTAAGCCGAAAAACCAAACACACCTTACTGAAAATCATCAGCATGTTTTCTGTAGTGCGCGGTTACAACATTCCCGTAATTGCTTTAGCCCAATATTTATCGGCCATATTCATTTTGGCTCCCGAAAAAAGAGCACTCGATGTTTTGCTCGATTTCAACTTGTTTATCATCGTTTTAGTTTCCAGTTTGACCATTGCTTCGGGTTATATCATCAACAATTTTTACGACAGCAAAAAAGACCTAATCAATCGTCCAAACAAATCCCAATTAGACAGATTGGTCAGTCAAAAAACCAAACTACAGGTCTATTTTTCAGTAAATTTCATAGTCTTCTTGTTAGCTTTCTTGGTTTCTTTTCGAGCGGTTCTATTTTTCTCCGTTTACATTTTCCTGATTTGGTTCTATTCGCACAAACTCAAAAAAATCACCATCATAGGCAATCTGACTGCTTCATTTCTAGCCGTTTTGCCTTTCTTCGCGATTCTTTTGTATTATAAAAATTTATATCCGCAGATATTTGCGCATGCCACTTTTCTCTTTTTATTGATTTTAATCAGAGAAATGATCAAAGATTTAGAAAACATCAAAGGTGATATTGCCAACGATTATCAAACCATTCCGGTGCTTTTCGGAGAAGCTTTTTCCAAAAAAGTAATCACGCTGTTAACCGTTTCCACCATCATTCCCATCTATTATTTGGTCGAAGTTTTTGAAGTCGGTTACATGGATATCTACTTTTACATCAGCATGATTATCCTGATTTTTTTTCTGCAAAAACTCTGGAAATCCAACTCCAAACCCGATTACCTAAAACTACACAACATTTTGAAATTCCTAGTAGTTTCAGGCGTGTTTTGCATTGTACTTATCGATCCGTCGGTCTTAATTCACGGCAAAAAAATGGTGGAAACCATTGTTCGTTAGGTTTGATATTAAGAGGAGAATGTCCTGTGGACATTCGGTAGAATATTGTGATAAACTAAAATTATCTGACAGTCATTAGCTGTCTTCCTTTTAATTTCATATTTTCTGGGCTAATTCAATCCTTAGTTTTGTACTCTTTAAAAACGTATCTTTGCACCCACCCGAGGCCAAAATGGCCGAACGGAACGAAGTTAAATTACAGAATTTATGAACAAGAATGAAGGCAATAACAAAAGAGGTGGTTCACGTCCGAACAGTTCGAGACCAAGCTCTAATAAGCCTAAACCAGCCATGCAAAAAAGAGCGCAAGGCCCGAAAAAAGCCAAGCCAACCACTGACGATGCCGCTGCAAAAAAAACCCAAAAACCTGCTAAAGCAGTAAACAATGTCCCGAAACCTTTGAAATCGGATGATATTCGTTTAAACAAATACATCTCCAACTCGGGCGTTTGCTCGCGTCGTGATGCTGATATTTACATCCAATCCGGAAATGTGAAAGTGAACAATATCGTCATCACCGAAATGGGTTATAAAGTAAAACCGGGCGATGTGGTCAACTTTGACGGTGCGACTTTAACACCGGAACGCAAAGAATACATTTTGCTGAACAAACCTAAGAACTTCACCACTTCTAACGAAGACAATGATGATTACAGAAATGTATTGGAATTGGTTCGTGGTGCCACGAACGCCAAAATCCAACCGATTGGACGTATGGACAAAAACACTACCGGATTGTTGATCTTTACCAATGATACCGATATGGTTAGAAAATTCAGCTTACCCAATCAAAAATCAGCTAAAATCTACCAAGTTTCTTTAGACAAGAATTTGAAATTTGAAGATTTAGAGAAAATTTCCAATGGTGTAACTTTAGACGGACACAAATTATACGTAGACGAAATCTCGTATATCGAAGGCGAACCTAAAACAGAAATCGGGTTAAAATTGAGAACTCCTAACGTAAAAGTGGTTCGCGCTATTTTTGAAAATTTCAAATACGATGTATTGAAAATCGACCGTGTGGCTTTCGCCGGTTTGACCAAAAAGAATTTACCGCGTGGCAATTGGCGTTTCCTGACTGAACAGGAAATTATCAATTTGAAAAACGTTTAAAAAAATTATCATACATTTACCATTATAAAAATTCTCTCGTTCGATTAACGAGAGAATTTTTTATTTCTAACAATATGTCAGCAGAAAAAAATCTCTCAATTGCCCATCTTTGGTTTGAAGCTTTCAACGCACACAACCTCGAAAAATTATTGTCCTTGTACGATGACGAAGCGGAACACTTTAGCCCTAAACTAAAAATCCGCCATCCGGAAACCAATGGTTTAGTCACCGGAAAAGACGCTTTACGCACGTGGTGGCAAGAGGCGTTTGACCGTTTACCGACTTTAAACTACAGAGTAACTTCTTTGACTTCCAATTCCGACCGCGTTTTTATGGAATACATTCGAACCGTAGAAAACGAAGCCGATATGTTAGTCGCCGAAGTATTGGAAATCAAAGAAAACAGAATCATTGCTTCACGAGTATATCACGGATAATTTATCATTCTGTTAACAATTCAATTGACCAAAAACCAATAGCTTTACTTCAACTAAACCATTAACCATGAGAAACTTATATTTATTTTCTTCGGCAATTTTATCGTCACTTTTTTTTGTAAGCTGCAAAACTGAAGAAAAACAAGGTGATATCAATGCCATTGCCAAAACCTATTTTGATTACAAAAATGCGCTAAACCCTTTAGAAGCTACTCAAAACGGTCAAAGCCAATTCAATGACCAACTGATTTTTGAAATGACTGATTCCCACCGAAAAAAGCAAGCTGAATTTTACGCAAAATATGAAAAAGAACTGGCAAGTATTGATACTACTTCATTATCAGAAGAAGAAAAAAACAGTTTCGACATCATCTCATGGGAAATTACCATTGGTAAAGATTTATTAAAACAAAATGCCAATTTGACTCCTATTCATCAATTTTGGGGAACGCATTTAACCATGGGCCAATACGCAAGTGCCGAAAGTGCCCAACCGTTTAAAACCGAAAAAGACTATCAAAACTTCCTAAAAAGAATGGATGCCTACACGGTGTGGATTGACTCGGCAATGGTGTATATGAAAAAAGGAATTCAAGAAAAAGTAGTCTTGCCAAAAGCTTTAGCAGAAAAAATAATTCCGCAATTTCAAGACGTAATAACGCCCAATGTTGAAGATAATTTATTCTATTCAAGCTGCAAAAAATTCCCGGCTGATTTTACGCAAGAGCAAAAAGACCAATTTTCCAAAGCTTATGCCGACTTAATTAACACCAAACTTACACCACAATTTCAAAAGCTTATTACTTTTATGAAATCCGATTACGTTCCGGTTTGCCGAACCACAAGCGGAATTGGTAGTTTGAAAGGCGGAGCTGACTTGTATAAAGTCTATGTAAAACAATGGACGACCACTACTAAAACGCCCGAAGAAATTCACGAATTAGGCTTAAAAGAAGTGGCGCGTATTAAAGCTGAAATGGAAAAAGTAAAAGCCCAAGTAGGTTTCAAAGGCACCATCATCGAATTCTTTGATCATGTGAGAAACAAGCCCGAATTAAAGCCTTTCAAAACGCCGGAAGAGGTAATTGCTAATTTTGAAAGAGTGCACAAAATCATTGAACCTAATGTGAATAAATTTTTCTCTTTACAACCCAAAACCGCCTTCCGAATTAAAAGAACGGAAGCTTTTAGAGAGAATACCGCAAGTGCCGAATATTCTCAAGGCGCCGCCGATGGCAGTAGACCGGGCACGTTTTACGTTCCGATTCCGGATGTAGCCAATTACAATTATTATGGCGATGAGGATTTGTTTTTGCACGAAGCGATTCCGGGACATCATTTCCAAATTTCACTCCAACAAGAGAACGAACTTTTACCTGATTTCAGAAAGTTCAATTGGTTTGGCGCTTATGGCGAAGGTTGGGCTTTATACACGGAGAGTCTAGGAAAAGAATTGGGATTGTACAAAGATCCGTATCAATATTTCGGGATGTTGGGTAACGAGATGCATCGTGCGATTCGTTTGGTTGTTGATACCGGAATACACAGTAAAGGTTGGACACGCGAACAAGCTATCAAATATTCATTGGAAAATGAAGCCGAAAGCGAAGCCAGTATCATCGCCGAAATTGAACGCTATATGGCTATTCCGGGTCAGGCATTGTCGTATAAAATTGGGCAATTAAAAATTTTAGAATTGCGCAAAAAAGCAGAAGAAAAGATGAAAGATAAATTCGACATCAAAGTCTTCCACCAAAAAGTATTAGAATCGGGCGTGATGCCTTTAGCCTTATTGGAAAAGAAAATTAACAACTGGATTACCACCGGAAAATAGGGCCGAACTTAAAAAAAAATATTCAGTGAACATTTTTAGTAAAGGAGCAAGCAGGCGCGCTGGAGTTTTTAAATTTTAAATAAAAAGCCTCTCGACTGAGAGGCTTTTTTTATTAGTTACTAATGTTGTTTTCGAGATTATTGAAATCAATCGTATTCCCATTGACATCAAAAAATTCATAATTGTATTTTAACTTTCCGTCGACTTCATCAATCTTGATAAACATTTGGTAAAACCCTTGACTCCATTCTACAATCACATGGTATTGATAATCGGCAACGCCAAAACTACTCGGCAAATTACTGGTGTAAAGTAGCTTCTTCGATTTTAAATTAAGCGTATTGACTTCAATATTTTCATACTCGCCCATTTCCGCATCATTCACTTTTTTACCCAAATAATCAACACTCGCCACGGCTTTGACCATTTTCCTTTTTTCTTTGCCTTTGTTGTAATCATCTTTTATAGAGAATATTACATCTTTCAAGGAACTTTTTCCGGCATTGACTAAGGAGAATTTGATTTGGTGATTGTACATTAATTTATGTACTTTCTTATTACCGTCTTCAGTCGAACTTTCTTCACTTAAATCGTTATCCACAATTTCTATAATGGGAATATTTTGCCCGGCAGATAAGGTAAAAGTATCAAATCTTAGGGTTTTTATTTTTTGCTCTGCTTCGTCAACAATTTTATCCTTTTCAACAATTTCCGCATTCAACACCTCAATTTGCTTAATAGCTTCTTCCAACTGTTTTTGTTTTTCCGCCGAAATGGAATTGGAACTATTTCTATATAGCAAATACCCCGACAGTGCTAACAAAACAAATCCAAAAATTCCAAGTACCACAGTTATCATAAGCTTTTTCCCTTTCATTAGAATAAAAGATTTACCTCAAATTAGTATTGATGCTGTAAAAATAATCGAATTTTCAAAAATTAAAACACTCTAAAAGAACAAACTGTAAACATATTATTAACCAATTGGTAACAATAAAAAAGCCCCAACTTTCGTTAGAGCTTTATTGTGCGGGTAATAGGACTCGAACCTACACGCCTTGCGGCACCAGATCCTAAGTCTGGCACGTCTACCAATTTCGCCATACCCGCAAAATCGTGAGTGCAAATATAATCATAACTTCAAACTTTCAAAGGAAAATTATTAAAAAAAATAACGCTCAATTTTGTACTTTTGAAGCACAACAAATTTAAACCCATGGACAACATCAAAAATTACGTTCAACAAAACAAAGAACGTTTTATAAATGAGTTAATTGAACTCCTAAAAATCCCTTCCGTAAGTGCCGACAGCGCTTATGCCCAAGACGTAATCAACACCGCCGATGCCGTAAAAGCCAGCTTGGAAAAAGCCGGTTGTAACTTTGTAGAAATTTGCGAAACGCCGGGTTATCCAATTGTTTTTGGGGAACATATCATCGACAAGAATTTACCAACGGTTCTGGTTTACGGTCATTATGATGTGCAACCGCCGGATCCAATTGATTTATGGACTTCGCCTCCATTCGAACCGGTAATCAAAACTACTGAAATCCATCCGGAAGGAGCGATTTTTGCCCGTGGCGCTTGTGATGACAAAGGTCAGATGTACATGCACGTCAAGGCTTTTGAATACATGATCCAAAGCAATTCGCTTCCGTGTAACGTGAAATTCATGATTGAAGGTGAAGAAGAAGTGGGTTCCAAAAGTCTAGGCTGGTTCGTAGAAAAAAACCAAGACAAACTAAGTTGCGATGTGATTTTAATTTCTGATACCGGAATGATATCCAACCAACAGCCATCAATTACAACCGGTTTGCGTGGTTTGAGTTATGTAGAAGTAGAAGTAACCGGACCAAATCGCGACCTACATTCAGGTTTATACGGTGGCGCTGTAGCCAATCCGATTAATGTGTTGACTAAGATGATTGCTTCGTTGCATGACGAAAACAACCACATTACCATTCCCGGTTTTTATGACAAAGTAGAAGAACTTTCCGCTGCAGAAAGAGCTGAAATGGCGAAAGCACCATTCTCTTTAGACAAATACAAACAAGCGTTAGACATCGCCGATATTTATGGTGAAACCGGTTATGTAACCAATGAAAGAAACTCGATTCGTCCGACCTTAGACGTTAACGGAATTTGGGGCGGTTATACCGGCGAAGGTGCCAAAACGGTTATTGCGAGCAAAGCTTACGCCAAAATCTCGATGCGTTTGGTACCCAACCAAGACTGGGAAGAAATCACCGAATTATTTAAAAACCACTTCGAAAGCATCGCTCCAAAAGCGGTAAAAGTAAAAGTAACACCGCATCACGGCGGACAAGGTTATGTAACGCCAATTGACAGCATTGGTTATAAAGCCGCGAACAAAGCCTATACAGAAACCTTCGGCGTGCAAGCCATTCCGGTGCGTTCCGGCGGAAGTATTCCGATTGTGGCTTTATTTGAAAAAGAATTAAAATCAAAAACTATCTTGATGGGATTCGGTTTAGATTCTGATGCAATTCACTCGCCTAACGAGCATTTCGGAGTATTTAATTACTTAAAAGGGATTGAAACGATTCCATTGTTTTATAAATATTTTGTGGAGTTGAGTAAGTAATATTGCTCGCAAAGACGCAAAGTCACAAAGAAAATCCGTTTATTCCTTTTTTGAATAAACGGATTTTTTATTTGTTGGGCGTTCACTATTGCAGAAATTCTTTCTTAAACAGAAACCAAACACAAGCAATAGCGGCGGGCTTTACGCACTCGCTTCCCGATAAAAATCGGGAGAGCTCAAACAATGCTTCAATCCCTAACGCAAACCATAATAAATTAGACGTAAATGTTAAATTTTTACTCTACAGTTGTAGAATTGATTTTTTATTCTACATTTGTAGAGTTAATGTTAAAAACCTCAGCACAATGCAGTTATCCAATTCAGAAGAACAATTAATGGAACATTTGTGGAAATTGGAGAAAGCCTTCATGAAAGATTTATTAGAAGCCTTTCCCGAACCCAAACCGGCAACGACAACCGTGGCAACACTTTTGAAAAGAATGATTGACAAAAAGTTTGTGGCTTACAACGAATATGGAAACTCACGAGAATATTATCCGTTAGTCAAAAAATCGGATTATTTCTCCAAACACGTCAACGGATTGATTAAAAACTTCTTTAACGATTCGGCTTCTCAGTTTGCTTCCTTCTTTACGACTTCAACCAATTTATCGGAAAAAGAATTAGAAGACCTAAAAAAAATTATTGATGTTGAACTTCAAAAAAAGAAAAAATGACCGACTTCCTAATTACATCAACCATAGGCCTAATCGTTTTTCTTGGTTTCTATCATTTAGTACTAGAAAAAGAAAAAATGCACCAATTCAATCGGTTTTACTTATTGTTTTCGATTGCAATTTCACTCGTGCTTCCGTTTATAACTTTTGAAATAATCAAAGAAATTCCGGTTACAGCAATTCCAGAACCGATTTACATGCCGATTCCAATTTCACCTGAAATCGTTCCGGCAACCGAAACCATCAATTATACTTCACTTTTTTTATGGGGTTTATATGGATTGACAACACTTATTCTTGTGTTCAGATTCGGTAAAAACATTTGGAAACTAACTTCAAAATCAAATTCCAATCCAATTATAAAATACAAAAACGCGCAATTGGTTTTAATTGATGAAAAAATACTTCCACATACTTTTTTGAATTCTATTTTTATCAATTTTGACGACTACAATCTGCGAAAAATTGAAGACGAATTATACACCCACGAATTGGTTCATGTTACTCAAAAACACACGTTAGATATCTTGTTTGTTGAATCTTTGAAAACCGTTTTTTGGTTCAATCCTCTATTTTATTTCTATAAAAAAGCCATCCAACTCAACCATGAATTCCTCGCCGATGAAAAAGTGGTGGTAACCTATAATAATATTCCGTTTTACCAAAGCTTGCTATTGCAAAAAGGAAGTAAGAACCCAACGATTTGCTTGGCCAGTAATTTGAATTATTTAGTAACCAAAAAACGCTTAATCATGATGACTAAAAACACTTCTAAAACATTGGCTTTGCTAAAAAAAGCAACCATTTTACCCATAATTTTCGGATTGATTTATTTATGCTGTGTGGAAATTGTGGCGCAAGAAACAGCATTACCGACAACAAATAAGGCTGAAAAAAGCATAACTAATGAAGATAAGATTAGAGATCGTTATTACTCCAACGTCAGAGTCATTTTGAAAGATGCAAGGAACGGTACAACGATTGACAAAATGTATGAAGAACTAACCCTTGAAGAAAAAAGAAAGTATTTGAGTTGGGTTCCCGATATGATTATCGAAAAAGAAATTCCGGAACCTTTGTTTCAGAAAATGAAAACCAAAAATATGGCGGTGTGGATTAATGGCAAAACAAGTAGCGCAGCCGAGATTCAAAAGTACAAGAGAACCGATTTTTCGCATTATACTTATAGTTTTGTGCACAAAAATGCCCGTTCAAAACGTTTTCCTCAAGAATACCAATACACGTTGTATACCAAAAAATATTTTGACGAAAATCTAAAAAACAGCCATTTGCATTTCGGAAATGACACTTTAAAAATGGTCATCTCAAATTACAAAAAAAACAAAGTCGATGAAATCCTAAACCAAAGCAATCCGGACACAATCGTTTGGCATACCAAAGGAAAGGAAGAGTATAATTTATATGTCAAAGATACAGTCAAAAAAAGTAAAATTATCGAGAAACCAAAACCAACCTACAATCCGGAAGTACCCATAAAAAAAGACAGTAGTGATGTTAAATCTGTAGCTGAATTGACTGAAAAACCCGAGTTTGAATTAGGACTGGAAGCCTTTTTCAAATACATTGGCGCCAACTATAAAATACCGGAAGAAGTAACCAAAAACAAACTAAAAGGAAAGGTTTTTGCCAGTTTCATCGTGGAGAAAGACGGAAGTTTATCCAACATAAAAATCCTCAGAGACATGGGTTACGGTACTGGAGAAGAAGCCGAAAGAGTCTTGAAAAATTCACCCAAATGGAAACCGGGAAAAATAGACGGAAAACCGGTGAGAACAATGTACAGTTTGCCAATTTCCATAAAATCTGAGTAGATGAATTGGAGAATTCTATCCTTTTTGATGCTTTTTTTATTGGTTTGCAGTTGTAAAATCAATAAAACGGTAAATCATGACCGCGTTGGAAAATGGGTTTACAAAGACACGGTAAACGGCATTCAATACAAATCAAAAGGACGATACAAAAAGAGTATAGAAATCAAAACTTGGAGATATTACGAAAACCGAAAACTAGTTAAGACCGAGAGATATTTGAATGGCATTTGCCACATTAAAACTTTTGATCACAAAGGCGATATTACTTCAACCGGTCAATCGATGATGGTAGAAGAACAAGACGGAACGCATTGGTATATCATTGGAGAATGGACTTTTTTTGACCCAAACGGTAAAGTTATTGGCATCAAAAAATACGAAAAAGGCGAATTGGTTTCGGAAATAGCAATGTAAAATACTATTCTTTTAAAAACTGCTTCGAATAGCTGGAATCATCTGTTTTGATTTTCAAATAATAACTTCCCTTTGCCAGTCGTGAAACGTTGATGGTTTGTTTATTTCCAATTTCTTTTTGGACAATTTGCCCTAAGTTATTATAGATTTCAATCGCTTTGACATCTAAGTTATCCATTGTCTCAATATGTAAAATATTTTTAGCCGGAACAGGATGAATCGTAAATAGATTATCTGCCTCAAAATCATTTTGCCCTAAAACGGCAATTACAGAACTTGTAGTATTGGTAACAATCGGAAAATTATAATCAAAGAAAATACTCGCTTGATTGCTAAACGTCACGCCTTGAATTACGCTCGGCAACAATTTTATTTTGAAAACCAAATAGCCATCATTGATAGAATCATCAAATGGCAAGTTGATATTTTCAAAAATAAATTCAGCGGTATTTCCCGTAATTCTTGTGAAGAAACTATGGCTTCCGGTGATTGGCGTTAAAGTTGAAATATCAAATTTGGTAGCATCAATAACATCTTTTACCACTATGTTTTGTGCCGGAAAAGTGCCTGTGTTTTCAAATCTGATTCGATAGGAAACATAATTCCCAATAAAATCATTGCTCAACGATTCTCCTTCTAAACAAATTTTATCATTTGGATCAAAAGAATTCACGACAGTCTGATTCAATGAATGGGTATTAAGATACGGTATTGCTGCATCGGTTTCGCTTATAGAAGTTGTATAACTCAACACATCATTGCTATTCAATGGAGGCGTTTCCATCGGACTGTTAAGATTGAACGTTAAGTTTATTGTTCGGGTTTCAAACGGCAATAAATTCGCAAATGACCAACTCAAAGCTCCACCTAAAATGGCTGTTGGAGTGATTGAAGCAGCAACAAAATCCAAAGTTGCATCGGGAAAATTTAGTAATATCATTCCACTGTCAATAGTGTTTCCGGTATTCTTGTAGACTATTTTATAATTTGCATCAAATCCAGAAACCGCTGGACTTAGCGGAATTAAGGTAATATCAAAATCATGTATTGCTGCGCCTGCGGACAAACAAAAGTTTTGATTCAGCGGACTGTTTTGGGTTGGAAAATTGACCGTGACATTGGCTGGTGTGATTGCAAATGCTGCTGAATTCTCAAGAACCGGTGTTATGGTGTGCGTTCCGAAACCAACATTTAGTGTATAATTCCCGGAAGCATCAGAAATTATAGTGCCTGTTTCACTGCCATTGGTAATGGTAAACTCTTGATAAGGAATTGGGAAATCATTAATATGACACCCATTGGCATTAAAATCAAATTTTGTTTCTCCGCTTACCGTATAATAAATGCCACCAGGAGTGAATGTGCAATAAGAATTGACCTGAACCTGATTTTGCAACCCCAATTGGTTGATTCTTGATTGAATATTAGGCCTTTCGCCATCGTCCACACAGATAAAGGATAAATTAGGACAACTCCAAATACTCAAGCTTAATGCAGGATTTTGAAAAATATCACCTCCTTCATTACAACTAACAGTAGTATGATTGAATCCGTTTTTTAAAATGACATATTCCAAATTTGGACTATTAGAAATACTGAGATGCCCTTGATCTTCCGGATCACAAGAAGTAATCATCCTAAAATTTCCTAAATCAAAAAAAGTGTTGTTGGAGTTATAATAAATATTCCCCGGTTGTATGTAATTTTCACTAAAAAGGACTCTGTCAACCATGTTATTTCCAAGAAAAACATCACACTCATTGTTAAAACTAAAAAGTGAAAGATCTAAAAGTGAAAATTGATTATTCCTAAAATCGGCACTGGAATAAGCAGAAGTAGTTCCATTAACTTGAATGGTCGTTAAATTATTATGACTGACACTGAAAAACTCAAAAGTAGCATTATCAATGACTAAACTCGTAAGCTGATTGTGACTCAGATTAACGGTTTCGTAATAAGTACCGCTTTCAATCGTATAAGAGGTAAGATTGTTATAACTCAAATCAAGACCTTCTTTAAAGGAATCCCAATTTACACTAACTGAAGTTAAGGCATTGTGATTGGCGTACAACATTGACAAAGCTGTCGGCGCCAATATAGAGATTGTAGTCAGTAAATTGTTATTACAATTGAGGTATTTTAAACTGGTAAAGTATTCTATCCCTGTTAAATCTGAAATGTTCGCATTGGACACATCCAGTTGCCAAACATTGTCAACTTCACTCACTTCAAGCTCACCATCGTTATTGGAATCAAGATATATATCATTTGGATTATTGGTCACTGCTACATAAGGCTGCATCAATTTCGCTTTAAAATTAGCATCCGGAAAATTGATGATTTGTCCATTAACTAAACCGCAGAAGAGTAAGCAAAAGAATAAGTAAAAATGTTTCATAACCAAATATTTACCATTTAAAAGTAATCTTTTATTTTAATTTACCAATATAAAAACAAAGTTTTTAAGTCACTATCAAATTACTCTCAACCCATCATTAAATTAATTATCAACGTCTTACAATAAACCAAAAGTTTTGGCGTTATATTTGTATAATCATCATAATCAAAATCTTCCGAACCCGTTTCGGAGTAAAATCAATCATCATGTTAAAACGTTTCTTCCTTCTTTGTTCCGGTGTCGACAGTGACATCGTGAACTCTTGTTCCAATGGCGAACAAAACAAATACGCAGGCATTGGCGCTACCGTATTTTTTACAGCAGTAATGGCATTTATTGCCGGCAGTTATGCGCTTTATACCGTTTTCGACAATATTTATACCGCGGTTTTCTTTGGATTGATTTGGGGATTTTTAATCTTCAATCTCGATCGGTTTATCGTTTCTACCATCAAAAAAAGAGATCGTTTTTTAGACGAATTTATTCAAGCTTCGCCTCGAATTTTGTTGGCCATTATCATCGCCATCGTGATATCGAAACCCTTGGAAATAAAAATTTTTGAAAAAGAAATCAATACCGTTTTATTAAAGGAGAAAAATGAAATGGCGATTGCCAATAAAAATCAGGTGTCTAATTATTTCAAAGGCGATGTTGATAAAAACAAAGCCGAAATGGACAGCTTAAAGTCATCGATTGCCAAAAAAGAAAAAGAGGTTTCGGCCTTATACGATTCCTATATTACTGAAGCTGAAGGTTCAGCCGGAACGAAAAAAATGGGCAAAGGTCCAATATACAAAGAGAAACGTGCCGCACATGATTTGGCCATCAAACAATTGGATTCGTTAAAAATATCAAGTGCCAAAATCATCGCCGAAAAAGAAACCCGAAGCAAAACACTTCAAGCTGATTTGGATAAAAAAGTTTCCGAATCTCAGCCTATCATTGACAGTTTCGATGGATTAATGGCAAGAATTAATGCTTTAGGAAAATTGCCTTGGTTGCCATCCTTTTTTATCATGTTGTTGTTTTTAGCGATAGAAACTTCTCCTATTTTCGCCAAATTATTATCCCCAAAAGGCGAATACGATTTGAAACAAGAAGACCAAGAAATGGGCATCAAAAATATCATTGAGCAAAACCGCTACCAAAGCGAATTGCAAAAGAAAACCGATGCCGAGATTTACGATAAGGTTTATGCCGACATTCGCGACGACAAAGAATTATACCACTACAAGAAAAAAGGTGCTATCGAATTGCTCAAACTTCAAGCTGATGGTTTTGTGGATAAGCAGAAGAAATCGATGTAGGATTAGGTAGGCATTAGGCAAAAGTAAAAAAGGCAATAGTTAGAAAATTTAACTATTGCCTTTTGCCTTATCACTATTGCCTTAAATTACATATGGCTTAGAATCTCTTTTTTGTAATTATCATATTCTCCTTGAAGAATCAATCCGTTGTCTAATAATTTTTTGTAGTTCTGTAGTTTTTCGAACAATTCGTCTTGCGACAATTCTGCCAAACCCGATCTGTCATCAGGAAATTGTTTTTCGTCACGGTAACCTGATTGCTCCACCGGAATAATTTCTGCATAATTGATTACTTCTACAGTAGCTACTTCTTCAATTACTTCGGGTTCTGCGATGACTTGTGGCTCTTCAATAACCTCAACGGCTTTGGGTTGCTCAACAATTGGCGTGTCTACTTTTGGATGCTTTAATAAATCCAATTGCTCTTTGGCAAAAGTGTATAATTTTCGTGCTTGATTTTTAGGTAAATAATCAACGGTATGCGTCAAATCTGACTTGGTAGAAAATGTAAAATCAGCCCCTAAAATCCCTTCTTTTACAAAACTCGCTTCAATATCATCCCAATCATAATCTATGAATTCCATTGACAAGCCTAAGTTTTTAGGTTTGCAAAGGATGATTCTTTTATTGGTCACGACAATGCTGTCGGGAAACATGTTTACAGCTGGTTTTTTTTGAACAGCGATGTATCCGATTTCTTCGTTTGACATTAGTAAATTATCCAACTTGGCGGTGATTTTCTCAATCGCCTTTGGATCTTGGTCTTCGTTTAATATCTTTTTTAAATTATCTAACATGGTTTGGTGTTTTAATTTGACGCAAAATTTTTAGCAAAAGTAATGCCTAATTCTCATTTTCGAGAATTTCGTTTTGAATTTTTTTAGTCAAACTTTTGAAAACCAATTCATAGGAATGATTTATCAATTCGCACATCATTTTATCCGAAACATCGCCATGGAAATCAACCGTATTCCAATGGATTTTACTCATGTGATAACCGGGCTTAATGGCGTCGTATTCGGCACGTAATTCTTCGGCGCGTTCCGGATCACATTTTAAATTGAGTGATGGTGTTTCTTTTTCCCATTCCTTAAGCGAAGTTAGGCAAAACATTTTGCCGCCGACTTTAAACACCAAAGTGTCTTCATCAAACGGAAAGTGTTCAGTTACACCTTTTTTAGAAAGGCAAAATTCGTAGAGTTGTTGTATGTTCATGGTATTACTTTTTCCATCATTTTTTCGGGATGCGCCAAGGCTGTAAATCCAAATTTTTCATATAAAAAATGGGCGTCAGACGTTGCCAAACGCCAAATCTTGACTTGTTGTAATTGGGGTTCTTTCATCATTGTTTCAATCAACAGAGAAGAATAACCATTTCCCCTATGTTGTTCGTCAATAAATACATCCATCAAATAAGCAAAAACGGCATAATCCGTAATCACTCTGGCAAAGCCAATTTGTTTGTCATCCAAATAAATCCCGAAGCAAACCGAAGCATCAATCGTAGTTTGTACCTCTTCAATCGTTCTTCCGGCTGCCCAATAAATATCTTTCAGGAAGTTTTGGATAAATGGAACGTCAAACTTATTTTTATCGGTTGAAACAGTGATCATTAGTGGTCAGTGGTCAATTTTTAGTAATCAGTTAAATCGTTTAAGTTTCAAATATTGGGTTTTGTTCTCTACGTTATTCTACTGAACACTGAATACTATAAAGAACAGGTTTACTTGGCGATGCATCATTTTCAAAAGAAGCAATTTGCAAATTCAGCATGTAACTTCCATCTTGAACTTCGTCGTTTACATAAATCATTTCGGTAATTGTACAATCCAATCGAGCATCTGTATTGATATTGTTGACATTTTTGACATTCCAAAACGCTTTGTGTGCTAATAATTTTCCTTCATCTTCTTCCCTATCGACACTTGGCAAATCAATCAGCAAATGTTTGATACCGCTTTCGCGGATGAAAATCGCTGCCTCTTCTGATAAATAGGGCGGATTAGTGCGTGAATAATTTTTATTTTTTTTACTTATTTCATTGGGCAAAGTCCGAATGACAATAGCTTCTGGTGTTTTACCTGCCAAAGCGGAAGCTATTTGAAATTTAGTGATAATTAAATCATCAACTATCCTTTCGGGCTCAATTGAAATCAATTCTGCCGTAAAGAAAAACTGCTTCAAACATTGATTGATGCTGTAAAATTCTTTGGTAATATGTCCGAGACATTCGGTGTGCGTACCGTGTCCGTGTGGATTGAAGAAAATATTGTTGAAGTTGGTCGAACTGCCTTCGGATACTTTTCCAACCCAATCGCCAAATTTAACCGGTTCAATTTCGGGTTTTTCAATATACCACGCAATCGGATTGGCATCGGTATTGGATAATGGAATAGAGATATCAATGGGTTTTGATAAGTCGATTTGGAAGTTGTTTATTATTGCTATCATATTGTTTAACCGCAAAGCTCGCAAAGAATTACGCAGAGCTTGCAAAGGTTTAAAGATTATTTACAATTCTTTTTATTCCGTTTTTTTATCATTTCACAAAACAAACACCCTTAGTAATTGTAATCTAAAATGCTAGTATACAATGTTTTATAAACAAAAAAGCAAAGTCAAATACACTTCAGACAATCCATTCTCTATCATAATTATCTTATTCTTTGCGTAATCTTTGCGAGCTTTGCGGTTAAATCATTCCAAATTTAGCAAAAACAAATCACTTGCAATTCCGTCTCCTAAAAACTTACCGCTTTTGGTAGTTCGCAAAACATTGTCATCTACAAAAAGCAAATGATCTTCGATGTATTTAGCAGATTGTTGATTCAAATAGTCAAGGTATTTTGGCCCAAATTCGGTTTCGATTCTATCCAAAGAAACGCCCCAAATGGTGCGCAAACCGGTCATGATGTATTCGTTATACCGATCTGTTTTGGTTAAGGTTTCGGTTTCAATCGGCAATTGATTTTCGGCTAAAGATTTTAAGTAAAGTGAATTATTAGACACATTCCAACCGCGTTTTTCGCCATCATAACTGTGTGCCGATGGACCAATGCCGATATATTTCTTGCACAACCAATAACTGGAATTGTTTTTAGAAAAATAATTCTCTTTTCCAAAATTGGACAATTCATAATGTATGAATCCGTTTTCCTCTAACTTGTCTACCAAAATATTGAAGTGTTCTTGTGCCAATTCGTCATCCAATTGCGGAATGATGCCTTGCTTGATGAATAGGTCCAAAGCCGTTTTTGGCTCGACAGTCAAAGCATAACTCGAAATGTGTGGAATATTATAAGACAAAGCCATTTCGATATTCTGAAGCCATTTTTCATTACTCATGTTCGGCATGCCGTAAATCAAATCGATGGTAATATTGTCGAAATATTGCGTGGCGATTTCCAAACACTTTTTGGCTTCTTCCACATTGTGCGCGCGATTCATCAGCTTTAAATCATCTTCAAAAAAAGATTGGATTCCGATGGACAAACGGTTGATTCGGTTATTGGATAATTCAGTTATTCGTTCTTCGGTTAAATCATCGGGATTGGCTTCGACAGTGATTTCGGGATTGTCGACAACAGTATAATTTTGATAAACGGCATCAATCAACAACTCTAAATCTGCAATGGACAATATACTTGGTGTTCCGCCGCCGAAATAAATGGTTTCGACAATCTCGTCTTTAAACTCGTCTTTTCGCAAAGCGATTTCTTTGGCTAAAGCCAAAACCATCTCGTCTTTTTTCTTTAAGGAAGTCGAAAAATGAAAGTCACAGTAATGACAAGCTTGTTTGCAGAAAGGAATATGGATGTAGATACCGCTCATGTTTAGTGGTCATTGGTCAGTATTTAGTGGTCAGAACTTTTTACTGAGCACTAAATACTGAACACTATTTTTTTATTCGTTCTTCATTCTGTTTTACAAAAGCATCCCAACCGGTATAACTTTTTGTTCCGGATACTTTACCCGAGTTGAAAAAATGACAAACCGCCGCCGCTAAACCATCGGTTGAATCGAGATTTTTGGGTAATTCTTTTAAGCTTAAAAGCTGTTGAAGCATTTTAGCAACTTGTTCTTTGCTGGCATTTCCGTTGCCGGTGATGGCCATTTTTATCTTTTTGGGTTCGTATTCGGTGATGGGAATTTGACGTGATAAACCTGCGGCCATTGCCACGCCTTGCGCTCTTCCTAACTTCAACATCGATTGCACATTCTTTCCGAAAAATGGTGCTTCAATCGCTATTTCATCAGGATGATGGGTTTCGATGAGTTCGATGGTGCGCTCAAAAATGACTTTCAGCTTGGTGTAATGGTCATCATATTTGCTCAAAATGAGTTCGTTCAACTGAAGGAACTCCATTTTTTTGTTGACTACTTTGATTAACCCAAAACCCATAATGGTTGTTCCTGGGTCAATTCCTAATATGATGCGTTCGTTCATTTTCGTTGTCAGTTGTCAGTTGTGGGTTGTCGGTTTAATTTATTTTCAAATTCTCAAATCTTCAAATCTTCAAATCCATTTACCTACTTTTGCAACAATGATTGCAATTCCTCACAAAGCTAAACAATTCGTCGTTTTTTTAATCAAACTTTTGATTGTAACTGCTGCTTTTTATTTTATCTATGACCAATTGGCGAATAATGACCAACTCGATTGGAAAAAGTTCAGCACTTTAGTCAAAGAAAAACAATCAGTTTTAGGAATACTGTTCTTACTTTCCTTTAGTGTTGCCAATCGTTATTTAGAAATCTTGAAATGGCAAAATCTGGTTTCTTTCATCAAACCGATTTCCGTAGGCGAATCGACTAAACAAGTGCTTGGTGCTTTAACTGCGGGAATTTTTACGCCCAATGGGTTAGGCGAGTATGCCGGAAAAGCGTTGTATTTTGACAAAAAGAAAACCAAAAAAATCATTTTCCTCAACTTGATTTGCAACGGAATCCAAATGATTTTGACAGTTATTTTCGGGACGATTGGTTTATGGATTTTGGGTTATAAGTTTTGGGCTTTAATTATTGTTGGATTTTGTATTTTATTTTTCGGAATCTCTTTCTTGACGAAATCAATAAAAGTCAAGGGCTATTCCATTGAAAAAATTTTAGCCAAAATCAACGAAATCCCGAAAACCATTCACAGCAAAAATATACTCTTGGCTATCGGGCGTTACTTGGTTTTTTCGCACCAATACTATTTTTTATTTCTGGCTTTTGATGTAGATTTACCATATCTAACGATGATGGCATCGATTGCGGCGGTTTATTTTTTAGCTTCTTCTTTGCCGAGTTTTCAGTTTTTGGACTTTGCCGTAAAAGGAAGTGTCGCGATTTTTTTCTTCGGAAAATTGGGTGTTAACGAATGGATTGTTGTTTTTATTTCCACTTTGATGTGGTTTTTAAATGTCGTTTTACCGGTGGTTATCGGAAGTTATTTTGTCTTAAAATTTAAACCGAAATGGAATTAATTACAATTGCGCTTTACTTGGTATTATTACTTTATGTCATCCTAATGGTTCAATTGATTTTGGGTTATGACAAAGTGAAATCTTTTAAAAGAACGGATGTTGAACCCAAAACGGCTTTTTCCATTATTCTTCCGTTTCGCAATGAGGAAAAGAATTTGCCTAAATTATTAGCATCCTTTTCGAAGCTCAATTATCCCTATAAATTAATCGAGATTGTGATGGTCGATGATTTCTCGACCGACAGTTCGGAGCGTGTTTGTATCAAATGGCGATTAGAGCATGAGTTTTTGGATACGACACTTTTAGAGAATTTACGCTTATCGAATTCACCCAAAAAAGATGCGATTGGACGCGCGGTTCCGATTATCAAACACGATTGGATTATTACCACTGATGCCGATTGTACTGTACCTAAAAATTGGTTGCTGACTTTAGACGATTACATTCAAAAAAACCAACCCGAAATGATTGTTGGCGCTGTCGCTTATAAAACTAAAAACAACTGGTTTCACAAGTTTCAACAACTAGATTTATTGAGTTTGCAGGGTACAACGATAGGCAGTTTTGGAATTGGAAAACCATTTATGTGTAATGGTGCTAATTTTGCCTACACCAAAAAACTCTTCAACGAATTGGATGGTTTTAACAGCAATGACACAATGGCGAGTGGCGATGATGTCTTCTTATTGCAAAAAGCGACAAAGCATCATTTGGACAAAATTCATTACCTAAAAAACACGGAAAGTATCGTTAAAACCAAACCTGAAAACGATTTGTTTCACTTCTTTATGCAGCGCGTTCGTTGGGCAAGCAAAACTACCGGCTACCAAAGTACTTATGCGAAGTTTTTAGCGGTTATCATACTAATGATGAATGTTGGGTTGGTTGTCGGTTGTCTGTTGTGTGTAATCGGGATATTTGACTTACGCCTATTGCTTGGTGTGTTTTCGGCTAAATATTTGGTGGATTATTGGTTGCTTTATAAAACCAACCGCTATTTATTAAAAGGAAAATGGATTTTGCCTTTAGCGACCAGCATTATTTATCCTTTTTACTCGAGTTTGGTTGGGATTTATTCTTTGTTTGGTAGTTTTTCTTGGAAAGGCAGACAATTTTCTAAATAGCCCGGATAGCAGTGAAAATCCTTTTTATAGTTTGTAAAAAGCCCTTCGACGGCGCTCAGGGTGACAAACTATAAAAAGATTGTAACGTAAAGCCGGAAAAAGCTCCTAAAAAAATTATTCCTGCTTAATAATCACCGGAAGCACAAACTGTGTTTTGACCGGAATACCTCTTTTTAAAGCCGGATTTACTTTGGGAAAATCGATTAGACGCGCACGAAGAATACTGTCGATTTTGATGGTGTCGTAGGCTACGGAATCTTTTGGGAATTCGGGTTTGAATTCTAAAGTGGCATCGGGTAAGACAGTCACTCTGACTTCTATCGTGTCTAATTTTGGAAACATTGTCGCCAAAGTATCAATGGCTAGTTTTTGTTCGATTGTAGCGGTTAAAAAGTCGAAAAAACATTGTTTGCGTTGGTTGGCATCTGTTAATTTTTCACAATCGCCTACAGAAGGATATTCATCGACTTCTTTCCAATTGATTTCTTGCATTTGCTTGTCTAACAATTCTTGTTCGGAAGGCACTTTCTTCTCCAAGTATTGGCAGGAAAAACATAAGGTTAGTAAAAATAAAGCGAATGCTTTTTTCATGTAAGGTTTCCATCGGATTAACAGTTTCAAAAATAAGAAATTATATTCACG
The DNA here is from genome assembly GCF_003634615.1 of Flavobacterium sp. 102. NCBI lineage: Bacteria > Pseudomonadati > Bacteroidota > Flavobacteriia > Flavobacteriales > Flavobacteriaceae > Flavobacterium > Flavobacterium sp. 102. The sequence continues at coordinate 1,219,549 of NZ_RBKX01000001.1, read as the reverse complement.
AAGCTACGGTTTGCCCAAAAAAGAAAAGCCTTCTCGAAAGAAGGCCTTGTTATTTAGAACTTAAAAATTATTCTACTATCAATTTCTTCACCACTTTCAGGTTAGCATCGGTTGTCACTTCTAAAAGATACATTCCTTTGGAAACAGAAGACAAGTCTAACATTTGAGTGGATAAAGAATTAGCGGGTTTTTGCGCCATGATCATTTTACCTGATACATCGTAAAGGGCAATGTTATTGATTGTTCCATTATTTTTAACGGTAATCGTAACAATATCTGACACCGGATTCGGGTAGAACACAAAATCTGCATTTTCAAATTCGCCAATGCCTAATTGTTGTACAAATTCAGTATTGAATGTATTAGTAACAATCGCCGGATTGAAATCGAAGTAAATCGAAGCCGTATTCGGAATGATATCGCCTACGGCATAACCAGACATTGGTTTAACCATAAAAGTAATATAACCTTTTCCTATGTTCGTATCGGCTACAGATGGCGGCAACATAATGTCATCAAAATACCAATTGATATTATTCCCTATTCTGTCCATAACATACGAATGGCTGGCACTAATCATTCTAACGCTATTCACATCCAACTGCGAATTTAAAACATCGTTAATTCTAACGTTAATCGCATCGGCAGTTCCGGTATTTTCAAAACGAATCGTATACGTTAAGAAATCGTTTGGTGTAAATGTCGAATGCAGTATTCTTTCGCCATGGGCTTCCATTTTGTCATTCGGGTCATAAGCTCCAATAATGATTTGGGTGTTGGCTGCCGAATTATTCTCCGGAACTACATCACCGGTAAGCGGAACAATAGAAGCGGTATTGGTTAATAATCCGTTAATGTTTACCGTTGGTATCGTCGGCACTTGCATCACAACCGTCATTTCTCTTGACTCGAAAGGCAACAAGTTGGTGAAATTATACGTAAAACCATTTGCAATTGGCGTTGTTCCCGCTTGTGAATTTGCGACGATTGAAACTAAAGCATCGTGATTGAAAGTCACTGTTCCGGAAGCAATAGTTTGATTTCCATTATTGGTATAAACTATTTTATTCGTATAATTAAATCCTGGTCTTGGAGCATTTATCGGAACTATCGTTACCGCCAAATCATTATAAGTTTGCGTTATAGTAATCGGGAAATTATAGGTTTGCATGCCAGCGCCGATTATTACATTTACATTGCTATAAGAAGCGGTTGTAATACCATAAGAAGCAATATAGTTAGGGTCAATCGCATAACTCAAATCATAGGAATTTGATCCATTAGTATCATAAATATTATAGATTCCGGTTGGAGAAACTATATTGTGAACATTTCCATTGTCGTTGATTTCATAAGTAAATTGTCCTAATGGGAAATTTTGTTCACCGTTGTCGTGTGTTCCGTTATTGTTAGCATCTAAAAAGGCATTCAATGTCAAACCGGAACAATCTATGGCACCAAGAGAACTGGAGAGTTCATTTATAGTTATTAATCCCTGTTGATTACTAAAATTAGTGACCATCAATAAATAGTATTCTCCCGGTTGTCCATTTGGAATTATAGGATATTCAATTGCTGCAGTTGAGTAACTACAACTAACTATGTTATTTGGCGATATTTGACTACAAGCATTAGACAAAGAAGAAAATGGGCCGTAAACGATATAATCCACATCTGATTGTACTCCATTTACAGAAGTTTGTGAAATTTGTAAATTAATAGTTCCTGCTCCGCTTATTGGCAAATAAAACCAAGTTTGATTTGGCGAGGTAACTAAACAACCAAAAGCTCCAGTCGAACTCATCATGGTTGTATTCTGAAAAGGAACGCCCAAAGAATTACACAAAGAATTTGCACCAACACAAGTAGAGGCTAAATTACAATTGGCATAGACTTGCAATTGGAATGTATGAATAATATCACAACCATTAGGCACAATTTCCCTAACAAAAACATTGGTAATTGGACTTTGAATCCCAATATTTAAAGATGAAGGATTGGTAAACGGCACGACTTGATTTTGGGCATTGGCTAAACTCGGATAATATTCCAAAGCATTGGTGGAATTGATTTGCGCCTGAACCGAAGTTAAATCAAAAGTGACTATGCTGTCATTATTATCGTCACACTGTTGCATGTTGCTAAGTAAAAGAACATTGTTTGAAAAAGTTTCTACGACTAATGCAAACCCAAAAACTTGATGTTCCATTGTGGCATTATCTTCCAGTCGCGCATAAATAACCTGACCATGTTGGGCGCAAAAATTAGCTGGATTAGAAATAGCAGCTGCATCATTATCGGCGTCAGCTTGAGATAAATGATAAGTGATGGTGTATTCTGAAGGATTTAAAGTACCCATGATATAACCATCATTTGAAGTGAGATCAAAACAGGCTTGAGCAGTATCTCCACATTGAATTAAATTAAAAGGTTGCCCAGCTTGAGGTGCACAAGGTCCAATATCAAAAGTAATCCATTCTGCATAGGCACTCGTTCCATTATTGTCACAATTGGCACTTACTGAAAAGACATAGGTTGAACCACAAGCTAAATCGGTTAAAACAAATGGATTCACTTGAGTAAAAATAGTTGCCGTTGTTTCGCCATTGGTAGAAATCATGATATTCCATGAAGACTCATTGGCATTGGCTGTCCAACCAATTACTGCTGAAGTCGGTGTAATACTGTTTACTATTAACTGCGTTGGTGCAGGACAATTTGTGTTTTCACAGGTAATGGTAATCAATTCAATCATACCGACAGAAAAACAACCACTCCCGGCAAAAACTGATCGGTAATAAACCGGTGGTTGATTTGGAGCCATTACTGGACTGAGATAGCAACTTGGATTTTGAATAGGATTATTTCCAGTTTGGGCATCGGCTAAAGTTTGATAATATGTAACAAACACCGAAACTTGCCCTTGAACAATTTGAGCCTCAACAGTAGTTAAATCCCAACAAGGAAAACTAGTAGTTACGCTGGCACAATTGGTGACTGTTACCGTTGGAGCCTGTGGTCCTGAATTAACATTCAGGTTATAAGTCAAAATCATAACTTCACTGGTAGCAACAGTCACTATTCTAACAAAAATGGTTTGTGTAAAAGGATTTATATTCATGTAAGGACTTGACAACGCATTGGTTCCTACGGTCGCATCCGTTTGCGTTTCGTGATGGGTAATCAAATAGTCTTGGGCATTTAAATTGCCAAGGATTTCAAATGAGATTTCTCCAAGCCAAAAAGAGGCTATTCCATCATTGTTATCATCGCAGACATTGTTGAATTCTGTGGGTTGATTAAAGTTTTGGGCTAATAAAATTGCAGTTGAAAAAAATAAAGCAAGGGTTAGTAATAGTTTTTTCATCGGTGAAAATTGGTTTGGTTGATTGATAATTGCCCGCAAATATCATTATACTCAAAAGGCAAGGCAAGTTACAAATTTTCAATTAATTACAAGAAAAAAATAAATTATTGAAGCCTATGATGTTTACTTTTATGCTTAAAGCCAAAAAAAACAAGTAGCCTAAAGTGGTATAAAGCAAAAAAGCCATCCACAATAAAGTGGAAAGCTTTTCATTGGTCTAACTACTAAACCTGCTACGAGTTACAAAGTCGTAGCGAAACAACACAACTAATCTTAGATACTTTATTGGAACCTAAACAGATTTTTCAAAAACCTATTTTGGGCAAAAAAGGTTTTCATCTCTGAAAACCTTTCCCAATTTTAGCGGTCTGGACGGGACTCTTACTTTCTAAACCAAGACTAGTAAAATCAATACTTGGTGAAGTTTTAAAAATTATGTTGTCGAAATGTATGCCTTTTTAATAATCTACAAGCATAATAAACCTTCATCTGTGAAACTGTAATAACCTTCTTTAGTTATTATTAAATGGTCTAGTAAACCAATATCCAATAAACTACATGCTTCCTTTAATCTTTTGGTAATTGATTTATCTGTATCACTTGGAGTTAATTTTCCGCTTGGATGATTATGAACCATAATAATACTTGAAGCATTACATTTTAGAGCAACTCCTAAAATAATTCTAATATCAACCACAGTTCCTGAGATACCACCTTTTGACATTTCATATATACCTAATACAATGTTAGCTCTATTAAGCAATATTATTTTGACTTCTTCTTGATACTCAATTATATCAAGATTCCAATGTTTCATAATCAAATTATATATGATTTTACTATTGGTCACTTTGACTTTTATATTGTTCCTATTGGAATAGGAAACTTTTATTTCTGAAACTTTCATAAGATTAAAAAAAAATAAAAAACTCGTCTAGTTTGACATTTCCCTGAATTGGGTATAATCATTTTAGGACGAGTTTAAATTAAAGTACTGGCTCTTCTTTATGCTGACCATTTTTAGAAAAAGTATTCCATCTGCCAAAAGTTTTTGAATAGCTTTATCTTCTTTAGTTGTGGCATCTTGATTTAATTCATAAACATATTTATGAGCTAATCTGATTACCTCACCAGTTTCTTTAATTAGGTAGTCATAAGGCTCGCAATCTTGTTTAACAACATATCCTGCCATCTCAGTTCCAATTAAAGCAATACAAGTCTGCTCATCAAATGTGGACGGAAGAAATGCTTTTTTTGAGGTAGCATAAAATTGATTTGTAACTTGGCTTTTTACCATTTCAAGACCACCTGAAATTTCTAATACAAAGAACTCTTTACCATTCTCTGCTTGTCTTTTTTGATAGTTAATTATTCTAACCATGATTTAAAAGTTTGTGTTGAACTTAGCCTACTTATAACATACATCTATACTTAAAAAATTACAACTATCACCTTGAATTTTAAGAGCATAAAAAAATCAAATGTTTTACTTAGGCACAAGAAATCCTTTCCTGCTCACAATGAGTGGGGGTATTTGGTGAGATTGAAAGTAGCGGGGTGTGTTTCTGGGAGAAGTTTGCATATGTATAAACCCATAGAAATTTTGTTTTATAATTTTTTTTAACATCTTATTAAAGAAATTACTTAATTTTAACACACCTAATTAAATGAGATGGAGAGGATTGAAAAGGCTATTGATAGCTTACTAATAGATACAAATAAGGAGATTTTCTCGAGAATAGAAGAAATAGCTTTTGAACTTGACATTGAAAATACAAGCTCAAAGGGTTATTGTTATGCATTAAAAATAGATGGAAATAATAATCTTAGACTCCAGGAATTAATTGAATTTATTGATACAAAAATTGTTGATTACGCCATTCCCAAAAAAGAAATTGACAAAGCTAGAGAGCACTTTATTGAAACTGGTTCTACTTCAAAGATAATAAGTTTGAAAAAACAAGCTGTCTCCTTATTCACAGAGTTAAAAAACACTGGTGAGGGAGGAGAATTACTACTTTACATTTTGACGCTAGAAATTTTAAAGATTCCACAGCTTATTAGTAAAATGTCTTTAAAGACGTCAGGTCAATTACATTATCAAGGTTCAGACGGCATTCATGTTAATTATAATAGTGTTTCTAAAACACTAGACTTATATTGGGGAGAATCTAAAATGTATGAGGATGTTAACTCAGCAATCAATAAATGTTTTACAAGTTTAAATGGCTTTCTACTAGACCCAATGAGTCATTCATCTACTCAAGAAAGAGATTTAATACTGATAACTCAAAACATTAATAATAATGTAAATAATCCTGAGTTTGAGGAATTAATAGTTGAATATTTTGACAAGGATAGTGAATTGTCAAATCGTTTAGTCTATAAAGGAATTTGTTTTATAGGATATGACATGAAAGCTTATAAAGAACTAAATAAAACAAAAACAATTGACAATATTAAAGATGACATTCAAAACGAACTTCAGTCTCACTACGGAAGGATTTCTGAAAGAATAAAAAATTTCCCTTTACTTGACACTAAAGAAATTCATGTTTTTTTGATGCCCTTTCCTTCTGTTTCTGAGTTTAGAAAATATTATCTTGAAACGTTGAATTTATGATAGCTGATAAATTATTTGAACTTGAAAGTTTCAAAAGACAATACGAAGCAGTACTTATTTTGTCTGTGTGTGATACAATTCCAAAATTAATTTGGAATGAAAATAAAGTAACATTGCTTTCAAAAATTGATTGGAATAATTTGTTGGGGATTTCCACAATTTTGAGCTATTCTGATATAAACTCCCATTTAGAAGCTGCTTTGAGAATTTCCCAAACTTGCATTTCTGAAGAATCATCTAATGAATCACAAAAAAATGCTTCTGCCATTATTCTTTCAAATTTGACAAACAAGCCATCGTTAAATCTAGCTGTACAAAGAAATTTTATTAGTAAAGAATACAAAAAAGACTTTCCTCTTATTTTCAAATTACAGACATTAAATACTGATATAGATAATTCTATATTTATTAATGGAAAGTTACTTTCATTGAATAAGTTTCAAAAAAATGTTCATGATTCGTACGAGAATTTTGAGACAATAAGTATATCTGCACCAACATCAGCAGGAAAGTCATTTATCCTATGCAATATATTAATCGAAGAAATAACTAAAAGCAAAAAAAATATAGTCTATTTAGTACCGACTAGAGCATTAATAAGCCAGGTAGAGGCTGATTTGAAAAATCTCGTGAAAAAGTATGAAATTAACAATGTAAATATCTCTACAGTACCTCAAAATGAATTAGAAGAAGATAATTCAAATATATTCATATTTACACAAGAGAGATTACATTGGTTTTTATGTGAAAGTGATTTAAGATTGGACTTAATATTAATAGATGAAGCTCATAAAATAGATGATGGGAATAGGGGAATTCTTCTTCAGCAAAAACTAGAAGAAGTAGTAAAAAATAATGTTGGAATACGAGTCTATTTTTCTAGCCCATTTACGTCAAATCCAGAAATACTACTTGAAAATGTCAATAATGAAAGTAGTAAGCAAATTGTTAACACGCAATTCATTTCAGTAAATCAGAATTTAATTTATGCTACTCAATATCCTAGAAAAAGTGATAAATGGAATCTTCACTTAAGCCTGCCGGATAAAAAAATACTTTTAGGTCAAGTTAACCTTAAAGAAAGACCTAATACTGAAACTAAGAAAATAACTTATTTAAGTGAATCTATTTCAAATTCTCTTAGCGGCAATATTATTTATTCTAATGGAGCAGCAGAATCAGAAGATAAGGCTATAATCCTTTATGATTTGTTAAATGAATTTACAACTTCAACCAAAATTAAAGAATTAATAAGTTTAATTAAAAAAACGATACATAAAGATTATTCTTTGGCTAAGGTATTAGATAAGGGTATCGCATTTCATTATGGAAATATGCCTTTACTAATCAGGCAAGAAATAGAGAAATTATTTGCTGAAGGAGAAATCAAATATTTAATATGTACATCTACTTTATTAGAGGGAATAAATCTACCTGCAAAGTCAATCTTTATTAGAAAGCCAACTAGAGGTAGGAATACTCCTCTCGATGAAAATGATTTTTGGAACTTAGCAGGAAGAGCAGGAAGATGGGGGAAGGAATTCAGTGGAAATATAGTTTGTATAAATCCTCAAGATTGGAGAATACCCCCGAATCCAAACAAATCCAAACAGAAAATTAAAAGAGCAATTGATGAAGTAGTCGCAAAAAAAGAAGAACTTATAGAGTTTATAAAAAATAACAGTCCTAGAGATATTGCAGAAAGCAAACAAGACATAGAGTCCGCTTTCGGGTATTATTATATAAAGTTCTTAAATAATGAATTAGATACCCATAACGAACTAGAGCGTGAATTATCCAAGATATTCGAAGAGCTTAAAAAAACAATTATTATACCTGATTATATAATCAAAAGAAACCCTGGTATTTCACCTATTGCACAGCAAACTTTATATGATTATTTTAATGATAATATTGATGCAATTGATGAGTTTATTCCGGTTTATCCTGAAGATGATAATTCATATGAAGAATATGTAAAATTAGTAGGCAGAATAGGTACAACAATATCTAATTACCCAGAAGCTCTAAATAATTCTAGAGCAATTCTTTTAATTAATTGGATGAAAGGAAGACCATTATCTTTTCTAATTTCGGGGAGTCAAATATCCTATCAAAATAGAGGGAGTGATAAAAAATTAAAAACCATTATAAGAGAAGTAATGGAAAATATAGAAAGCTTCGTTAGATTTAGATTTGCTAGAGATTCGGGATGTTATATAGACATCCTAAGATATTTTTTAGAGATGAATGATAAAAAGGAATTACTTGACCAAATTCCTCAACTAAACCTATGGCTTGAATTTGGAGTTTCTCAAAAAACCCACTTGTCTCTTTTATCATTAGGTTTAACTAGAAGTACTGTAATTGAACTCTCTAATTACATCACAAATACTCAAATGTCAAAGAATGAATGTTTGCAATGGTTAAAAGAACAAGATTTTGAGCAATTTGATATTTCAACAATAATTGTCGAAGATATTTTAAAAAACATTCAATAATGAATCTAGAGAGAAAGGAATTATTTAGAGCTATTGAAAAATGTCTACTAAATGCACAGGAGTTATATGATGAAGCAGTAATATTGGAAGAGCATAAAAGATATGCAAGGGCTTATACTTTATTTCAAATTTGTATTGAAGAAGTTGGTAAGACAAGTCTAATTCACAAGTTTTTATTTGATAATAATGTGGAAACATCTACTATAAATAAATTTCTAAAAGATTTTCGAGACCATAAAGTTAAAATTAAAAGCTCAATTTCATATGATAAAATTTTCTCAGTACTTATTGAAAAAATTGAAATAGATGAAAAAGATTTAAAAGCTAGTTTAGATAAAGAAATACTAAATCAATATGAGAATGTAAGCAGAAATAATGATTATAAAAATTTTAGTTTATATACTAGTTTTTATAAAGATGACTTTCGTATTCCTTCTGAACTTTTCTTTTCAGAACACGTTGATTCTATAAAATTTGTGAGCACTATGCGATTAAATATGGCTAAAAATTTTTATGAAGTTAATAAAGCCAAAATAGATGAATTTTAAAAAGTTTATATATGATAGACAAAAATTTTTTCACATATAAAATTTTAGAAAGGAAAAAAGAGAATATCCTGTTTGATTTTCCTGAATTGAATGCTTGTAAACATGATAACTTTTATTCTCTGAGTGAATATATTTATGACTCTCCAAGTAAATTTTATAATCGAGAAATATTTGAAATCACAGAAAATTTTCTAAATGACTTATTTCTTGATAAGAAGAGTGCCATATCTTTCTTCAAAATTTTAAATGATTTCTCTTTTGAATTTGACCATGCAATTAAAACGTTAACTTTAATTAATAGTAAAGATATTCATGAAGTTTTATTACCTGATAATGATGCAGAGTTAATGTATTTCATAAGTGAAAAAATTATTTATGAATATTTGAAACTTAATGATGTCATTTTGTTAGGACTATTGAAGCCAATCGCATATTATATTAGATTGAACAATAATAAAGGCACAGAAAAGCTTGATATATATAATTGTATTGAAACTTTAAAAAGCAATAAAGATTTTGAAATTCTTACTGAAAAATATAATAATACATTAAGAAATGCGATAGCCCATGGAGGTGTTACTTTTGAATCATCAAAGATTAAATTTAAGGATAAAAAAGATATTCAAGAATACCATTCCTCAAATTATATAAAGAAGTTTGATGAATTAGTTGATTGTGTCAATGCGATTGTCTTTGCTTATAAAAAAATACTATTTCAATACTTAGATGAATTAGAAAAGTATAAAATTTCGATTCCATCTTCTGTAATGGAAATTGAATTAAGATTTAAGGCTAATCATTACGCTTGGGAAATTTTGCATAGTTATGATAATATAATTTCTAATGGGAATCAATATAATATTTTAATTAAGACAAATTTAAATAGCAGAAAGTTCATGAACTTTTCAGCTGCTTATACAGCTATCACATTAGAAAAGTTACTGCCAAATAAATATAATAATGTGTTTTTTCAAATCAAAACCAAATATTCAATGCCGTGTTGGCAAAGTATTAGCTTGGAAAAATTAAGAGAACATTATAAGGGAAAAAATGTTACTATAACTGATGGAGCAATGTTTTTTGATGAAAAATTTTTTGGAGTTCGTAGGGATCATTTAAGAATAATAAAGAGCTTTTTTTTTCAAAACTTACCAGAGAAAGGTAGTAAATTCAAATTACGTTATATAAAACATCATTCTAAAAAGGACTATAATGTAATTGAGAATGCGAGTATTTTTATAGATGCTGAGCTTATTGAAGAAAATACTATTGAAGATTTTGTTAGAAAAAATACAGATAGAATAATTTCTCATGTCAAATCGCAAAAAAGAAAGAATTATTCATCAAATTTTAAGGAGCGTATACTGCCAAATAAATACTTAAGGATATTCATTTACAATAGGGATTTTAGGAAAAGAACTTTTTATTCAGGAATTAGAAATGAAGATTTTATTGGAATGTTATATGTAAATAATACAAGAACAATAAATGAAATAATTCCAATATTTGGAGTTCAAGAGCAAAAAAAATCTTGTTGGATAATTTGGAACAAAAAGACAGATGAAATCTACAATAAAATAAAGCTCTGAATTTTTGGCTACACTTTGAAGACTGTCTAGAGTTTGTCAACTTTGGCTTTTGCATCCACAAACTCCATTGGTCTTGATTTGAAATTTATAAAGCTGTTTTTAGAGTCAGTAATTAGAACGTTGATATAAAACATTTCGTTTTCACGTTTTTTCAATCCTCTCTTTATTTTATTTAAAATGCCTTGAACATCTTTAAATGTTGTTTCACTCTTACCAGATATCATATTTATATAATGTCTGATTAACTCTTTTGCGTAGTGATTTTTGAATATATCCTCCTTTGTGTTTTCTTGATATAATAAAGAGTAAAATTTTGCTATCATTTTAATACCTCTTTCATTGTCATAATTTATGTAATATTCTTGTTTTATTGAATCACCAAGATTATTTTTCACAAAATCATAAAAAATTTCCAAAGCTTCAGGTTGATTATATTTAAAAAGAATCCCCAACGCATTAAACATGAACGTTTCTTCCTTTGAAAGTAAATATTTATTTGCTGTTGAAAGTGCAAATTCCTGTGCAAGATTGTTTTTAATTATTATTCCTATAGATTCCCAACATAAAAACGAATTAATGTCCTCACAGCACTTAATTAAAAATTCAACGTCTTTAGTTATACTAAAGAATTTTTGTAAGCTTTCATTTTGAAAACATAAATTTGAGTCATTAATAAAATGATATTTTATTTTTTCAAAAGATTCTGTTAGGTTATTATCTATAGCATATAATATATGATTTCTGAGAGCAGTAGAATGTAGGTTGTAGTTATTGATGTTGTTGGTTATTAGCTCGTCAAAGGTGGCTTTGTTGCTGATTTTTCCCTTGTTAAAATCAAATTCACTATTTTGATTATTAAAAGATTCAAAATCACAATATCTTAATGTTTCGGTATAAAATGTTTGAGGTAGTTGAATATCCAATTTTTTTTGAAAGAAGAAAATATTCTTGCAAACATAATAATCTCTAAAAACTGAATATTCTCTATTGCTTTTGCTAATAATTAATCTATTATAATCAATTTTTTCAACAGAATTTAAGCACCATTCAGAGATGGTGTTTTTATTTTCAACAGCAATGTTGAAATCAAAATTCGATTTGAGATGTCTCTTCACTTCAGACATTATTATAAATTCATCTTTAATCAGATTGACTACATCTTCATAAGTTAACTTTCCATTATCCCTTACTAAATGAACTAGTAGAGTAGTGGCTGAATTAGGCTCAGCAGAATAGTCATTTTTTGAATACCAATCTGTTTGATATTTGCTTAATGTTTCCCAATCAATACTACCTAAGCTGATTTCATCGTAAATTTTCTTTAGCTCTGAACTTAGTAAACCTATATCAAAAAGGATGTCAAAATCGTGTTGCTTTTTTAGGTTTTTTGCCTTAGTATTTTTTTCGAGCTCCTCTTGCGTCAGATACTTTTCTTTAAAAATGTAACCTTCATTAGTCATTAATTTTTCGAACTGTATAGCAAGGTCTTTACTGTTTGTATTTCCAATAATATTTCGCATGATTTCCACGTCATTATCATCAGCTTTCTCATTTGTGAACTTATTGATAATGATACTGATATTCTCTTCAGATACTAATCTAGCAACTAAATATCTACTTTCATTAAACACTACATCATCAGTAATGAATTTTTCAATAGCTTTTGAATTTGAGTTGGTCAAGGATATCAAAGCAACTAATTCATGCTCTAGTGAATGCCAATCTTTTCTTTTTTTAATTGAATCAAGTATTTTATCAATAAATAGATGGTCAGACAAAGAAAATTGATTGCACTTTTCAAATAGTTGTGTTGCAAAGCTTTTATCAAGTGTTGAGCCGTAATTATTGTCATTTAAAAAGCACTTAACAATTTTTAGAAAATTATCAGAGGATTTTATTCTTAAAAGTATTTCTTCAATAACAAATGTGCTGTTTACCACATATTTCTCATTCTGTTCAGTTGTGTCAAATTTAAAAGCTCTTAAAAATTCTTTATAAATAAATTGAAAATAATTGTCAACATCACCATTCAGACTAGCTATAAGATATAATAAACTTTGATTAATTTGTTTATCCCTTTCATTTTTAAAGACCTCTAAAATTTCCTCCAAGAAATCAGAATGATTGTTATGTAAATTAAAACTTTGTATGCATGTTATTATGTTGGACTTAATTTTTAAGTCATTTTCTGGTTTACATGTAGAATCTAAATTATGGTCTTTTAATTTTGAGAGCAAAAGAGCTTTAATCTCATTTACTTTATGGTCAGGTAATGTCATGTTTGCTAATAAATCTAAAGCAGAAATAATTATCCTGAAATGATTTTTTTTGTTTTCAAACATTGAAAGTAAATACATGAAATTTTCTTCACAATCTCCAAATTTCCCTATTATATCTACACTGAAGCTACCACTGTGAGATATCCAAAATGTATTTTCAATGCAAGTTTTTTTAAAATAATTTTGAAGAACTCTTATTTTAACATCTGGAGACAGTCTATCTGAATCAGCAGTGAATAATAATTCTTCGTCATTTTCTTCTAACCATTTTACTAATTCCTCTCTTTTCTTATTGTCAAGAATATTAATTAGAAAAGTGATTGTGTTGAAGAGTGAAGGATGTGTCTTATTGATGAAAATATTATTTGAGTTAAATAGGTTTACTATAAACCTAGTGAAAAAGTTTCCTTTTTTAATATTGTCAGTGATGCTTATAAAATCAATAATGTTCTGGCATGATAACTCAGAAAGTTGCTTCGCAGCAAAATACTCTTGAATATTTCTATGTTCAAAATACCAAGTATTATTTGATATATCCTTTTCTATTAATGGATTTTTTAAATAAGCTTGAAGATTTTCACCTGTCAATTCTAATAATTCAGCCTCCTTTAATGAATTTATTTTCATTAATTCTGATATTAAAGAAGTTTTTTTTGAGAGCTTGAGTATTAATGGAGTATTTAAGTCCAATTTTACCAACTTTGTTTTGTTGTCAAACTCTAACCTTTTGGTTATATAATTTTCCCATAGTTCAGTCGAATTCTGAGGGAGATTGTTGTTTTTATTAATGAATTCAGCAAGTATGCCTATTAGAAATGGATTTTTTAAAAAATCATAATGTACTCTTTTAAAACTTAGACTTTCTAACCTGCTCGGGTTCTCTAATTGCTTAGATAATAAACCGAATGCTTCATCATGGGAAAGATTATTCAAATAGAATGCCTTAAATCCACTAATCGTTTTTATGATACTTTCATAAATGTTAGTTCTACAACTAAGAACGAATTTATATTTTTTTTGTTTTGAACTATTATTATCAATAAAAACTTCAAGCTTTGAAATGAAATCTTGAGGGTCTTTAATTTCATCAATGCCATCAAATATAATGTAACAACTTTGTAAATCAATGACTTCGGTAGGGAGGAAGTCTTCAATATTATGATTTTGTGTAAAATTCTTGAGATTTCTGAAAATAGGTGTAAATGAATTTTGCTCTCCAACTTTCCATTTTGATATTGCAAACTCTTTTAATTCTGTTGATTTGCCAAGACCTGGGTTGCCTAAAACTAAAACTTTGTCTTCAAATAATAAAACTTCGTCTAATGATTTTGGATTGATGCTTAGTCTTTTAAACAGACTATACTCCTCATTTTTACTCGTTAAATCAGCACTTATGTATCTATTTACATAGTTTTTATCTAATTCAATATCAGCAATAAAGTTTACTTTGTCATGTTCCGATAAAAATATTTTTTTAAAAGGCTTTCTAGAATAAATAATACTTTTAAATTTTTCAATTTCTTTAAGTTTATCAACTTCAAAATCTAATTCTAAGCCATATATTTCTTTGTAAAATTCTTCGTTAAGAGCGAACAATTCTTGAATCCCATTTGACTTATCAAGCTGATAGCTTTTAAAATTAAATTTCTCATTTAAAACTGGAGAAGATTTTTCAGAATTGTCTGCATTTTTAAAGTTTGTTTTTGGCAGTATAGATATAAATAAATCATTTTCACTTGGATGATAATTTTTCTCTAAATCCCATGCTTTTTTAAGAATATTTCCAATATCTAAATCAGTTGAATAATTTTTACATTCAATATAAATAGCTCTTTCAAAATTATTCATTACAACTATTAATTGTATGTCAAAACCATCTTGAGTTCCAGAGAACTGAATTCTATCTTTAGATACTATAAATCCAATTTCTTCAAATAACCAAACAAAATACTCTCTTGCAGCTTTTTCAAATTTAGCCCCTTTTTCTTGACTAGTCATAACTTAAATTTTAACAAATATACTAATACATTATATAAATAAACCCAACCCCTAGTTAAAGAGATTGGGTTCTTCTCAACACAAAACCAATGATAGCAAAAACGGCCTATTGAGCCGTTTTTCTTTCTATTAATACTTCCAAAGATATCCTCCAGAATGATTCCTCTCCCCTCTGCAACATTTTGCAATTCCAGATTTTGATATTGCAGTTTGCTCTGATGCTTTGGATACAGAGTTGAACTTTTCTAAAAAGTTTCCATCTAAATCAAATTGGTAGACTTCTTTTCTTCTATTGTCCGAACCAGGTATGAACGGTTCAACATAATCATAACTCCACAGGTAACCGTTTAAAGTATGGTTTACATTCCAACAAGCTTTACTAATTGCTTTTTTAGTAGCCTCAATGCTTTCTCCAGCACTTTTAAGGTCATCAAAAGTTGAATTCAATGAACCATCTAAATTATACTTATAAATAGTTTTCTTAAATCCTCCTCCTTTATCCGAGTTATAACCGTTTTCAAAGGAATCAAATTCCTCAATGTACTTTATTTCTTTTTGAGCCAATTCATCAGTTGAAGATGCTGTATCAATTTGTTCCCAAATAAATGCATCAGTACCATAAGTGTAAATTGCCTCTTGAAACTTACTCCCAGTTTGATTTTTAGCTTTTATGAGATGATCTTCAATACGCTCTTTTATTTCTCTTGTGGTAGAACCTACATAAATTTGATTGGTTTCTACATTTTTAGCTATATAAATAATTCCTCTTTCCATTCTATCTTTCTTTTAAATTTTATAAACTCGCTGTTGTATATACTTTGAATTTTAAAATAACTTCATCCATTATTTTTTTTACAGTATCAACATCACTTTGCTTGCAAAACAAAGCATCATATACATAACCAACATAAATTCCCTTTTTATTAATTTTATTTATACACTCTGTCACTATTTCAACTTCTTTTTTAAACATTCTTTTAGATGTAATTTTATAGGAGTCTTTACTTTTATACTTATCGTTTACAATATTGAACATCATGTCCGGCTCATTGGTCAAATAATAATTATATAATGCACTTTTCTTCATGTTCCTAACTCTTTTGTTGAAAAAAGACAAATGTTCTATTTTAACTCTTGAAACATCAATGCCACTTTCCAAAGCTATTTGTTGATGTGTAAGGAACTTTTTTGTTCCGCCATATAATGACATCGCTATATTGGGATGAAGCGCCTTAAAATCAACTTCTGCAATGTTTTCTCCATCAATTTTTATTAGTTTTCTAATCCAACTTGGCATAAGGTTGAAGCTATCAACTACTCTTCCTCCAGATCTGTCATTTCCAACTATAGGAATCATAAATCCCCTCTGAGTTAGATACTCATATTGTTTTAAATTGTCTTCAACAAAACTTCTTGCTTTATGGTTCGGATAATATTCTTTTTTTCGTTTGTTTAAAAAAGTAACTTGTTTGCCTTTCTTAGTTTTGTAATTGATTTTTATTAGTCTTTTTGCTTCTACAAACATTTCGTCCATACTAGGCAACTCTATTGATGGATAAAGATTAAGTAGGTTGTTTGCAATTGAATTCTCTTTTGCCTTTTTCAGTTTTGAATAAATATATTTTCTTCTTTTTTGAAGACAATTGTTATCAGTCAGATAGTAATTTATTGTGCCATATTCTGAAAAACTAGAATTAAGTTTAAAAACTTTAGAACTAACTCCTTGCTGATAAGTTTCCTTATCAAATACATTCTTTTTAACTTCAAAAACAGGATTGCTGTATTTCGAAGTATACGTTAGCACATTCAAAGCATGCTTGTACAGGAATGTATTATCTCGTCCTTTCTTTATTTGCTCATTTAATAAAGTAGAGGAAAGAGATTTCCATTTTTCATCAGAAAAAATTGTTGAAGTCAGATTTGAAGCTACGATTAAACATTTTTCAATAGCAACGTTTTTGTCCTTGTCTACTTTACGTAATAAACTTAGGGGTATTTCCCTTTCGAGATGTCTTTTGACTTTTTTTGGTACAACAATACAATTTACATCTGTTAAAAACTGCGGGTAAATGTCATAGAAGTACTTATCAAAATTTTCATCAGATGCGCTCGAATCCCTTACAAATACTGGTTTTTTTTCTCTATCACTATCCGTCTGCACTTCAGAAGTGTCAGTAACATAAGTAATAATAGATGGTTGATAGAGATAGATTGGATAATTAGAGTTGTTATCATCTTTTTCATTCTCTTCAGAATGACTAGCTTTTGGTATTAAATTACCATCATTTTCATTTTTAAAATTCATTTCATTTATAATTTAAAATTTGTTCAATTTCAAATCACAATAATGAGTATTACATTTTAACTAATTTAAAGAGCATAAAAAATACTCTTCAGTTAAATAACGTAAAGGAGAATAGCTTAAAATGGTTGTTTTTTGGTGTATTTGTTGTTGTTTTTTGCTTTTTTAGTAAAGCTAAAATCTACATTACTGCGATTTTATGCAAAGGTACGAACAAATTATTGACATTTCCTAATTTTTTTACAATTATTTTCATTAAAAATGATAAATAAATGATTATTCCGTAATATTTGAGGTTGAAAACCGCATTTTATCATTAAATATGTAAAATGCAGCTTTTAAAACTCCTTTTTTTAGCTAAAACGTTTTCAATTGTTTTTTGATGGAGGAGAAACAGTTTCAAAAGTTTGGATATACAAAAAAGCATAACTCATAAATAGCGATAATGCTATATAATAATGTCGAAGTGATAGTAATGATAGGCACTACCCTTGATTATAAAAATTGTTTTTAATTCCATTGTTACTTTTACTTCATCTACCCAAACAATCTCGCCCTTTCTCAGTTCACCGACTGGATTTAACACTCTTACTTTGAAAGGGCATAAGATTCTTTTTAATAAATTATTGAAAGTAACAACGTAAATAACCTTTGGCGAGCAGTATTTTAGTATCTCTGCCAGTTGATTTTTGTTCATTTTACTTGTTTAATTTCACATTCTTGTATTTATATTTTTAAATGGTATCATGCCGAAAATGCTATAATATTATAATGAGAGAAACCAGTTGGGTTGTTCATTTTGCAGCGAATAGACTAGGTAATTGATGAACTCGTATGCATTGACATTTCGCTCTAAATTGTTATCAATGTAGCTGCTTTTGTTAGCTTCAGTGAACAAATTGTATAAGTTCCAAAGTGAAATATTCTTGTCCTTATCTCTTGAAAAATTTGGGCAAGTGAAATAATCTTTAACTACCGAATTAATCTGTCCGTCATTCAGCAGGAATTGTTGCTTTGATTTTTGTTCTTCTCTATCCAAATGTTGGTACATTCTAATTTTACCGACCAAATGAGCAAATTGTTCTTCATTAAGTAAAAACTTTGACATCCGTTCCATCATTCCCAGATGCTTGATACGGTCATAATTGCTGAACAAGTTGGTCATGTCAGTTTGCAATTCATTTATAGATGAAATTCTGACTTCATTGGAAAAGCCATCTGTTGATATGCACAGATTAGTGCACACCTTATTCTGATAACCTATAAAGATTTTGAATTTTTCAACAGATTTCTTGCTGTACAAGTTCTCTTGACTATAACTGCGCACCCCTCCGACTGATAATGTCAATGTATTTCCATTTACAACTTCTTTGGCCTGATGCAATTCGATTAGGAATGCACATCGCTCATAATAGATTGTCTTTTCTCCTTCCAGAAGATCTTTAGCAGGTTTTCCAATAGCACTTGGTATTCTACCCTTGATTTCATGAGAAACTCTAATCTCGGGCTCCTTAGGGCTAAAATCCGGGAATAACTCTTTTACAACCTCGTATGCTTTGGATATAAATTGAAAATGCGAGATTGTGCTTTCGTTATCCTTTGAAAATACTGGTATAATACAATCATTTTTTAAATGATTCAGGTCAACCTTTATGGTATTAGCTTCAATAAAACTGCTCGAAGCTTTTTGAATCACATCTGTTTCATCAACAATTTGATTATTGATACTACTGCTTACTACTATTGTTTCCATCTTCTACTAAATGATTTGGTTCGATTACTTGTTCGTTTGAAATTAGCTGATTGTTTACTCCATCTAATTGTTCTTTTCTTTCCACTATCAGTGGATGAATTTTATTTTGCACACTTGGGTATTTGGCATAAAGTGTTTTGAGACTTTCAATAGTTTGACATTGTAGAATTTCTGCTTTAATGTTGTCAACTGAAACACCTTTGTTACACCATTCCATCAGTTTCTTACCAGTTGCTGAATTAATTACAAACTCTGGCTTATTCATAAAAAGCCCCGTACGGTCTTTGCTAGCTTTTACTAGATGGTTTTCATTGATCAACTCAAAATTGCTGGTGAGTTCATATTCAAAGCCTTCTCTAGTTATTTCTTTTGTTCCATGTTTGACAACTTTGGATTTGCCGTTCATATCAGCATCCATCGAGTAATCCACTTTTCGTCGTACTGTTGTGATGATGTGGGCACTTGAATGTAGAATTTTATCAATAAATGCCTGATGTCTTGGTGAAATTTTTGACCAATCCTGAAACTTGCCACCAAGCTGCTCATGTAGTTCTAAACAACCACCTTTACCATTCCACTCATGAGTGATGCTATCAATAATAATTACTTCCATTCCTGATTTTTCACAAGTCTCAATAGCTTGGATATATCTTTCCGGATTGTATGGCTCTTCCAACGTCAATGCATTATAATCTCCTAAATGTGAATACAAGCTTGCACTACCATTTTCTGTGTCTATAATGGCGATTTTAGTCCAATCATTGGTAATTCCATAGGCTAGTAATAAAGCTGAATAAGTTTTACCAAATCCGCTTGCTCCGGACAAACCTAACCTAAGTTTGACCTGATGTCTTTGAGCTATTTGTAGCTTCATAATTTTTATATTTAGTATTAGTTAAAAAATTAGAAAACATATGTTTTTTTGTAATAAAAAAAGAAACTCCATTTCTGAAGTTCCTTATCAATGTTTCCAAGTGTCGAATTAGCTTACCAATTCAAGTGGTATCACATTTTCTTGTATAATGTCGTCTTCTTCACTCACAAACTCATATCTATGAGTTAATACAACGACCTCACCAGTTTCTGCAATGGTGTACTCATACGGGGCTGTTGCAACTTTCTTTACAACTCCATTAACCTTTTCTCCAATTAATCCGGAACAAACCTGTTCATCAAATGTTGTTGGAACTGTTACTGTTCTTGCTGTGAAATAAGTTTTCCCAGTTTGCTGACTTTTTACAGCTTCTAAACCACCTTGCACAATTAGGCAGTAGAATTTTTCTCCATTCTCTTTTTCGAATGTTTTGTAACCTATGATTTTTGCCATAGTTTTTAAATTTTATAGATTAGACATAACGGAAAACCCGCAGAACTTGAAACAAGTGGGTTGAAACAACAACTTCTTACTTCATGTAGTGCGGGGTTATCCCAAGATCGTATTAAGGTCCGGGGGTGATGTTGGTTTAGTTCATGCTTACTTTTCGAAAAAAGTTTTCAAAAAAAATTAAAAAAAATTTTTAGAAGATATCAACTATCTAATTAGATAAAGAAAAGCCGTTAGAACCATAAATGAGAGAAAAACTGATAAACAGCCTGATTTTCCATTACTATTATTAGAAAGCCTTTTTTTAAGAAAGTCCATTGCGACTTTTTGATGATCTGGATTGCTATTATGTTCGATCATGGTTTCATAAATTAACTCATTCCACTGCTCTACTGATAAATCATTGCTTATTAATCTACTGTTAGTAGACGCGTGAGTTGTAAAACCTGTTAGAGTAGATAAAGTAACGGTAACATTACTATTACCTATTGCGTTTAGCTCTATTTGAACATCTCCTATTTTACTGTTATATGCTACTAGTGACATCAAATATTTTATTTTCAATTTATCACTTGAAATCATCCTTGTATCAGTACCTTGTTTCATGCTTTCCATAGCTTCAACAAAATTCGGGTATTTGCTTTGCAGTTTATCCATAATTACTCCCCAAATAAATTTAAAATCTCTACATCAGTTTCATAATATTTTTCATCTTCTTCTGATGGAACAGTAAAATATAAACTATTCTTAATATTTGATGCAGTAAAAGGTTGATATTCTCCCTGCATATAATTTCCACGATCCCTATAAATATTAAATCTTATTTTATTTATTCTCGAATTTTTCATTTTTTCAATTTCTGGCATTGTCAGGTTATAAAGTTTTGTACTTGTATTGTCGACATAGTCTTTTAATCCTTTATCAATGCATTTTATCATACTTCCGTCATCTAGAATAATAGTTAAGTTTCCTTTGATGTAATCATCTTTAAAAGGAACAACAATTGACAAGATTAAGTAACCTCCGTTATCGTGTTTAGCTATTGTAATTTCTGGGTTAGTTGTCCAATAAGAAGCATTTAAACTGAACCTCCAAGTACTTGTAGCTTCAAACTTTTGACTGCCTTTGTAAATGTAATTCTGAGCACTTGTATTAATGTAAAACAATATCCCAAGTATTGTAATTGTTAATTTTTTTTTCATTTTATTTTAAATTTTACAAAGTGATTAATTAATGAAATTGTCCAAAATATTGCTGTAATATAAAGAATCACAATAATCTCTGAATCTTCCAATAAAGCTAGTAAAGAGCAATTAAGCCTATCTTGACAATGACAGACTAAATCACCAAACACAGTTCGCCAACACGAATTATATTCTGATCGTGATATTTCTAAAAGATTTAAAATAAAAACAGTCAATACAGCTAAAATAAAACTGATGAATAAATTTAAAAATATCTTTTTGTTGATTATTAGCTCCAACTTTTTTCCCATAGTAGTATTATTTTAAAAGGTTAAAACATTTTAATTCGTTTATATAAATATTTTTGTTCTCTGTTACGGTGGCACCATACATTTTACTTTCCAAGTAAAAGAATATACTTTTTAGTTGGTGTTTTTTTAGTTCTTCAAAACTAGCCTTGTCAATTTCATACAATCCAATCGCAACTTTTCTGCCATTCATATCAACTTGTTCACTTTTGACCAGTTTAAGTTCTATACCTCTCTTGCCAGTTGTCTGAATGGTTAATTTGCCTATAATATTTTTAGGGGGTATTGTTTTAAATAGAACAGAAATGTTGACCATATACATTCCTGAGGTTTCATTCTTGTAGATTGCAGTTCCAACTTCATATTGGGTTTGCCTGATAACTGGTTTTGGATTAAAATAAGTTATTGTATTTCCATCAGGTCTTTTGACAGTTTTAGTCTCGCATTGAGCGGATATATTGATACTTACTAAAGCAGCGATAATGATAATTATATTTTTCATGTTTTTGATTATTTAGATTTAAAAAAATATTTGGTTTTAAGCAGATTCAAATATAAAAATTATAGGCAAATATGCCTATATATAAATATTATTATTCATCGAATTTTATTTCGTGAATAAAGAAGATAAAAAAGAACTACTGGTAAAATTTGGAGGTAACCTAAGAAAGCTAAGGCTAGAAAAAGGATTTACCCAAGAACAACTCGCTAATGAATTAGGAGTTGAAGTTTCTCAGATAAGTAGAATTGAAAGAGGTGTTATCAATACATCGGTCATAATGCTATATAGCATTTCACATATTTTAAATATTCCTGTAGCTACTTTTTTTGACCTCGATTGATAAAATATAAAAAAGGAGCGCACTATGCACTCCTTTTTATTAATCATTTTTGAATGTGATTTGATTTACAAATTGTTAAGTGATTGAAAATGGTTTATCACTAACTTTGGAACATTACATACGACTGATAAAAATTGCAAAAACTATAAAACTTATAGGAGTAAAAATCAGATATAAAAATCCAATAATTCGGATTAGTTTAATCCTATCTTTATATTCAGTATCATATTTTCCTATTATCCAAACATAATACTCTTTCTCAATAAAATGCCTTTTTAAAATAAAATACCATATAAAAAATATTGAACCAAAAAATATTTTAATATAATTATCATAAGGAAGAAAAAATCCTTTAGCAAAACTAAATCTTAATACAATTGCAAAAAACAAAATTGTATTTGTTGATAACATTACAGATAAAATATTACAGGCAATGATGTGATCAATATCCTCTTTTCTCTTAATCACTGTTGATAGTTTATAAAGAGCGTAATACAAAAAAGATAATATTCTCATTGTCCTATAATGTTTTGTTCTAATGTTTTACCATTATAAATATAAGATCCTAATTCAAGCGCTCCATAAATTAGAGCTGCTGTAGCTACAATAGGAGCCGCCGCAGTCCCTGCTGCTATGGAACCTGCTAAAACTAATGCTGTATTTATTCCAAAACCTGCCGTTTCAGCCGTAGTAACAGTTTGACCTGTTAAAAGTTTAGAACCTATTACTAAAGCTGACAAACCATACCCCGCCAAGCCCGCTCGATTACCCCAAGCTCCTAAAGTATTAGTAAATGCTTTAAGTCTAGGTGCTGCTACTTGTGTTCCTATTCCAAATGCTTCTCCTACACTTGATGCTAAATTAAACTGTCTTAAATGATTAACTCCTAATTGGCTTGCACCCCAAAAAACTGTTGTTGCATTTGTAAGTTGCCCTATACCATCAGCATAATCATAACCGTGAAAATAATTTATAACCACTGCCTCTCGCAAAGGTATAGCATCAGCAGTAAAAACGAACCCATCAAATCCAATAAAAATAGTAGACATCGGATTACCAGATCCGGGTGTCACTCCTTGAAGAACTTGATACTGCTCGAATGTGCTACCATTATTAACCCAATTTGTCTCCTGATTCGATTCGCTGTTTGCCCACATAGCATCAAGCCAAGGGATGCCACTATTCAAATGTTCAACATTCAACCCGCTTGGATCTGCCCAATAATTAGGATTATTATTCCCAAAATGATAAGGCGTCATTTCCATCGAATTCTCTGCCAATAAATCAATACTGCTAAACCTTCCGGTAGCATTATCATATTCACGAAAATCCATGGCAGTGGTTTTTAAACTAAACTCATCCTGCCTTTCTTGACCATTAAATTTATACTTATACGGAATAGCTACACCCTTGCTAATTGTTACCTCACCCGACTGCACTGCTTCATAATATTCTTTATCCCAGTTATAATTGGTGTGCTCAAGCCCAAATGGATAATAATTTGTTTCTTCTAATACCTTAACATTGGTTGCATTTCGTGTGTAAAGAAGCCTTACATTCCCTAAATGATCTTTATAGGTGTAAATATAATTATAATTGTTTACACCACCCGCTACCGTGTTGTTTACATATCCCTCGGATGTGGCAATAAACTGCAATCTTACAGCAGCCGTAGCATTAAGTTTATTGTATTGAAATCCCCCCAGATAATCAGTAACAGTTGTAGTTGTGCCATTTTTCATAACTTTCTGTACCCGATTGCCATCTGCTGTATAAAGAAAATTAATTTTTCTAATAGAACTTCCACTAAATACTATTTCTAGTGGCTGGTTTAAATGGTTATATTTTATGCTGACTATTCCCTTATTTTGGTCGCCTGTCAAATTACCATTTGCATCATAACTATAGTCATTTTCAGCATCATTGGTACCATTACTGTCATCGTCAAAACCTCTAATAAAATTAGTAGCATCGGTTACTTTCATTAAACGATTAGTGCCATTAGAAAGGTCGTAGCTATAGGTTAAATCATCAATTTGCATAGTTTGAGTTGGACTAGGGTCGTCATACTCACCATTACGTTGCAAGAACATGATATTTCCATTTTTGTCATATTTGACACTTTCGTTATAACTATTCGTAACTTCATTTGCACTACCAGGTTTCTGATAAATCGCATTTTTCAATCTATTCAAATGGTCATATTCATAGCCATACTTACGTTCAATTTCATCATTTGAAGTTCGCCAGTATGTCTCGCTAATATTACCATTATATTGGGGTGTACCTGTATAATTGAACGCATTTTCAACCTGATTGTAATTAATTTTGAACGCAAATACATCATTGCGTGGCGAATCTATTAAATCATTTACTTTGTTTATTTCGGTAAGCCATCCTCTAATGTTATAGCTATAATCTACCTTTTGCAGTGGATCACTCAAAGTGTGCCCCACTTTCTTTGAAATCAATCTTCCCAGTTCATTATAGCTATTTTGCGTCAATACTTCCGGTGTATCTGCAAGACCTATTTGATGGGTATGTGTCAGTAAACGATCTTGTGAGCTATAGGTAAACACTTCCTTAATATAAATTTCAGTCGGATCGTTATTTAGGCGTTTGTGTTTGGTTTCAGCAAAAAGTACTTTTCCGGCAAAATCAATCTTACTATCTAATTGAGTATAACCTCCCAAAAAATTCTCTACTCTTACTCTTACCGGACGTGCCTTTTTATCATATAACACATGCGACAACTCCCCTTTTACAGGTGTAGCGTTAACAGCTTCTAAATAGCGCTTCCAACTTCCTGTTAGAAGTCCAGTTGGCTTTAATGTAGTATTATTGTAATAAACTATTTGACTATTATCGTTTAGGATGGTAGAAAAGTTTGTTGGTGCGCCAGTAAAAGAATAATTATCATAGTAATCAACTGTTAAAACATGATAATCTGTTGGGAATGCATTATTACTATACCTAAAAGCAACATTATTAACGGTTGTATCTTGATTCGACTTATTTTCGCTTAAAGAAGTTGAAGTATTGGTGTAACTGTTTTGCAAGTTCCTTCTGCCAGAACTAGTTGTTGTACCAGTATGCCAAGCTGATATAATTTTGCGGTTTAATCCATCATATTTTGCAATAAACCATCCATAACTATTGGCAGGTGCATCGGTAAAGGGCGAAAGCGTTGGGCCTACTGCTACAACTCGGTTAATTTTGTCATAAACAATAAATTCCCATTGTTTTCCGGGAACTTTTTTCTCAACTAATCTGTTTCTTTGATCATAACGGTATTGATAACACAATTCATCGATAACTTGTGTAGAAGTTGATCCATCAGCTTTTGGAGGCAATACATAAGTTAAATTACCATACTGGTCATATACCATATAAGTGTCATGAAATGTATTAATTTCTACCCCATTAACCACGGAAACGGCATAAACACGCTTTAAAACCAATCTGCCTTGTTTGTCTTTATACTCTTCAATTGTATTATTTAAACCATCACTAGATTTCCAGTTTTCATTTTTTAGTACAATTTTAACCAATTGATTCGCTGGATAAAAACCTGCGTCAGTGATAGAAATACCATAATAGCCTAGAGAAGCATAACTATTTTCATCCGCAGTTGCAGTTATTTTTTTTACATTATCACTAAGGGTATTGGTAAAATATTCATATCGTATGGTATGCTTATCAGGATTGTTTATTTGCCAATCCACGCCCGGTGCTGCTTGTTCTAAAACCCTATTAAGTGGTGAAGCCTCATATCTCACTTCGCTGTAAGGAAATTGTCCTGCATACTCAGGATAATTTAACAACTCTGTTTTAGCGTTAGGGTTATATAGTAAACTCGCTGCGCTATTTGCATAGGGTAAATACTCTTTTGTTTTTTTTCCAAAATTGTCATATTCTATGTGCGATACTATATCTTTTCCCGTGTTAGAGAGTTGATGACCAATTTCTTGAACTGGTCGCCCAAGTCCATCAAAAAATACTTTACTGATAACTGCATCTGTAATACTTGGTGTTACAAGTGGATTAGAGGTTTCGGATTTATAATGTAAATTACTGAATGCATTTAAGTCATTATCATCTGTCTTATCATAATAAATATTTTGGGTGATAATTTTATTATCACCACTCTTTATGAAAGACACTCTATTTTCTGTATTATACTCATAAACTACTTTTTCGTTTTTGGCATCGGTTATTGTACTGACTCCAATTAAAGGTTTATAAGTATAAGTAGTAATCATCGAATTGACTAAGTTCGTATTAGTGCGCAAATCATTAATAGCCGACAAATTAGTCTCATTCACATCTGCAACATTACCTACACCAAGAGCAGTAGCAACTTGGCTATTGGTTGCATTTTCAATTTTGGCAATTATTTGCGTTTTGTTGTAACCCCACAAATAGGTTACAAATGCGCCATTTTCATTACGCATTTCGAGTGGGTTACTAAATTCATCATAAGCCGTTATTCTAGATACATTTTCAAGTGGTTGAGTACCTTTTGAGGTTTGAATAATATTGGGTAAAAAAGAAACATTACCGATCCATGAATTAGAAAAATTAATTTTCTTTGTAAACAATAAATCGGTTCCTCTAAAAGTTTCTATTTTTTCAATCTCACCTATTCTATTTTGGGAGTGTATAGAATTACCAATATGATAACTATATTGTGTTTTAAGTGTTTCACCAAGACTATTAGTTATAGTGCTACTAGTTAATTTTCGTATTTGATCATTATATTCGTAGTTTTCTGTTACAGTATTGGGTATGATACTGTTCGAGAAATAACTTCGAGAAATTTTTTGAGTCAATTTTGCCCAACCCACTCTTTCATTTAAAGCGGGATTACTATAATTGATAAGAGGGGTAATCGTTTCAACGAACCCATAATTAAAATCCGTGTCGGTCAATAGATAATTTTGCTCAGTAAATATTTTTCTATTTATTAACAAACCACGTTTATAATCATAATATATTCCATCAAGACCAATTGGTGAGCCAGAAGTGACAATAGGATCAAGGGGAGAAGTAAAAGTTAATTGTTGTTTACCATTACCTATTTCTGCTATAGTAACATTTTTATATCCAACTGCTTCTCTTATGATTCTTGAATTGGCGAAGTCGTCATTAATTTCGGGAAGGGTTATAAAGCCACTACTTCTTGTCGGATTTTCAAAAAAGTTATAAGAATAGTTTAACTCTTTGGAAGGGAAAATTCCAGAGGCATTAAAAGTACTTTTGTTTTCAAAATAATTGACAATATTTTTATCAAAATAGGCTATTTTTTTTATTCTAATTCCGCCACCATAATAAATCCCTTCTGGAATTTCTTTCAATTCTTTTTTGCTTATTATTATTGTACCTTTTTTATTGATATTATTTCCTCCAGGTGCATTTAAAGTTATTGTATAAGTTTGCCCTTGACGCAAAAAATAGCTTTCTCCTAAGCAAAGATTTAGGGAGCTTGTATTTCCAAGTGTGGTATTTGCGCTAAATCCGTAACCACTTATAGTAAATTTTGGATGAAGAGTTGCTAAATTACCTTGATCATCATAGAAACCAGGAATTGAAAAAGGAATTGTTTCGGCGCTAATAAAATATTCAGCATTTTGATTTGGTGTCCCAGGAACAGTAAAAGTCAAGGTGTTTGATCCATCTCCTATAAACTCTTTCTGTGCTAAAGTACTTATAACTTGATTTTCTGGCTTTTCTTCTGTGTAAAAATTATGTGGAACTTGTAAAACCCAATTTCCGTTAGCATCTCGAGTATAATAGGAATATGTGTTTGATTCGTATTCAAAATTAACAGAACCACCGCTTGGTATTCTCATTTGATTTAAAATACCAGCTGTATAATATACTGAGTTAAAATTTTCTTCGTTATTTTGAAAAGGATATACGAAAAAGCATGTTGGTTTATATACCCTGTAACCCCATTCATCTGGTTGATAACTTCCGCTGGTTGGGAAATTATTGCTCTTGTAATTGAACTCATAATAAAACACCCCAGTAGTTCTTAAATCAACCCTTAATAAATTTTGTCCATCATAAATAAGTGTAGATTTTTGTATCAGTTCATTATTGAAATCTCTTAATTCAATTCTTTCAATCCTTAAATTTTCATTATATATTTTTGGTCCTGTAAAATTATATACATATGATATTTTTCCATGTCCATCAGCTACAATTTCATTTATTTTTTTATAACTATCAGTATAATTTGAATTTACTGTGCGTGTGTAAGCATCATAATTGTAAAGCAATAAATCTTTACCGTTATTATCAATAACCTTTGATAAATGATAAGCACTTTTATAACTGTAACTTGCTACATTATTTTCATCATAATAGGTTTGAGTGTCAACATCAGTAAATTGATATTGATAACCCTTATCATCATAAATAGTAAAAGTATTTACTACATAGGTGGTTGGATCATAGGTGAATGTTATAACTAGTTTCGAGTTTTTATTTGATAAAAGCTTAATATTTAAAATTCCTTGATCATCTTTCTCAAGATAGAATCTTCCTGAATTACCCATAAAATTAAATTGATATACATCATTTGATTCATTCTGTCCCAATGAGATTGCCATCTCATCTGGTTTTTCAAAAGTTGTTCTTGATATAGCACCACCATCAAATAAACTCCATCCAAGACCGCAATCACCTGCTGTTTCACCATAAATAACTACAGACGAAGGATGATAACCAAGGCTCAAATCAACAGATATGTCTTTACTTCGAGTGGGTAAAGTACAAATCGGAACAGTAACATTGGGTATTCCTGTATAATGATTTGCAGGTATATCTTCAAAACGCATTAATGATGAAATTGAAGATTCTCTTTTCCCTATTCTTTGTGAAGTAGGGTTCAAACCAAAATCTTGTGCAATTCCGAACAAACTTTGCAATATGATCAATATTATTAAACTGATTTTTTTCATAAATAACTATTTTATAAAATTCTTTTTGTTAAACCTAAAACTTACAGCTAACTAGTTTCTTTTGACAATTTTTACACTATTTTTTTGAACATTTGTTGCAATCTCAACAATATAAATCCCCTCAGGGGAATTCCCAAGATCAATGGCTACCATGCGGTCTTTAATTACAAAATTTTGTAATTGTCTACCCATAATATCATATACAGTTGCTGTTCCGGTTTTAAATTCATGGTTTACAATCACGTTTGTGTATTGCATGGTAGGATTGGGGAAAGCTTCAATTAATTGTTTTACCTCTTTAGGTTTTTGCTTGTCTTTGAGTTTGACCACCCAGAAATCCTGACTACCAATTCCACTACTTTTATTTCCAGTTGCTTTAGCATCAGGAGGAGTTGCGCTAGTTCCTGCCATTAAATATGATCCATCACGAATCTCAATTACTTTACTCAAAATTTCCTGTCCATCACTACCAACCTCTCTACGCCACAATTCTTCACCATTTTCATTAAGTTTTATCGCCACATAGTCACCAGTTCCTCTTTTTATTGCTAGACTTGATTCAACATCTTTTCTTTTTTTTGTGTTTTTACGGGCAGTTGCTGATTTTTTTGCTCCTGTTTCTTTTTGTGATTCTCCTTGAGTATATCCTCCAATAAGCAAACTTCTATCATCATTTTCTAACAATGAAGTAAGAACATCTACCTTACTAACATTATAAGTTTCTTGCCACAAGATTGTTTGCATTTTATCTAGTTTGAGAATCCAAAAATCTGTACCGTCCTCATTACTTCCTTTTTTATCATCACCACTATTGGAGTTGGTGTAACCCGCTACTATAAAATTACCATCTTTAGTTTGTGTTACCACTTGCAATTGGTCGTCACCACTACCTCCAATCACTTTTTGCCACTTTTCATTACCATCCTTATCTATCATAATAATCCAATAATCTGCAAATCCATTACAGTGTTGAAGCTTATTTCCATAAGTTACACCATTTGTGTCAACGGGTGAATTTGAACTTCCACCCAACAAAAATCCACCATCATCGGTAATAGTAATGCTCCGCAATTCATCATTCAATCTTCCACCAAAGCTCTTTTGCCATACCAATTCTCCCATAATATCAAGCTTTATCACCCAATAGTCCTTACCGCCAAAATGTGGTGTATTTTTAAGTATACTTGTGTTTTTTTCTTGCTTAATATCTTGTTCAACTTCCGCAGATGGAATAATCGTTTGTGATAAAGCATCGGAACTACTCGAACCACCTATTATATAACCCCCATCTTTTGTCTTAGCAATACAGCTAATCTCATCTTGCCCAAGACCACCAAGTGTTTTTTGCCATTCTTCACCGCCTTTTGCATTTAATTTAATTATCCAGTAATCAATACTACCAATTTTTTGTGCTTTTTTATCATCCCCTTTATCTGAATCGCTTGAGCCCGCTAATAGATAACCGCCATCACTTGTTAGTAAAACACTTTTTAAACAATCTTGTCCAGAACCTCCAAAACTTTTTTGCCAATCTAATTCTCCGTTTTCATCCATTTTCCAAACCCAATAGTCTAAATCACCACGATTTTCTTCTGTTTTGTTTCCTGTCTTTTTAGAAACGGAACTTCCTGCTAACAGAAATCCATAATCAGGTGTTGGAATGACATCAAATAAATAGTCGGCATGCTTGCCACCATAACTCTTTTCCCATAGAATATCTTGGGCTTGGATTGATTGATAACTATACAATACAGTTGTATAGAGAATCAGTTTTTTGAATAATTGAATTGGTTCTTTCATAATCAAAAGATGAATTTACATTTGAGTTTGTACTAAAGTAAAGAAGCGATATTAAATTTAGGTACACTAAAAGTGTACATTTTGTTAAAATTTTAGAAACGAAGGTTTCTATTTTTTTTGACAAAGTCAATCCCCATTAATGGGGATTTTTATTGTCAATTTTAAGGTAATTAGACTACAAATAGGTGGTTTATTTCAAAAAAGTAATTTTACTTATTTATTTTAGATGCCAACCTTATCATTTCTTGGCTCACTTTTTTATTTACAACCTTGGCATAATATTCTTGAGTTGTACTCATTTTTGAATGCCCTAATAATTCTGAAACAATTTCCATTGGAACATCGTTAAAGAGCAAAACTGTTGATGCGAATGTTTTTCTTGCAATATGATGAGTTAGATTCTTTTCAATCCCAACGATGTTTGCAATTTCTTTAAGATATGCGTTAAACTTAGGGTTTGACATTCTAGGAAACACAAACTCATTTGAATCTGATTGATAAATATCTATGATACTTTTGGCTTTTTTAAGTAAAGGAACTCTGTAGCTTCTTTGAGTTTTATTTCTTTTGATATCAATCCATAACTCAGAGTCAAAGCCTTCAACTATATCACTTGTCTTTAAATTTCTCATTTCAGTAAATCCAAGTCCAGTGTAACAGCAAAAAATAAATAAGTCTTTTATTTGTTTTACTCTTTTAATTTCAAATAAATGGTTCTCAAGCTTTTCCAATTCGACATTGTCAAGATAAACAACTTCTTTTTTCAATCTTTTTGCTTTATAAAACATGAAAGGATCTTTGTCTAAATGATTTTGGCTAATAGCATAGAATAAAACCTTTCTAAACCTCTGTATAGCCTTATTTAAAGTGCTTATCTGAAGGTTTTTCTCAACTTTGAGGAAATATTCATATTCAGTTATAAAGCTTGATTTAAGAGCGCTTATTTTGATATCTGAGGCCTTGAACTTCCATCTTATGAAATCTTTTAAATGAGTTAAGGATTCCTCATACTTTTTGTATGTCACAAGTTTAATTTCTTTATCAATTAGTCTTTTTATTCTTTGAAGATATAGATTGTATACTTCAACTAATGCCATTTCTTTTTGAGTCGGAACCCCTTTGTATTGACTAAATAAATCATCTAAAGTAAAGTCTGCATTGTTAACTTGTAGAAATAAAAAAGCCTGATTAACTTTTTGTTTAATCAGGCTTAGTTGCGTGTTGATGTAAATATTATCATCATTAGGTGGTTTAGCAATCTGTGATTCACTATACCAGTATCTCGGATTAATAAATAATCCAGTGGAAAATATTTTCCTCTTTTTATTAAATGTCAACCTACATCTAATAGGTGCATTTCCTTGTTTATTGGTTTTAACTTTATCCAATAAAAACAAGATTTTTAAATTGTTGTTAATCATAGTGTTTATGGGATTTAATTGGCGTACCTA
The DNA here is from genome assembly GCF_003634615.1 of Flavobacterium sp. 102. NCBI lineage: Bacteria > Pseudomonadati > Bacteroidota > Flavobacteriia > Flavobacteriales > Flavobacteriaceae > Flavobacterium > Flavobacterium sp. 102. The sequence continues at coordinate 1,186,712 of NZ_RBKX01000001.1, read as the reverse complement.
AAATAATTTAATGGCGTACCTATAGGCGTACCTAATTTTATTAATAAATAGAATAGAATTGTAGTTATATTTAAATGGAGAATGCTATAAAGCAAAAAAGCCATCCACAATAAAGTGGAAAGCTTTTCATTGGTCTAACTACTAAACCTGCTACGAGTTACAAAGTCGTAGCGAAACAACACAACTAATCTTAGATACTTTATTGGAACCTAAACAGATTTTTCAAAAACCTATTTTGGGCAAAAAAGGTTTTCATCTCTGAAAACCTTTCCCAATTTTAGCGGTCTGGACGGGACTCGAACCCGCGACCCCATGCGTGACAGGCATGTATTCTAACCAACTGAACTACCAAACCATCGCTTAATTGCGGTTGCAAATATACAACTGATTTTGATTCCTGCAACTTTTTTTATCAAAAAAAACAAACTCTATTTCTTAATTCTAACCAAACATTTGTTTTTCAACCAAGTATGTCGTTAAAATTTTTTCAAAACTTTCCTCTACAGCGACCGGAACATACTTAATTTTGTTTTGCGCACAAGTCATCGCTAAAGATTTGAAATAGTCATTAACCTTTTCTTCGTAGGCTTCTTTTACCGTATCGGCAAAAATATTAATGGCTTCACCGGTTTCTAAATCGATGAATTTCCTCGGCGCATTGTCGAAATTGAAGTTGATTTCCGTTTTTTTATCAATTACGTGAAAGACAACCACTTTATGTTTGTTGTGTTTCAAATGTTGTAACGCATTAAAAAGCGCTTCATTATTACCCGTTTGAAACATATCGGTAAACAAGATTATCATCGAACGACGGTGAATCTTTTCGGCTATTTGATGTAAAAAGGTAACGGTATCGGTGTTTTTAGATTCCTTTGGTTTCTCTAAAAGATTCTCCAAAGTATTTAAAATCATACGATGATGACGATCACTACCTTTTTCGGGCGCGTAATATTCATAGGCATCCGAATAGACACTTAGTCCAACGGCATCGCGTTGTTTCTTCAATAAATTCATTAAAACGGCTGAAGCCAATACTGAAAAACCAATTTTATTGTGGTAAAATGGTACGTCACTTTTCAACTTCGGATAATGCATTGAAGACGAATTGTCGATAATCAAATGACAACGAAGGTTGGTTTCTTCTTCAAATTTTTTGGTGTACAATCGGTCCGTTTTGGCAAATAATTTCCAATCGATATGCTTAGTACTTTCGCCTGCATTATAGACTTTATGCTCCGCAAATTCGGCCGAAAAACCATGAAATGGTGATTTGTGCATGCCAGAAATAAATCCTTCCACTACTTGATTGGCCAGTAATTCGAGATGTTTAAATCCGGAAACGAGTTCTTTTTGTTCTTCAATCTTCATAATTACTTCGTCAGTTCGCCATGCTTTCGCAAGGCTCGTGTCAAATATAGCGAAAATTGAAAGAACTGAAAAGTTTAAAAAAGTTATCCTGTAAATGGTAAAATGTGAACGCTAGCCCCGATGGAAGCTGGCTACCGTGTAGCGCGGACAGCGGGTCTATGTTTCCTAAAAAAAGCTATCGTTTGCTACTAATTATAAAAAAAGGCCTAACTCTCGTTAGACCTTGATTTCTTTTTCATTGTATATTACAACAATGCATCGATAGCATCAGTATAAGTCTTTTTAGGAGCAACGCCTACTTGACGTCCTACTACTTCTCCGTTTTGGAAAACCAATACTGTTGGAATGTTACGAACGCCATATTTGGCAGCGAACTCTTGGTTTGCATCAACGTCAACTTTTCCAACGACTGCTTTCCCTTCGTATTCTGAAGATATTTCGTCGATAACCGGACCAACCATGCGACATGGACCACACCAAGCTGCCCAAAAATCTACTACTACCGGTTTATCTGATTTTAATACTACTTCGTCAAAAGTAGCATCTGTAATTGCTAAAGCCATATTTTATATTTTTAAATTACTTTATTTATTTGAGCACAAAATTAGACATTTTATTTTGGTTTTCTACACTAAAAAAATCAGTTTTGGCTATCAAATCATTATCAGAACTGATACCTAATTCAAACTGAATTTTACGTTCATTTTTTCCAATTCCAGTAATAACTCATTGGATATTTTGATTTTCAATCTTCTGCTTGGCATTTCTAAAGTGGTTATTCTTCTTATTTCCTCAGTGATGACTGGTGCGGTTTGCACCATTTCTTCTTCAACAATTTCATTGCTATCTAGGTTTTCGATGTCAATTTCACTGTCAGTATCCGCCATTAAAATCGGTGCTGTCGACTTTACAATCTCGACTGGTTTGGCCACAATCTCCGTTTCTATCACTTCAAAATTTACTGATTTATCACCTTCATTGCTTCTGAAAATTTCATTCAATTTTTGAATCAAACTCTGTTGCAAATCGTTGATGTCCATCTGAATACTTAACTTTTTGGCGTACTGAGACAAAACATCCTGCAACTGTTTAACATCCAAAAACTGTAATCTTGGTTCCGATTTGTTTCCGGTTTCTCTGTTCACCCAACCGTCTTTTACACCGACTTTAAAATAGACAAATTGATTGTTGACCAAGAAATGTCGGAACTTCAAATACTCTTCATCGAAGATTCGGAAATCGTGGCTTTCATCGTAACCTTCAAGCGTAAACATCGCCCAATCTTTTCCGTTTTTGGCGGTTTTGTATTGCACATTGGTTACAATTCCGGCAAAAGTTAAATTCTTGCCGATGTAGTTATTGAGGTTTTTTAAATGCTCTAATTTACTATTGCAGAAATATTTCATTTCAAATTTAAAGTCGTCCAAAGGATGTCCGGAAATGTATATACCAACCACTTCTTTTTCTTTGGCCAACTTCTCCATCGTGCTCCATTCATCGCATGGTGGCACTATGGGTTCCGCGATTTGAACTTCGCTTGCTTCTCCAAACAAACTTACTTGCGAGGAATTTTCATTCTCCTGAAATTTGGAACCATATCGAACCGCTTTTTCCAAAAAAGTAATTCCTTCGCCTTCAATGTGGAAATATTGTGCACGATGGGTATTTTCAAAACAATCAAATCCACCGGCTAAAGCCAGACTTTCAAATGCTTTTTTATTCGCGGCACGCAAATCTATTTTTTTGGCCAAATCAAATATCGATTTGTACTTTTCTTCTTTTCTGTTTTGAACAATGGTATCTACAGCATTGGCACCAACACCTTTTACAGCACCCATTCCGAAACGAACAGCATAGCTTTCATTAACCGTAAATTTATAGAAACTCTCATTCACATCCGGACCAAGCACTTGCAATCCCATGCGTTTACATTCTTCCATAAAGAACGAAACCTGCTTGATATCATTCATATTATTAGAAAGTACCGCCGCCATATATTCCGCTGGATAATTGGCTTTTAAATAGGCTGTTTGGTAGGCAATCCAAGCATAACAGGTTGAGTGTGATTTATTGAAAGCGTACTCCGCAAAGGCTTCCCAGTCTTTCCAGATTTTTTCTAATTTTTCGGCCGGATGTCCATTGGCTTCGGCTTGCGCGATGAATTTTGGCTTCATTTTATCCAAAACATCTTTTTGTTTTTTTCCCATCGCCTTACGCAACACGTCGGCGTCACCTTTGGAAAAACCGGCTAGTTTTTGAGACAAAAGCATTACTTGCTCTTGGTAAACCGTAATTCCGTAAGTATCGCTAAGCAATTCTTCACAAGCCTCTAAATCGTACTCTATCGGTTCTTCCCCATTTTTTCGTTTGATAAAACTTGGAATGTAAGCAATTGGTCCCGGTCGATATAACGCATTCATCGCAATCAAATCTCCAAAAACCGTAGGCTTCAATTCCTTCATGTATTTTTGCATTCCGGCACTTTCATACTGGAAAATCCCGACTGTTTCTCCGCGCTGAAAAAGCTCATACGTTTTAGCATCATCAATAGGAAACTCATCCGGATTTAGCTCTTTTCCGGTTCTGTATTTTACTAATTTAACCGTATCTTTTATCAAGGTTAGGGTTTTCAACCCTAAGAAGTCCATCTTTAATAAACCCGCGCTTTCTACCACCGAGTTATCAAATTGGGTGACATATAAATCGGAATCTTTGGCCGTTGCCACCGGAACGAAATTGGTAATATCACTTGGCGTAATAATCACACCACAAGCATGAATTCCGGTATTTCTAAGGTTTCCTTCTAAAAATTTTGCCTGATTTATAGTCTCAGAACAAAGTGTATTTTCTTTAGAAAGGGAAATCAACTCTCTTACTTTATCAAACTCTTCCGGACGTAAAACTTTTTTAATGGCGGCTTCATCTTCAGATAAAAGTCGGGCCAAATTCCATTTGGATGGCATCATTCCCGGAATCAATTTGGCTACTTTATCGGCTTCAAAAAGCGGTAAATCCATAACCCTTGCGGTATCACGGATACTCGATTTTGTGGCCATCGTTCCATAAGTAATAATCTGTGCTACTTGTTTGGAACCGTATTTATTGATTACATAGTCCATAACACGACTTCTGCCTTCGTCATCAAAATCAATATCGATATCGGGAAGTGAAACCCTGTCCGGATTAAGGAAACGCTCAAAAAGCAAATTGTACAACAACGGATCAATATTGGTAATCCCGAGACAATACGCCACTACAGAACCGGCTGCTGAACCACGTCCGGGACCAACAGAAACGCCCATTTTTCGAGCTTCGGCAATGAAATCCTGCACTATTAAGAAATAGCCCGGATATCCGGAATTTTCAATCGTTAATAATTCGAAATCAATACGCTCCTGAATTTCAGGCGTAATTTCGGCGTAACGTCTTTTGGCGCCTTCGTAAGTTAAATGATGTAGATATTTATTTTCTCCACGTTTGCCTTTATCAGCTTCATCTTCTGCGACTAAAAATGCTGACGGAATATCAAATTTGGGCAACAAAACTTCACGAGACAAATCGTAAATTTCAATCTTATTGACTATTTCTGCTGTAGAAGCAATTGATTCAGGCAAATCGTGAAAGAGTTTTTTCATCTCATCACCTGATTTAAAATAGTATTCTTTGTTATTCAATCCGTAACGATAACCGCGACCGCGACCAATAGGTGTTGATTGTTTTTCGCCATCACGAACACACAATAAGATATCATGCGCATTAGCATCTTCTTTATTGATATAGAAAACGTTATTCGTAGCAACGGTTTTGACTTGATGTTTCTTGGCTAAAGCTATCAACGACACATTCACCCGATTTTCGTCTTCTTGATTGTGGCGCATTAACTCGATATAAAAGTCATCTCCAAATTCTTGTTTCCACCAAATTAGCGCTTCTTCGGCTTGGTTTTCACCAATATTTAAAACTTTACTCGGAATCTCTCCATAGAGGTTTCCTGAAAGCACAATAATATCTTCTTTGTATTGCTGGATGGTTTTTCGGTCAATCCTAGGTACGTAATAAAATCCTTCGGTGTAAGCGATAGAGGATAATTTGGCCAAATTGTGATAGCCTTTTTTAGTTTTGGCCAAAAAGACAATTTGATAACCATTATCTTTTCGAGACTTGTCTTTTAAGTCGTCACAAACATAAAACTCGCAACCAACAATAGGTTTTACGATAGTTTCTGTTGGTGTTTCACCGTTTTCTTCTGCTTGTTTGTTTTTGGCTTGCGCCGATTTATTATGGTATAAAATATCACGGACAAAGTGAAAAGCACCCATCAAATTCGCATGATCAGTCATGGCTACGGCGGGCATTTTATTTTGAACTGCCGCGGCCACTAAATCTTTAACACTAATGGTAGATTGTAACACCGAAAACTGAGTGTGATTATGCAAATGCACAAAATCAACATCAGCTAAAGCCTCGTGAATTTGCTTTTTATCATTGGTTGGAACAACAACTTCTTCTTGTTTCTGAAATTGCTTGCGAATTTCCTCCGAAGCTTGTTTCAGATTGATATGCCTTAATCCTATTAGTTGGATTTCCTTCGGATTGTTTTCGCCAAATTCTCTGAAATAATCAGTCGGAACATCAAGTTCTTCTTTGGTAAAAATTTCCCTTCTAATCAACTCTAAAAAACAACGCGTAGTGGCTTCAACGTCGGCAGTCGCATTGTGCGCTTCCGCAAACGGAACGTTGAAAAGATAGCTGTGTAATTCGGTTAGCGTTGGTAATTTGAACTTTCCACCGCGACCTCCTGGTAATTTTAAAAGCGATGCGGTAACTTCGGTACAAGTATCCAATACCGGCATAGAAGCCATAGGCGAATTCACCCCTAATCGGTAAAATTCACAACCCATGATGTTGACATCAAAGCCAACGTTTTGTCCGACTATGAATTTGGCTTTCGCCAAAGCGATATTGAATTTTTCTAATACTACTGCTAAAGGTATTCCTTGTTCTTGCGCTAATTCTGTTGAAATTCCGTGAATTCTTTCGGCATCATAGGGAATATTGAATCCTTCAGGTTTAACCAAATAATCTTGATGCTCGATCAAATTTCCCATCGCGTCGTGCAACTGCCAAGCAATTTGAATACATCTTGGCCAATTGTCGGTATCGGAGATTGGAGCACCCCAACGCTTTGGTAATCCGGTGGTTTCGGTATCGAAGATTAAATACATTTAATAAGGGATTAGGCAAAAGGCATTAGCCACTCGAGGCAAAACCGAACAGAGTGAAGCTAAAAGCAGCTTTATGATTAAAACAAAAATACGTTTTAGCCATTAAGAAATCAATTTTAGTTATCAACAAAAGAAGAGAAACTTATGACAGCAGAAGAAACCGAAAGAATATCCAATAGTGATTAAAAACGGGCATCGATTATGATTTAATCCATTAGATTATGCATTCTGCCAACATATAAAAAGAATCGACTTAATACTACTGCAAACTATTTGTATGCTTCGCGATATATAACTTTTTGCGGCGCCATAAATAAATTCTCCAAGCCAGCTCACAAGTTTATACAAAAAAAATATAAAATGTTTTTATATAACAACACAAGGATTTATATTTGTCAAAGAAAAAGCCCCAGCGGTAACTGAGGGCTCGTTGTTAAAATCGTTTAGTTGACATCTATTCCTTAAGAGATTTGATAATCAACAGGAGCACGATAAGCTCCAAAAGGTCATGCATAAGCATTCAGCTTTATGAATTGAACCAAAACCCATCAACTCATTGAGTAAACTCACAGACCCCGATGTAACAGTCGGGGTTTCTGTTTCATCTAAAGCAAAGATAAATACTACCTGTTGTGAAATCAATTTTAGTTATCAACAAAAAACAAAAAAGCCAACTCAAATTGAGTTGGCTTTTAAATATCTATAAAGTATATAACTTAGTATCTTCCTCTATTTCCACCGCCGCTGTTTCCACCACTGTAGCTTCCGCCACCACGTGAGTTTCCACCGCCGTTATAACCTCCACCACTACCGCCTGAACGGTTGTTGTTAAAAGTTCTTCTTTCGCCTTCCGGTTTTGGTTCAGATTTATTTACCACAATAGTACGACCTTCAACAGTAGCACCGTTTAATTCCTGAATTGCTTTTTCAGCTTCTGTGTCATTTTCCATTTCCACAAAACCGAAACCTTTACTTCTTCCAGTAAATTTATCAGTAATAATTTTAACGGAATTAACCGTACCATAAACCCCGAAGGATTCTTTTAAATCTGCTTCGTCAATACTAAACGGAAGACTTCCAACAAAAATGTTCATATTTTAATTTTAAAATTCAGCCACAAAGGTAACTTAAATAAAACGTAAACCGCTATAAATTTGGACTTTATTATAAATAAATAAAAAAGCCATCCGAAGATGGCCTATATATTTTAAAATTAATTGATTCTTAAAGAGATGGATAAATAGGGATTTTATAAAATTCTCCATATTGAAAATTCAAAATCGGCCCACCAAAAGGGTTGTTATTAGCATTAGCCGCATTGAATTTAAATTTCCCCGACACAGTCATATTTTCATTGTCAAATTCTGTGATCTTAACTTCACCATTACTGTTTTGAACATTTAAAACTCTGAATGTACAATTGACATTACCACCTGCAACCGTGATTAAATCACCCGCTGTGTAGGCATTCCCCCTAGAAGAAAGTGTCAATGCGGTAACAACTCCCGAAGCATTTGCAGTCACATTTACAGTCAAACCACTACCTGTTCCGCCTGTAGTTGCCACTGATGTTCCACTACTATATCCTGTTCCGGCATTAAACAATGCTATTTGAGAAACCGGTCCCGGAACTGCTATTGTTGCATACTCTAAGTCAACCTCATTAAAAGTGGAAGAATAAGTGGCAGAATTGTTAGTATTGGTTGTACCTAAAACGTATGTGCCAACATTGGCACTAGCGGTATTTAAAGTTATAAGTTCATATTCGGTGTAAGCTTCAACAGAAAGTTGACCAGTAGGCGAAATGTAGGCTCTTGTGTCATTGGCTATCCAAAGCACATCATCTTTCAATCCTTGAAAACCGGGATTATTAAATTTAACATCTTCCTGACAAGATGATAGCACTACTGCAACTAAGATAAGGGACAAAAATCTTTTCATTTTTTCAATGTATTTCTCCACAAAAATAACTTTTTAATATAAAAATGCTAATTAAATTTTAAAAAAATAACGTTAAAGTTGATGAAAACAAGAACTTAGCTTTAAAAATACAATCCTCAATTAGTTTGTTTACAAAAAATAACTATCTTTGCACCCTTAAATAATCGAGGTCGAGTACCTCAAATTAATCAAAAAGATTATGTCAGTAAAAATTAGATTACAAAGACACGGTAAAAAACAAAAACCTTTTTACTGGATCGTAGCAGCTGATGCTCGTTCAAAAAGAGATGGTAGATTCTTAGAAAAACTAGGAACTTACAATCCAAATACCAATCCTGCCACTATTGATTTAAACATTGACCAAGCGGTTCAATGGTTACACAATGGCGCTCAACCAACCGACACTGCAAGAGCTATCCTTTCTTACAAAGGTGCCTTAATGAAACACCACCTTGATGGCGGCGTTCGCAAAGGAGCTTTAACGCAAGAACAAGCTGATGCTAAACTGGCTCAATGGTTAGAAGACAAAGCAGGTAAAGTAACTGCTAAAAAAGAAGGTTTATCAAAAGCACAAGAAGCGGCAAGAGTTAAAGCCTTAAAAGCAGAAAAAGAAGCTAATGACAAACGTGCTGCTGCCGCTGTTGAAGCTACAAAAGTAGAAGAAGTGGCTGAAGAAGTTGCGGTTGAAGAAACTGAAGCTCCAGAAGTAGTTGCTGAAGTTGCAGTGGAAGAAACTGTTGCTGAAGTTGCTGCAGAAGAAGCTCCTGAGGTTGTTGCTGAAGAAGCACCGGCTGTAGAAGAAACTCCTGCTGCTGAAGAAACCAGCGAAGAAAAAGAAGCTTAATATTTCCGGCAATTATGCGTAAAGAAGATTGTTTCTATTTAGGTAAAATTGCAAAAAAATTTAGTTTCAAAGGGGAAGTTCTTATCTATTTAGATACCGACGAACCCGAATTATATGAAAACATGGAATCAGTATTTGTTGAGTTCAACAAAAATCTGGTTCCATTTTTTATTGAAAACAGTTCCTTGCATAAAAACGACTTTCTTCGCGTACAATTTGAAGATGTCGACTCCGAAGCAGAAGCCGACACCCTTCTCGGCTGCGAAATTTATCTTCCGCTTTCTATGTTGCCAAAACTCGATGGCAATAAATTCTATTTCCACGAAGTAATTGGCTTCGAAATCGAAGACAAACGTTTGGGTATTTTTGGTGTTATTCAATCCATCAACGATACAACAGCCCAACCGCTTTTTGAAGTATTGAATGGCGAAGTGGAAATGTTGATTCCGATGATTGACCATTTCTTAGTCGAAATTGACCGCAAGAACAAAAAAGTCGTGATGGATTTACCGGAAGGTCTAATCGAAATGTACCTTTAGATTTTTAGATGTGCTGCGCTTTTAGATCATTAGAAACGCTTCGCTTTAGAAAAATCTAAGAAGTCTAACAATCTAAGAAGTCTAAGTTGTCTAAATTCCAATTCAAACAATTTATCGTTAACCAAGACCATTGCGCTATGAAAGTAGGTACTGATGGCGTTTTACTTGGTGCTTGGACGCCAATTGACAATCAGCCTTTTTCGGTTTTAGATATTGGTGCCGGAACCGGAATTTTGGCTTTAATGTTAGCCCAAAGATGTTCCGCCGAGCACTCGAGCCTGAAAGGCGAACCGGCGCAGCAAATTGACGCCATAGAAATCGACGAAGAAGCCTTTGAACAATGTGTGGAAAACTTCGAAAACTCACCTTGGTCAGACCGGTTATATTGCTATCACGCGGGTTTGGACGAATTTATGGAAGAACCCGAAGATGAATATGATTTGATTATTTCCAACCCACCATTTTATAGTGAAGATTATAAAACTGAAAGCGAACAAAGAGATTTAGCGCGATTTCAAGACGCTTTGCCTTTTGAAGATTTGGTTGAGGCAGCTTCAATGTTACTTTCAGAAAGCGGAATTTTTGCCGTGATTGTTCCATATAAAGAAGAAGCAAAATTGATTGGCTTAGCCAAAGAATGCAACTTATTTCCTTTCAAAATTACTCGTGTAAAAGGAACACCAACCACAGAAATCAAAAGAAGTTTACTCGCTTTTTCATTTGCCGAAAAAACAAACTTCCCTATCGATGAACTCATCATCGAAACAGCAAGACATCAATATACCGAAGATTATATTGCTTTGACCAAGGATTTTTACCTGAAGATGTAAAATTAGTCCGAAAGTAGAAGTTCAATATTTAAAGAATATCCGAGACTTTGCTTCCATTCCTCTTGAAAATACCAACTATCCGTAAATTCTTTTGTTTTGTCAATAGAGATTAACGGTTCATAAAAAAAGCCATTGGGATGATTGCTATTTTTACTGTAACTTTTATTTTGTTCTAATAAAGGATGCTGAATGATGATAAAAATCCCATTGTCCGGAAATTCAATATTCAAAAAATTTAAATCAGCTTCCACTTCATTTGTGCCTTTTTTAAGTTTGTAAATAAGGTGATCTGTATTTAGTATCTCGTTTGGTTTACCATCGTTCCCGACCGAATAAATCGAAACGCTTATCAGACGGTTTTTCGCAGTGGTCGTAGTAAAGAATTTGGCTTTGCCAAGATACTTTCCTTGGTTACTGTTGTTGGGAAAATATTTTGCCGTCATGGCTATTTTAGTATCCCATTGCACACCATAGTGACTATCTCCTCTTTTGGCCTTACCTAGTTTTACTGTTTTTGCAAATTTACGTTTGACCAACTTTACTTCATCCAAGTCAATCTTATTCGGGCGAAGATATATATCGTCCGTAATTTTCGCTATCGTATCGTGATAACCAACGCAAGTGATTTTAAAATAGTTTGTCCTGTCTTTGGCATCAACAGTAAAAACACCGGAGGAATCTGCGGTTCGATAAAGTGATTGGGCTTTCCAAATATTGGCATAAGCGACTGGCATTTTTGACTCTTTATCTTTTAAATGCACTGTCGTTTGTGCCTGAAGCAAAACACACATAAAACAAAACAACACGATAATTTCTTTTTTCATGATACAAATAAAAAGGAGTTACAATATACTTTTTTAAGTTTAACTTTTTGTCATAAAATATTTAACAAAATCTTCGGAGTTTACCCAAGTCGCTTTATTTAATTTAGTTCTCTAGGTTTTAATCTTAAAGCATATGGCAAAAATTACTTGTGGTTTCTTTTTATTGTTTTCTCTTTTAAGTTTTGCACAAAGCGAAAAGTTGCTTCATGGAAAAATGTTGTCAGAAGGAAAAGCTATTGAAAATGTTGACATTGTCAATATGAATTCTAAAAAAAACAGCAAAACCGACGGTGAAGGAAACTTTACTATTTTAGCCAAAGTAGGCGACGAACTTTTTATCATCACCAAAGAACACACTGACCAAAAGATTGTATTAACACTAGAACATTTGAACCAGGACAACCTCATCATTCGTTTAGAAAAAAAACCAATTGAATTGGAAGATGTTGAAATTTTAAAAAAAACAAGTCTTAAAATCGAAATCAAACAAGCAGACATTGACGCCATAAAACTAGCCAAACAAGCCAACGCATTGAAAGTACAGAATGTTTATGACGGCACCATTGAAAACGGCATCGACTTTGTCAGAATGGGCAAAGGATTGCTCAATTTATTCAAAAACAAAGACAAAATAAAGCCCGAAAAACCATTGTCTCCAATTCCTTTTAAAGAATATATCACCTTAAATTTTGACCGTGATTTTTATATCGAAAAACTTAAATTGAAACCCGAAGAAATCGATTTGTTTATTGCGTTTTGCGAAGCAGATCCGAAAGCCAAAACTATTTCGGAACAACAGGATGTATTGGTCGCTTTAGATTTTTTGCTGGTTAAAAATGAAGCATTTAAAAAATTAGAGCGTTAGTCTTTAGTAGAAATAACCTTAGTCCGGATTCCTTCAGCGTCGCTTCGCTCGTGTGCAGTGAAAATCCTTTTTTGCAAAAAAAGATTGCAACGCATAGCCGGAAAAAGCTTCAAAAAATTATAACAATTGTTAATGTCGTTTTTGATTAAGATTATGTAGCTTTGCAAACGTTTTCGTAAACCAAATTTAAGACTATAAAATCGACATATGAAACCAGATTTATTTCAAGCTCCGGATTACTATAATTTAGATGATTTATTAACGGATGAACACAAATTAGTGCGTGATTCTGCTCGTGCTTGGGTGAAACGCGAAGTTTCTCCCATCATAGAAGATTATGCGCAACGTGCAGAATTTCCAAAACAAATCATCAAAGGTTTGGGTGAAATTGGCGGATTCGGACCTTATATTCCGGAAGAATACGGCGGTGCCGGTTTGGACCAAATTTCATACGGTTTAATCATGCAAGAAATTGAAAGAGGTGATTCCGGTGTGCGTTCAACGTCATCAGTACAATCGTCTTTGGTGATGTATCCAATATGGAAATTCGGAACCGAAGAACAACGTCAAAAATATTTACCAAAATTGGCTACGGGAGAATTCATGGGTTGTTTCGGACTGACCGAACCTGATCATGGTTCGAATCCTTCCGGCATGACCACCAACTACAAAGATATGGGCGACCATTATTTGTTGAATGGTGCCAAAATGTGGATTTCAAACGCACCATTTGCGGACATCGCTGTAGTTTGGGCCAAAAATGAAGAAGGCAGAATCCACGGCTTAATCGTAGAAAGAGGCATGGAAGGTTTTACCACACCGGAAACGCATAACAAATGGTCACTTCGCGCTTCGGCAACAGGCGAATTGATTTTTGACAACGTAAAAGTACCCAAAGAAAACTTAATGCCGGGCAAATCTGGTCTTGGGGCACCAATGCAGTGTTTGGATTCAGCGCGTTACGGAATCGCTTGGGGCGCTATTGGTGCTGCAATGGATTGTTACGACACGGCTTTGCGTTATGCCAAAGAAAGAATACAGTTTGACAAACCGATTGCCAGTTTCCAATTGCAACAAAAGAAATTAGCCGAAATGATTACCGAAATCACCAAAGCACAATTATTGACTTGGCGTTTAGGCGTTTTGAGAAACGAAGGAAAAGCGACAACCGCTCAAATCTCAATGGCGAAAAGAAATAACGTGGATATGGCGATTCACATCGCTCGCGAAGCCCGTCAAATGTTAGGCGGAATGGGAATTACCGGAGATTATTCAATTATGCGCCACAGCATGAACTTGGAATCCGTGATTACTTATGAAGGAACACACGACATTCACTTGTTGATTACCGGGGCGGATATTACAGGAATTCCGGCTTTTAAATAAAATTAAACAATCAATAAAATTTATACAAAATGCTTCTCTGTTTCGGGAAGCATTTTTACTTTTGTGTTGTACTGAAACCAAAACGGTTTTACAATACGTAAATACTAAAAAAAGCTATGACCATATCTATCATCAACGAGAAAATTCAATCACAGAAAGACATTTTACTCCAACATCCGTTATACGAAAAAGTAAAAACTATTGACGATTTACATCAATTTTTAGAAAGTCACGTGTATGCCGTTTGGGATTTTATGTCGCTGTTGAAAGCATTGCAGCGCCAATTGACCAGCACTACAACACCTTGGTTTGCTACAGCAAATCCGGAAACCAGGTATTTGATTAACGAAATTGTTTTGGCCGAAGAAAGCGATTTGACTTTAGACGGAAAACGTTTAAGTCATTTCGAAATGTATGTCGATGCCATGCAAAGTTGTGGCGCTTGTACCCAAGAATTAGACGCTTTTCTTCAAAACGTAATCGATACTAAAAATGTCTTCATCGCCATCAAACAAAGTGATTTACATACGGACGTAAAAGCATTTTTAGACTTTACTTTCCGCGTAATTGAAGAAGGTAAAGTGCATAAAATTGCGGCCGCATTTACTTTTGGCAGAGAAGATTTGATTCCGAATATGTTTACCGAAATCCTGAAAAACTTCCAGCAAAATTTCCCTGATGTTGATTTGTCTAAATTGATTTACTATTTCGAAAGACACATCGAATTAGATGCCGACGAACACGGACCAATGGCGATGCAAATGATTAACGAACTTTGTCAGGACGATGCTCAAAAATGGAAAGAAGTCGAAGAAGTTTCCATTTTAGCTTTAGAAAAAAGAATTGGGCTTTGGAATGCCATTGAAGAAAAAATAGAAGCCAGTTTGGCATTGGCTTAAACCCAAAGCAGTTGCTTTGCCGTAAATGCTTGTATTGAAATAATCCTTATGAAATACTTGGCTAAAATATTTTCATCGCTCTTTCTTAGCTTATTGCTTATAGGTTGCAGTTCGGATGAAAACGAAATTGTAATTGCTCCGGTAAACTATAAATATTTAGCCTTAGGCGACAGTTATACCTATGGTCAAAGTGTTTGTGCCGATTGCAGATTTCCCGAACAACTTAAAGACAGCCTTAGCCAATACTTAAATACAAGTGATACTTTTGACATCAAACTTATTGCCGAAACCGGTTGGACAACGACCAGTTTAAAAGCTGTTATTGCCGGCGAACCGATAACAAATGACTATGACTTGGTTACGCTTTTGATTGGCGTAAACAATCAATTTCAAGGGAGGCCTTTCTATATCTACGAACAAGAATTTCCCGAATTGATAAATACTGCCATTTCAAAGGCCAAAGGAGATAAAAACAAAGTCATTGTCGTTTCGATTCCAGACTATGCTTACACGCCCTACGGACAAGGTTCAATCGCCATTTCGGAAGGCGTTTATGCTTATAACGAATTTGCCAGAAATTATTGTTTGGCCAACGATATTACTTTTGTCAACATCACTGACATTACCAGAGCCGGTTTGCTCCAACCCGAATTAGTTGCCAGCGACGGCTTGCATCCATCGACTATTGCTTATTCTAAATTTGTGGAAAGGATTTTACCTGAAGCGAAAATAAAGTTAGGACTTTAATTATGCTTCCGGCGCCAATTCTATTTCGAGTCCGTTAAGGTCTTCTGTGATGTGAATTTGGCAACCCAAGCGGCTGTTATCCTTAACATTAAAGGCTTCCCAAAGCATAGCTTGCTCATCATCACTTTTCTCCGGTAACGGGAAATCATTTAAAACATAACACTGACAAGAAGCACACATCGCCATGCCGCCACAAATCCCGATGGTTCCTTCGGGTGCCAATTCGTAAGCACGAACGAGTTCCATGATGTTCATATTCATATCAGTTGGTGCTTGTACTTCGTGACTGATGCCTTCGCGATCAGTTATGGTTATGGTAACGTCGTTTGCCATGTCAATTTATTTTTTGCAATATTGGTTGGATTGTTCCACCGGGTATTTTTTGTCTAAATCAATATCGTTAAAACCTTTGCCGGTTCCCCATGAAAAAAGCTTTTCAAAAAAAGGAAGCAGTTTACTGTCTTTTATTTTGTCCAGAAAATAAATTTCGTGTTCTTTCTCTTTGATGCCCATTTCGTACAACGCTTGGTCGTATTTGGTAATCCCTAACGAATTAAAAAAATGCATCATTCGGAAATACTCGCAAACGTTACCGCTTTCCAATCTTCCGGCAAAATAGAATGGCATAAACCAACCGATAACATAACAACTGCCCGAAATCACTTTGCCAATCACATGAAATTTAAATTCATACCATTTGGAAATGGAAATGTCAAAATCGTTCATGATTTCCAGCACTTCTTTTCTATGATTCCACTCGTCAATTTCAATTTGGTGAATGGCGGCTTTTTGCACTTTATCTTTTACTGAACCGGCATGACCTTGATAGGCGAAAGCAGCTGCTTTTTCGGCAGAATAAGCTTTTTTTAACAGGTCTACTAATTCAGGATGGTTTAGCATTTAGTCTATCGATTTTACTACCGCTTTTTCGGCTTCTTTCCGTGTTCCGTCAAAACCATCAATCCCGGAAACTGTGGTGTATTTCAATACATATTTTTTGCCCGGATTTACTCTTTGGTAAACACTTTGGCACATCAAAGTCGCTTCGTGGAAACCACAAAGAATCAACTTCAATTTGCCCGGATAAATATTGACATCACCGATAGCGTAAATACCTTCGATATTGGTTTGATAGTCTAAAGCGTTGTTCACTTTAATCGCATTCTTCTCGATTTCTAATCCCCAATTGGCGATAGGCCCTAGTTTTGGCGTCAACCCAAAAAGCGGAATAAAATAATCGGTCACGACATTCATGCGAGCGCCGTTAACTTCAATATCTACAGATTCGATTCGTTCTGAACCTTTGAATCCGACAACCTCTCCGGGAGTAATTAACTTTATTTTTCCTGCCGATTTCAATTCTTGCACTTTTTCAACAGAGTCTAAAGCGCCGCGAAATTCATTTCTTCGGTGTACCAAAGTCACTGAAGACGCTACATCAGAAAGGAAAATACTCCAATCCAAGGCAGAATCGCCACCACCGGAAATCACGATGTTTTTTCCTCGGTATTTTTCAGGATCTTTGACGAAGTAATCCACGCCACGATCTTCTTTTTCGTAAAATTCTATGTCTTTCAGAATTGGTTTTCTTGGTTCAAATGTTCCCAAGCCACCGGCAATCGCAATCGCTTTAGCTTTATGCTTAGTACCTTCATTAGTGGTTACAATAAAACTTCCGTCTTCTAGTTTTTCAATGGTTTCGGCGGTTTGTCCTAAGGTAAATCCGGGTTGGAATTGTTTGATTTGCTCCATTAAATTGGTCACCAAATCACCCGCCAATACTTCCGGATAACCGGGAATATCGTAAATGGGTTTTTTGGGATACAATTCTGCTAATTGTCCTCCGGGTTGTGGCAAAGCGTCAATTATGTGGCATTTTAATTTTAATAATCCTGCTTCGAAAACAGTAAAAAGTCCTGTTGGACCGGCACCGATTATTAGTATATCTGTTTCAATCATTTTTTGAGGTTCTGAGGTTCTAAGGTTCAAAGGCGCTAAGGTCTTTAAACCGGAACTTTTATTTTATGATTTTTGTCATGTTCAGCACGAATGCGTTAGGGATAGAAGTGGAAATCCTTTTTAGGATTGCCCTGAAGCGTAGCGAGAGGGAAATCATGAAAAGATTGCAACGAATAGCCCGACCCCGATAGACAAAAACAAGTTTGTAGAACGTAGTTTTTACTAATCGTGGGTAACGCCCAACTAAGCTACGTTCTCCACTGTTTCTATTTGTGGTGCGTATTTTTTAATCGTTGTTTCCACACCGGCTTTCATCGTGCTGATGCTCAAACTGCAAGAAGTACAAGCGCCCTGAAGACGCACTTTCACATGTTTATCATCCTCGATGGAAACCAAACTAATATCGCCGCCATCGGAATTCAGAAACGGTCTGATTTCGGCGAGTGCTTTTTCGATGTTTAAAATCAATTCTTCGTTTGTCATAATTTAGACATTTTAGATTTTCAGATGGTTAGACATTTTAGAGGGTTAGATTTTTCCTAAGAAGTCTAACCCTCTAAAATATCTAAGCAGTCTATTTTTTATTTACTGCCGAACATCCGGCCATCGTTGTGATTTTGATTGCTTCGGTTGGTGGTAAATCATTATTTCGGTTTACCGTTTCCTGCACTACATTTCTGGTGATTTCTTCAAAAACTTTTTCAATTACAGAAGCCGTTTGCAACGCTGCCGGACGACCGTAATCTCCAGCTTCTCGAATGCTTTGTACCAATGGCACTTCGCCAAGAAATGGTACTTGCAAATCTTCCGCCAGGTTTTTAGCGCCTTCTTTTCCGAAAATATAATACTTGTTGTTTGGCAATTCTTCCGGTGTGAAGTATGCCATGTTTTCTATAATTCCCAATACCGGAACGTTGATGCTGTCTGATAGAAACATCGACACACCTTTTTTCGCATCTGCTAAAGCTACGGCTTGCGGTGTACTAACGACAACAGCGCCGGTAATTGGCAAAGATTGCATAATTGACAAGTGAATATCTCCTGTTCCCGGAGGTAAATCGATTAGCATGAAATCTAATTGACCCCAATCAGCATCAAAAATCATTTGGTTCAACGCTTTCGAAGCCATTGGTCCACGCCAAATTACGGCCTGACTTGGAGAAGTAAAGAATCCGATGGAAAGCAATTTGATTTCGTAGCTTTCGATTGGTTTCATTTTGGATTTCCCGTTCACTTCAATCGAGATTGGTTTTTCGTTTTCCACGTCGAACATAATCGGCATTGATGGTCCGTAAATATCGGCGTCAAGGATTCCAACTTTGAAACCCATTTTGGCTAAAGTCACGGCTAAATTTGCAGTAACGGTTGATTTTCCAACGCCGCCTTTTCCTGAAGCTACCGCAATAATATTGCTGATACCCGGAATGGCTTTGCCTTTGATCTCATTAGGATTTTGTGTTGGCGTTTCCACTTTGATATTAACTTTTACGTCAGCATCCGGAGAGAATTTTTCGTGGATTAATTTCTTAATATCGTCCTCGGCACGTTTTTTAATGTGCATCGCAGGCGTTGAGATTACTAAATCAACTACGACTTCGTTGCCAAAAGTGATTACGTTTTTTACCGCGCCGCTTTCGACCATATTTTTTCCTTCGCCTGCAATAGTAATGGTTTCTAAAGCCGCTAAGATTTCTTTTCTATCTAGTTTCATTCGAATTATAATTATGCTTTCAGTTGCGTTTATTTAAACTGAATTTAGATTGCAAAGATAATACGAAATGTTTGGAAACAATCGTTAAAGAATTGAAAATATTGATGGAAAGATAAGCAAATAACGTTTACAGTACATTTCCTTGAATGAGGCTTATTTTAAGCGCAATGTATTGTTGTTGGAGCTCATTTTTAAGCAAATCATACTCGGTGGAAAGCCATTGATTTTTCACTGCCGAAAAGACTACGGCATCGATAGTTCCCGAAGTAAATTTGGCCTGCGAAGTTCGGAAAGAAGCCTCGGCAAAGGTTTTCATTTGCTGTAGTTTGGCATACAATTGCGCGTAATTGTTTTTGTTTTGGTTCTCGATATCGATTTGGTTTTTGACTTTTAGCTTTTCTTGTTCAATGACAAATTTGGATTTTTCGGATTCGATTTTGGTTGCAGAAACTCTTTTATTATTCCGGAAACCGTTGAAAACAGGCACATTTAGTTGAATGCCGACTTGGTGATTTTTGTTATCACTGATTTGTTTGTTGAAATTATCCACAATAACATCCGGCTGATTTAGCGGTTTGTAGTAGAAAGTAGAAAAACCGTAATAAGTGGTCAAACTCGGCAAATTATTGGCTCTTTCGAGTTTGGTTTCTTTTTGACTGCTTTGGTAATTGAGTTCGGCAAACTTGATTTTCGGATTGGAAATTGCCGTTGTTTCAGCTAGATTATTGGTTCCGATAAAGTTATCTAAAACGACCTCAGCCACCGAAATGTTTTCCACATTCATCAACTGAAAAAGTTGTGTTTTTTGAAGTACCGATAACTGTTCGGTTTCCATTATTTTCATTTCCTCTTGGGCAAAACTGAGTTGCATGTCGTATAAATCGCTTTTGGGTTTACTCCCAATGCTGACTTCCTTTTGCACTCGATCTAAATTGAACTGCGAGTTTTTGAATTGCTCTTTTTGAATCTTTAATAATTCCTGAGTAAACAATGCTTGATAATAGCTTTCAAGGATTTGGAGTTGGTATTCGTTTTCAATGACGGCTAATTGGGCTTTTGATTTTTCGATATCAATTTTAGTTTTTTGCGCCGTAGCGAAAGCTTTGAAATCGATTAAATTCATTTGGGCATTCAAATAGAAATTATCGTTTTGGATATTGGAACTCACTCTTCCGTTGGTTGACGGATCGATGGTTGAACCAAAATTATAGCTCTGATTTCCGGTAAACGAAACCGATGGCAACATTTGGTTTACCAAAGAATTGTGTTCTTTCTGCGCCTTTTTGACACTGAGTTGCTGTAGCTTAATTTCAATGGAATTCTTCATCGCTTCGGCAATGCATTTCTGCAATGGCCAGGAATTATCCTGACCAAATACAGAAGGGCAAAACGTATAAAGTAAAACGATTAAAAAAGCTTTTTTATTCATATTTCAAGTATTTCAAAACGTCTAATCTTGTGGCTTGATAAGCTCGGGAAAGCACAACTATCAAGGTTAAAATCAATAAAACAATAAATCCAACAACAAACGGAATAAAACTGATTTCTATTCGGTAAGCGAAATTTTCCAACCATTTATTAAGCAAATAATACACCGGAAATAAAGCGATTGCAAAACCTATCAGACAGAAAATGATATATTGCTTGGACAGTTCTTTGAGCAAAACAGCTGTTTCGGCACCTAATGTTTTTCGGATAGCGATTTCTTTCATTCTTCGTTGGATTGAATAAGAGGCTAAGGCAAACAATCCAAAAAGAGCAATCAGAATGACGATAAAATTCAATAGCGAAAAAAGGTTTCTCTGCTTTACATAAGTTTCAAATGTTCGTGCGAAGGCTTTATCCACAAAATCATATTCAAAAGGATATTCATTATCTACATTTTTTAACCAAAATTTTTCAATATCGGCAATAGTTTGTTCCATGTTTTCACCGTTTACTTTGACATGAATTCTACTGGCATTTCCCAACATCCAATCGATAGTTTTAAAATGAAAGAAAACCATCGGTGGCACTTCAGATTGAGGACTGAAAAGATTGAAATCTTTGACTACTCCAACAATCTTTAACTTCTTCCCATTCCATTCAACTTCCTTCCCTATTGGATTTTTCTCCTTCATCATTTTTAAAGTTGTTTCATTGACCAACATTGCATTAATGGTGTCAGAAGCAAACTTGTCGGAGAGATATCTTCCTTCTTTTAGTTGTATTTTCATCATTTCGAGCATCCCGAAATCAATACCCATATTTTGCCCTTGAATGGTTACCTCATTGTATTCAAAACTAGACGAAGAACTTGAATCACCTCCGAAAGAAAACGAGCCAGTGGAAACCTGTTCAACACCTTTTATTTTTGACACTTCATTTTTGATGGTATAATATCGACTGAATAATTTTTTCATATAATCTTTTTCTCTCCAGTCATAGGTGTTTCTATATCTAACCGAAAGTACTTGTTCTCCTTTAAAACCTAAATCTTTGGTGTTCAAATGTTGAACTTGCTGGTAAACAATGTAAGATCCGATGATAAAAAAAGTAGCAATAGAAAACTGTAGAATCAACATACCATTGCGCAACCAAACGCCGCTTTTACTTCTGCCAAAATTACCTTTCAACACTTTTAATGTTTCAAAATTGGCGACATAAAACGCCGGAAAAACACCGGCTACTGCTATAGTAAAGAAAAATATCCCTATCAATTGAAGGTAAAACTGTTCGCCGTGAATGATTAATTTTTTATTTAAAAACTCGTTGTAATAAGGCAAAGACAACTCAACGATAACTAAAGCTAACAATATTGAAAACAGCGTTATTAAAGTAGTTTCGAATATAAACTGTTTGATAATGTTAACTTTTGAAGCACCTAAAATTTTTCGAACCCCAACTTCCTTGGCTCTTTTGATAGCATTGGCAGTAGCCAAATTGATATAATTTACGATAGATAAAATCAAAATTAAAATTGACAATCCAACCATAATTAATAGGAATTGATAATTGCCTCTTCCTTCGGCATAACCGTCAACAACGGAATGTAATCGAGCGTTCGCCAATGGTTCTAAAATTATCCCTGTACTTTCACTTCCATTTTTTTTGATCCATTCTTCTAAGGTAATCCCTTCATCTTTGGCCCATTTTACGGCTCTGTTTTCAAACAAAATCTTTTCCATACGGGAAATAACCTTGTCTTTGTCTGCTGGATTTTTAAATTTCAAAAGCAAGCCATGATTGAAATTGCCCCAATGATTTGCATTCTCTTTTAATTTCGGTTCGATAAGATTAGTAACTGCCATTGGTGCCATCGAGGATTTTCCCGGAATAGTGTAAACACCTCTGACAACTAGAGTTCTGCCGGAGTAACGAACTTCTTTTCCCATAGGATCATCGGAACCAAAAAGTCGTGCCGCGGCATCCTCAGAAATAGCAATAGCGTTATTGTCTTTAAGAGCCGTTTTTGCTGATCCTTTTGAGAAATTGAAAGGAAAAAACTCAAAAAAAGTATTCTGCGCATCTGTAATTCTTAAAATTTCCTTTTTGCTTTTGTACTGTACAATCTCCTCATAATACCAATTTTCAAGGTAACAATACGCTTCTAACTCAGGAAAAGATTTTTTAAAATAGGGTTCAAATGCCGCAACATTGCTAGCCCAAACCATATCTTTTGAAACCTGACTAATCGATTGAAAGACTGTATCTTTTTCCGGATTCCAGTCGTTATAACTTTGTTCGTCATTCCAATATAGTATCGCAAAAATTAATCCTGCGATTCCGATACTCAATCCCAAAACATTTAAAGCTGTGAAAAGCTTGTTGTTTTTGATTTGGAATAAAAATATATGCAACCAATTTTTAATCATGATTATGTTCGTTTTTTGATGATGATTTGATGATGATTATCTTTTATTCACAGAACCCGATGAACTTTTTTCTACATTTACCTGTGATGGATTGCCGTAATAATTGATATCGGCACTCGACGAAGCTTTTGCTTCCAGCGATTTTGAAGCATATACATTAATGTCAGCCGAACTACTGGCCGTTGCCAAAACTTCTTCTGCCAACAATTTATCAGTATTACAAGTTGAGGAACTGCTCGATTTAATGTTAAGCTGGATTGTTTTTCCGTTAAGGTCAACATCTGCCGAACTACTGGTTTCTACTGCTACAGTTTTAGCTTCGACTTCACCTTTAAAATCCCCGCTGGAAGAAGCATCAATCGATATACTATTGCAATTAAATTTGCCCGAAACACTTCCCGATGAACTTACTGCAATGTCAACTTGGTTGGCGGAATTTGTGTTTTCCATTTTAATATTGGCCGAAGAACTGGCCTTTATTGATTGCAAAGACGGACCGGAAACAAAAACTTTTAACGTCTTAAAATTTACATTGTTGTTGTAATTTTTTTTCTTTCTTTTATTGTTACTGTTATTCTCTGAATAAGTATCAATAAAAATTTTTAGTATTCCACCTTCAACTTCTGTTTTGATAAACTTCATTTTTTCGTTGTCATCGGTTTCAACTTTTATACTATTGGTGGTAGAAACGGTATAAAACACGGCTATGCCTTGAGAGGCTTTTAACTTTGAAAATTCGGCTACAGTTCGACTTTCCGATACTTGGGCAAAGGCCATTAAACTCAATAAAAATGCGGTTGTGGTTGCGATTACTTTTGACATGATTTTTTTATTTTAAGATTATTATTTTAAGATACGAGAACATCTACATTTCTATTATTGGTTTTTTCCGAAAGGATCATTCCGTCTTTCATAAAAATGGTTCTTTGGGAAAAAGAAGCATCATAATCAGAATGCGTTACCATCAAAATAGTCGAGCCGTTAGCGTGCAAATCAGTTAATAGTTCCATTACTTCATTGCCGTTTTTACTGTCCAAATTTCCGGTAGGTTCATCGGCCAAAATAATTTTCGGATCATTGATTAGCGCTCTGGCTACAGCTACTCTTTGTTGCTGTCCGCCCGAAAGTTGCTGCGGATAATGTTTCAATCGATGTGATATGCCTAGTCGTTCTGCTATTTCTTCAACTTTTTTCTTTCTTTCTGAGGCAGCAATATTATTGTAAATCAACGGCAATTCAATGTTGTCAAAAACCGAAAGTTCATCAATCAAGTTAAAATTTTGGAAGATGAAACCAATGTTTTGCTTTCTGATTTTAGATTTTTCCTGTTCTTTAACACCAATCATTTCCCGATTAAGGAGTTGATAATTACCCGATGTTGCGCTGTCTAAAAGCCCAACCAGATTTAAAAGCGTCGATTTCCCGCTTCCTGATGAACCCATAATGGTGACAAATTCGCCTTGATTGATTGTGATTGAAACTTCGCTGAGCGCTTTGGTCTCTACTTCTTCGGTTCTGTAAACTTTAGAAAGATTTTTGATTTGTATCATAGTATTCGTTTTTTGATTTTATTCAATATTTAATATTTCCGCTTCCAAATAATCTTTATAAGAGGAAGTGATGACTTTTTCCCCGGGTTTCAACCCTTTGCCGATTTTGTAATACAATGGATTTTCTCCTTCAATTTCTATATTTCTTCTTTCTGCTTTATTTCCATTGACTACAAATATCCATTTCCCTGAGGTTTCCTGATAAAAACTGCCTTTGGAAAGCACTATTGATTTTGCTTTTTCGGATAAAATCAATCGCACGGCAAAACTCAATCCTTGCTGTAAATCTAAATTTTCCGTGCTTGTAAAATTCAGCTCCACTTGAAATTTTCCGCCTTTGATTTCCGGAATGACTTTAGCAATTAAAACTTCTACTGCTTTTCCGTTAAAATCGACAGTTCCTTTTTGACCTTGGGTTACTTTTGGCAAATAAAATTCATCTACGTCAGCCAATAATTTATAGCCTTTCATCACATCGATTTTTCCCAACGTTTGTCCTTGTTGGTAGGTTTGTCCCAAAACCGGTTCAAACGATGACAATCTTCCCGAAAGTGGCGCAATCACTAAGAAATTTTTTTTGTTGGTTCTCAAAACACCCAAGCTTTTTTCCATAATGCCAATCGACTGATTGAGTTGCCCAATTTGAATTTGATTGGCTTGCTTTTCTTTGGTGACACTTTGTTTGATAATGTTCATGCGTTCTTTTTGAAAGCGAAAATTTTCTTGTGTTTTCTCCCATTCGTTTTTGGCTAAAATTTCTTGGTCGAATAACTTCTTGTTCAAATCATATAAGTTTTTCGCATCCTGATAATCGTGTTCAATAGCGATTAAATCTTTGGCCAAATTCAGTTCTTGATTGCGTAAATCCAGTTTGGCTTTGTTCAAATTATTGATTTGTTCGATGATGGCCGTTTCCTGTTGCATGTAATTCAGTTCCGTATTCGGATTGTATAATCTTGCCAACGGTTGTCCTTCAATGACCCTATCGCCATTGCTGACAAAAATTTCCTGAACCGAACCACCTTCGACTATATTCACCAACATCGAATTCATTGGTTCTACTCGCGCTTGAAACACCATAAAATCCTCAAAGAAATCCTCTTCCACGGTTTTGATGCTTATCTCGCTTTTCTTTACGTTAAAACTTCTTTTTTTGGTAATCATAGAAAAAGCACCGTAACCCAAAATCACAATTGCCAAAACTGCGATGGTCAGATACTTTTTTTTGTTATTTTTACGATTGATGACAGTGTCCATTTTAATTACTTTGGCAGGTGTAATAGCAATTTTGTGCCAAAGTTTTAAAAATAACAACTATCTGATTTTATGAATATTACAAACCAATCTAAATTTCAAGTGTTCACTATCGAACACCATTTGTACGAAACCGAACAGTGATGAAATCGCCTCGAAAGTAAACTAGAAATAAAAAATACGGAAAAACGATTACATATTCCAATAAAAAAGCAAGTATTAGCTCCACATGAAAAAAACGAACGCCAACATATTAGTTATCGACGATCAGGAAGACATTCTTTTTGCGGCAAAAATGCTTTTGAAAAAACATTTCGAAACCATTTTTACACTCAACAACCCTAAAAATGTACTTCGATTGTTAGCAGAAAACGAAATTGACGTCGTGCTTTTAGACATGAATTACCGCATTGGATTTGAAGATGGTCGCGAAGGTTTGTATTTTTTAAAAGAGATTAAAACGCTTTCGCCTAAAACCATTGTCATTCTAATGACGGCTTTCGGGAAAGTAGAAACTGCTGTCGAAGGTTTGAAAAATGGTGCTTTCGACTATGTTTTGAAACCTTGGGAAAACGAAAAGTTAGTTGAAACCGTAAAACAAGCCGTTGAAGAATCGAGGAAAACCAAAAAGAAAACCGACAAAGAACCAATTATGGATTCGTTTTTTATTGGCGATTCTATGAGTATAAAAAAAGCCTATGCTTTGGGTGAAAAAGTAGCCAAAACCGATGCGAATGTCTTGGTTTTAGGCGAAAACGGAACC
Organism: Flavobacterium sp. 102; assembly: GCF_003634615.1. Taxonomy (NCBI): domain Bacteria; kingdom Pseudomonadati; phylum Bacteroidota; class Flavobacteriia; order Flavobacteriales; family Flavobacteriaceae; genus Flavobacterium; species Flavobacterium sp. 102. The sequence goes on along the minus strand of NZ_RBKX01000001.1, from coordinate 1,160,153 downwards.
GGAAAATTTGTGATGGCGCAATACATTCACCAACAATCTGAACGAAAAAACAATGCTTTTGTTCATGTAGATTTGGGTTCATTAAACGATAATATTTTTGAAAGCGAGCTTTTTGGTTATGCCAAAGGCGCTTTTACCGATGCTAAAAACGACACTGCCGGAAGATTCGAAAATGCACAAAACGGCACTATTTTCTTAGACGAAATCGGGAATGTTCCTTTGCATTTGCAATCGAAATTATTGCAAGTCATTCAAACCAAAACCGTCACGCGTTTGGGCGAATCAAAACCTCGTCCGTTAAATGTTAGAATTATCACGGCTACGAATCTAAATTTGAAGGATGAAGTAACTCAGAAGAATTTTCGTGAAGATTTGTATTATCGCATCAACACTATGGAAATCACGTTACCTTCGCTTAGAGATCGAAAGGAAGACAAAGTCGCATTGGCCCAATTTCTTTTGGGAAAAATCATTGCAAAATATGACCGAAACGAAATTATTTTCAGCGAAAAAGCATTGGAACAAATTGAAAAACACGCTTGGAACGGCAACATTCGCGAAATGGAAAACCGAATTGAGCGAGCCGTAATTCTATGTGAAAACAATACGATTTCGGCTTCCGATTTGGATTTGGAACAGGTTACTTTTTACGAAAATCGCGAGGACATTCCGCTTTCGGGTGTGGAGAAAAATACGATTGAAAAAGTGTTAGCGAAACACCAATACAACATCAGCAAATCGGCGGACGAACTCGGTTTGTCGCGTGCTGCTTTGTACCGTCGAATGGAAAAATACAACATCAGCAATTCCTAATGTTCAAAAACCAAAAGATATATCATTTGCTGTTTTTTAGGCTGATACTGATTTTAAGCAGTGTTGGTTTGAGTGTTTTTCTTTTTTCTCGTGCGTTGGTTTATACCGGTTTATTTTCTGCTTTTATTTCGTTTTTATTCTTGGTGGAAATGTTTCTTTTTTTACGCAATGCATTTTTGCTTTACGACCGAACGATTGCTTCGATTTTACAAAATGATTTCTCTTCAGATTTTTCCAAACACAAATCGTATCACAATTATTCCAGTCTTTTTCAGTTGTATGGAAAACTCAAAGAAAAACAGCACGAGCAGCTTTCGAGAGACATTATATATCGTTCCATTTTAAACAATATCGAAACAGGAATTATCATTCTGCAAAAGGAAAATAGCGATTGGAACATCTTTTTAATGAACGATTATTTTTCGAAACATTTTGCCGTTCCGAAAGTTTCTAAATGGCATTATTTGAAAAACCAATTGCCATCGCTTTGCGAAATAATTGAAGCACAAGGCTTTCAGGAAATGAAGCATTCGTTGCAAATCAGAGTCAACAAACAAGACACGCAAACCTTCATCATTCAGACTTCCGCAACGAAAACCTTTGATCAAGAATACTATATTATTTTACTCGACAGCATTCAAAAAGTTGTGGAGAAAAAAGAAAAAGAAGCTTGGGTCAATTTGATGAAAGTCATTTCGCATGAGTTATTAAATTCGTTGACGCCTATTCGTTCGCTTTCTCAAAATCTGAATGAATTGGTCCAACAGGATAACCTTTCGGCAGAAGATTTGGAAGACATCAAACAAAGTGTTGCGACGATGCACAACCGCAGCAATCACTTGCAGGAATTTGTAGAAAGTTATCGAAAACTGGCCATGTTGCCTTCGCCTAAAAAAGAAAAAACAGAATTATCGGAATTGGTTGAAAACTGTATAAAAATCATGCAGCCGTTGTTTAAAAAAGAAAACATTACAGTGACCAATGCGATTAATTTTAAACGATGGATAATGGTTGACAGTAACCAAATGGAGCAAGTTTTTATCAATTTACTGACCAACAGCATGTATGCTTTGGAAGAGAAAGCAATCAAAGAAATTACCATCAGTGCCGAAGTCAAGGAAAAACGTATTTACCTCATCATCACTGACACCGGAACCGGAATTGATGCCGAAATTGAAGATAAAGTTTTTCTTCCGTTCTTCACTACCAGAAAAGACGGCGCGGGAATTGGCTTGACTTTATCCAAAAATATTATTGAAGCGCATGGCGGTTATTTGGCCTTTGAAAATGGAGAAAACGGGACAAAGTTTACGGTTTGTTTGTTGGAGTAATAATTAAGGATCAACATGCCAGTTTATCATTTGGTTAGAATCATAATCTAAAAAATCCAAATTTTTGGAAATTTCAAAAGGCACCGGTATAAGGGAATTTGATAAATTTCTATTATAATATATTACATAAGGCTTATTATCAAATTGAGATTTATGAATATAACCTGTAAATTCGTTAGAATAATAGATGTTCTTTTTGTTCGCGAATTTGACTCTCAATTTGGTTTTAAAATCCCCGTGATATTTTATGATTGAACTTCCCATATATTTTTTGGAAAACAATAACGGACTTGGGCTTGGAATACAACTAGCAATACCTAATCTTTTTATAAATTCAATAGGTTTCCATTTTCCGTCACTGTCTTTCGCTTCCTGAATCATGAATGTCCCTGTCACCGCATTGTTTCTTGAATTATTGTAAATCAACACAGGGTAACATTCAACAAAATTATCTTCCAACTTTTTAATATTGGTACGATAGGAAGCCATAAGCTTTTCTTCTGATTCTTCAGAATAAAGAGTAGACTTATTCCATTTTGGATAATAATAGTTTTTGTAGTGAATGCTTTTCCTACTTATAGTGTAAGTTGTATCTACTATAACTTTTAAATCCATCCGCGGAATGACTGTATCTTTTGCAAATGGAAGCTTTATATAATTTTCATTCAACGCCCAACCACCATAAATGGGTCTTTTTTCTTTTTTTATATCGATTACCTTTTCATAAGGTTGATAAATGTGGGTTGTATCATCTGTGCCATTTGTAAAATTCCAACCAAACATATTAGGTCGAACGCCTAACATTTCTTTGGTATTCACTTGGATAACATCGTCTTGCTCAGAAACTAAAAATTGCGGATATGGGCTTTGCTCCTTTTTTGAACAAAAAGAAAACAATAGAACAAAGAATATGCACAAAAGTTTTTTCATAAACTGCCTACTGCTACTGATTACTGCTGACTAATTTCAGGTTGCCAAAAATGCTTCTCAAAATCTACAATTTGATTATCAACAACTATAATCCCTTCGTTTTCGAGTAGTTGTTGCATTAAATTGGTTCCTTCAAAATGGTGTTTTCCGGAAAGCACTCCGATTCTATTCACCACCCTATGTGCCGGAACATCATCTCTACCGTGACAAGCATTCATTGCCCAACCAACCATTCGAGCGGAACGTGCTGTGCCTAATGCTCTGGCAATCGCGCCATAAGAAGTGACTTTCCCTTCCGGAATTTGGCGTGCAATCGCGTAGACTCTTTCGAAAAAATTATCTTCCATGATTAATGATACAGCAATTTGATCAACGTAACTACAGCCATAAAAGTTGTGACAGAACCAATGACGATGTTAATGTTTTGCATCAAGAATTCGGTCTTTTTTTCAATCTTTTTGAAGGCAACGATATAGAGGTAAAAAACACTAAACGAGCCCAAAACTACTCCAATCACAAAAGAAGAAACCGGAATTTTATCAAAACTAAAATAACCTGCTGCGGCCAAACCCATACTGGCAAAAACGTAGAACGGAATGGGAAGCAAGTTTAACATGGACAACAACATCCCAAAAAAGAAACGATTGGATTTTCCTTTGACCGTTTTATGGGCTTTTATCTTTTTAGGCTTTTTGGCTATCCAAAAAAAATAAATACTCAAACCGGAGAAAATGAAGATGCCGATTTCTTGTAAAGTAGCGACAATTTCATCATGATTGCTGATGAATCGGGCAAACATCACAGCGATAAAAGTTTGGAAAAAAACTACAGTACCAGCACCGGCAGCAAAGCTAATGGCTTCTATTTTACTCTCTTGCAAACTGATTTTCGCCGCCGTCATATTGATTAAACCCGGAAGTATAACCGCTAAAAACGAAATGCAAAAACCCAACACAAGAGGCAAAATAAAGGTCATCTATTTGATTTTGAAACGAATATACGTAATTGCTTTGTTGATTTCCAAATATTGTTTTTCGTAAAACGTTTGGATACCGATAACTTCTTCCGGTGCGCCTTCGTTTTTGTAGACATTATGGTTGGCATACAAAACTTCATGTCCTTCGCCGTGTAGTAATCCAAGAGTATAACCGTGCATAAATTCGCTGTCGGTTTTAAGATTTACAACGCCATCCGGTTTTAAAATTCTTTGGTACAATTTCAAGAACTCACTGTTGGTCATTCGGTGCTTGGTGCGTTTGTATTTGATTTGCGGATCGGGGAAAGTAATCCAAATTTCGGACACTTCATGCGTGGCAAAAATATCTTCGATTAATTCGATTTGCGTACGAACAAAAGCCACATTGTGCAGGCCTTCATCCACCGCTGTTTTTGCGCCACGCCAAAATCTCGCGCCTTTGATATCGATGCCGACAAAGTTTTTGTCCGGATATTTTTCGGCTAAACCAACAGAATATTCGCCTTTACCACAACCTAATTCGATGATGATAGGATTGTCGTTTTTGAAAAAATCACTATTCCATTTCCCTTTTAACGGAAATTCTCCGCCTACTACTTCTTCTCTCGTTGGTTGGAAAACATTTTGAAAAGTTTCGTTTTCCTTAAATCGTTTTAATTTATTCTTACTGCCCACAAACTTTAAATTTTTTGGTAAAATTAAGGAAATAAAAATCAGTACAAATAAAGTTTTGATAATGTTTAAGTAACCTAATTGTTTCAGCAAAATCCTTTCTTTGAAAAACTTATTTATTTTGAAAAAAAGAAAAGTAGAAGTTGTTGTTATTTCGGATGTTCACTTAGGAACTTATGGCTGCCATGCCAAGGAATTATTGGCCTATTTATCTTCTGTCAAACCTAAAATATTGATTCTAAACGGAGACATTATTGACATTTGGCAATTTAGAAAATCTTACTTTCCGGCTTCACATTTAAAGGTGATTAAGAAAATTATTTCGTTGAGTTCCAAAGGCACCAAAATCTATTATTTAACCGGAAACCATGATGAATTCTTGAGAAAATTTACCGATTTGCATCTTGGTAACATGAGTTTACTCAACAAATTGGTTTTAGATTTAGATGGCAAAAAAGCTTGGTTTTTCCATGGAGATGTCTTTGATGCGTCAATCAATCATGCTAAATGGTTGGCAAAACTTGGCGGTTGGGGTTATGACATGCTGATTTTAATCAATCGTTTTTTAAATTGGATTTTGGCTAAATTCAATAAAGAACCTTATTCGTTATCCAAAAAAATAAAGGACAACGTTAAATCGGCAGTGAAGTTTATCACAAATTTTGAAAATGTTTGTACCGAATTGGCGATAGAAAATCATTATGATTATGTAATTTGCGGACACATACATGAACCTAAGATTTCATCGGTGGAAAACGAAAAAGGAAAAACAACCTATCTGAATTCGGGCGATTGGATTGAAAATTTGGCCGCTTTGGAATACAATAATAAAAAATGGAAATTGTATAAACACAACCCAAATGATTCGTTTTTAGAAGACGAACCTCATTTTGAATACGAAGACAAATTGGCTGAACAATTTATCAGCATTTTGAATAAATAATTAAAAATAATGTCAAAAAATATACTCGTTGCGCCATTAAATTGGGGTTTAGGTCACGCCACTCGTTGCATTCCGATTATTCGTGCATTAGAACAATATGGCTTTACGCCTATTATTGCTTCGGATGGTATTGCTTTGAAAATTTTACAAAAAGAATTTCCTCATTTAGAATCATTGGAACTGCCTTCCTACGAAATTGAATATGCTAAAGACGGTGCAGATTTTAAATGGAAACTGATTAAAAACAGTCCGAAAATGATTCAGGCTATTTTTGAAGAAAAGAAATTAGTCAAAGCATTAGTCAAGCAATACGATTTAAAAGGGATTATTTCCGACAATCGTTTGGGTGTTTACAGTAAAAAAGTGCCTAGTATTTTCATAACACACCAACTCAATGTTTTATCCGGAAAAACCACTTGGATTTCTAGTAAACTGCATCAATATTTCATTGGTAAATTTACTGAATGTTGGATTCCGGATATGAAAGAGCAACCTAATCTCACCGGGAAATTAGGACATTTGAAAAATAGTGACTTATCATTAAAATATCTTGGCCCGTTGAGTCGTTTGGAGAAAAAAGAAATGGAATCCAAATACGAGTTAATGGTCATTCTTTCCGGTCCGGAACCTCAGCGTACAATGTTGGAAGACAAATTAACTTTCGAACTTCAAAACTATTACGGCAAGATTATTTTTATCAAAGGAAAAGTCGAAAACGAACAGAAAGTTGATGTCATTAAAAATATCACCTATTATAATTTCATGACTTCCTCCGAAATTGAAACTGCTTTTAATGAAAGTGATATGGTACTTTGTCGTTCGGGCTATACGACTGTAATGGATTTGGCGAAATTAGAAAAGAAAGCGTTTTTTATTCCGACACCTGGACAATTTGAGCAGGAATATTTAGCCAAAAGATTCAAAAGAAACGGTATTGCTCCGTATGCCAAACAAGAAGATTTCAGAATAGAAAATTTACTGGAACTAGGGTTGTACAAAGGATTGCCTCAACTGAATGAAGCCGTAAATTGGAAGCAATTATTTATACTTTTCAAGAGTGAATGAAAATTCAGAACCTTTCCCGAATTCGCTTTCCACATAAATTTTTTCGCCGTGCGCTTCAATTATATGTTTGACAATTGACAATCCGAGTCCGGAACCGCCTTCGCTTCGCGCTCCGCTTTTATCCACTCTAAAAAAGCGTTCAAACAAACGCGGAATGTATTGTTTTTCGATGCCTTCGCCGTTGTCTCTAAAACGCACTATGATTTTATCGTTGACTAAATCTTCAATCGTCACTTCGGTTGTGCCGTTTTCTTTACCGTATTTGATGGAATTCATCACCAAATTGGTCAATACTTGTTGGATTTTTTCCTGATCAGCAAAAACTTTAATCGGTTTACTGTACTTTCGGTCGAACATCAAGATAATATTCTTTTTATCGGCTTTCATTTCCAATAAATCGAAAACACTTTGAATCAATTCGACAATGTTAAACTTAGACAATTCGAGATTCAAATCACCGGTTTCCAGTTTGGAAATCATGTCTAAATCTTCGACGATATAAATTAGTCTCTCTACGCCTTTTTCTGCACGTTCCAGATATTTTTTGCGAACGTTTTTATCATTTATGGCGCCATCCAACAAAGTAGAAAGATATCCTTGAACCGTAAACAAAGGTGTTTTTAATTCATGGGAAACATTGCCTAAGAACTCGCGACGGTATTCTTCACGCACTTTGAGGGTTTCGATTTCCATTTTCTTATCGGTGGCAAACTTTTTTACCTGTTTGGTTAAAGTGGCCATGTCGGTCGTAATAGGTTGGTTTCGAAAAGAAGTGGATTCTAAAAGGGAAACATCGTCGTAGATTTTTTTTACTCTGCGATAGATAAAATGCTCAACTCGGTATTGGATTACGAAGAATGAAAAAATAAAAATACAAAAGGCAAAAACTAAACTGATTTGCCAATCAAATTTATGGAAAAAAAACCACAATAATAATCCAAGAAAACCAGTAGCAAAAACTGTAATATAAGAGGATGAAACTACAGCAAAACGATAAGTTTTCTTGAAATTTACTTTCATTTACACTTCTAATTTATAGCCAACACCTTTGATGGTTTTGAATAATTCTTCGCCAATTTTTTCGCGAAGCTTTCTAATGTGAACATCGATAGTTCTTCCGCCAACGATGACTTCATTGCCCCAAACTTTATCGAGAATTTCTTCGCGTTTGAATACTTTTCCGGGTTTGGAAGCTAAAAGATAAAACAATTCAAACTCTTTTCTTGGAAGTACAATTTCTTTTCCTTCTTTGATTATTTTATATTCTTCGCGATTGATTTCAATGCCGCCAACGTTGAGTGTTTCTGAATTTTGTTCCTCATTTTTCAATCGGCGTAATAAAGCCTTTACTTTACTCACCAATAATTTTGGTTTGATCGGTTTGGTGATGTAATCATCGGCACCGGCATCAAAACCCGCTACTTGAGAATAATCTTCGCTTCGAGCGGTTAAGAAAGTGATAATTACATTGCTTAATTCCGGTAGTTTGCGAATGTTTTCACAAGCTTCCATACCATCCATTTCGGGCATCATTACATCCATAATGATCAGCTGTGGTAACTCTTTTTTAGCTTTTGTAATGGCTTCTTTTCCATTGGTAGCGGTTACAATTTGATATCCTTCTTGGGAAAGGTTGTAGCCCACAATTTCTAGGATATCCTGCTCATCATCTACTAATAAAATCTTGATGTCTTTTTTTTTCATACGGACACGATTGTTTTTTGTCGATGTAAATGTAAAGATAATACAAAATGATTACATACAATGAAACTTGAGTTAACCGTAATTTAATCTGTTAACAATTTGGTAATGTCTAGCCAACAAAATGGTAATAATGAAGTAACATGACCTTTACAATACGGTGGTTTCTTTGCACCAAAATTAAACAAGACAAAATGAGACTTAAATTTATTGTTACTTTTTTACTTATCAATGTTATCGGATTTGCCCAAAACAAAGGAACTATCACCGGTACATTAACAGATAAAGATTTAAACAACGAACCTTTACCTTTTGCTAACGTTATGATTAAAGGTACAGCAATTGGAGTGACTACGGATGAAACCGGAAAATACACAATCGCCATTGAAGCGGGAACCTATACCATTCAATTTACCTTTGTAGGATATGAAACTATAGAAGAGCAAATTGTAGTTAAAGCTGGCGAAACGCTTACCATCAATAAAGCATTAGGCTCTGGAAGTTATCAGTTACAAGATGTGGTAATTCAAAATACAGTTAGCCGTGAAAAAGAAACTGCCTTATTATTGGAACAGAAAAAAGCGGTGGAGATCAAACAAAGTATCGGCGCACAGGAAATGTCTAGAAAAGGAGTTTCAACAGTAGAAGAAGGATTAACTAAAATCTCCGGAATTACAAAAGTAGAATCGAAAGGTTTGTTTATCCGAGGATTGGAAGACCGTTACAATAATTTATTACTTAATGGATTGGCTGTTCCTTCAAATAGTCCATTTAAAAAAATAATTCCTCTAGACCAATTTCCAACAGATGTTGTGGGTTATATGGATGTTTATAAAACTTTTAATCCTGACATTTATGGTGATTTCGCCGGTGCAACTATTGATGTTATTACGAGTCAAACTCAGGAAAGTCAAACCAAAATAAGTTACAGTGTTGGTTATACTACTAACAACAACGGAAGTGATTTTTTAATTTCTACGGATGCTGACAATACTAAAAGTTTTTTTGGTTTTGGTGGAAAAGAACGTCAATTGCCTTCGGGATATGGCGCTATTCCTAACGGAAGAATTGACAACGACTATAAATCAAGTTGGGATGTTAACAAAACTACATCACCTTTAAACACTAGTTTTGGCGTAAGTCATTCAGGGAAATTTTATTTGGGTAAGAATAAGAACAAACTGAACTATGTATTCGCCACTAATTTTGACAACACCTATCAAGTTCGAAAAGGAGTTGACAGAACCTTTTCACAAGGTCAAGGTATTTACGACAATAATTTGGTGAAAGAAGAGTATAAATTTCAAACGCAATCTTCAGTATTAGTTGGTTTACAGTACAAAACAGACCGCATAAAGCTATTATACAATACCTTATATTTGAAATCAACCGAAAATATTGTACAAGACCAAGTAGGTTATACCAGAACAGCAGTAGACAATCCAAACGAATTTATTCGATTAAACCAATATGAGCAATCGGATTATTTTACCAATCAATTTTTTGGAAACTACAAAATTACAAGTGATGATAAGCATTCGGTAAGAGGTGGTTTGTCTTTTACCAGAACCAAATACAGTCAACCGGACCGAAAATTCATCACCGGAACTAAAATCAGCGAAACTGAAATCAACACTCAATACGGTAGTAACAACTTATTGCGTCAGTTTTTCAATATTGACAACAATTACCATATGTCAGGTAATTTAGAATACAACTATAAATTTGGCAAAAGCGAAGACAAAAAACACAAATTCTCTTTCGGATATAATGGTTTTGCGGAATACATGGTGTCAAAATTCAGATTTACTTTTGGTGTGCCAAACTCAGGTGCTACACCATACAACGTAGTAGTGAATGATATTGACCAAGCGATTCAAGATGATATTGCCAGCAACTTTCTTTCGTTTACGGAACAATCTTCTGCCGAATGGAAAACCAAAGTAATGCAAAGAGCCGATGCTTTGTACACTAAATTTCTATATAATTTTTCTGAAAAACTGGAATTTAACATAGGACTTCGGGCAGAGAATACAATCCGTGAGTACAAATTCAAATCGATTGTGGACCCAATTAGTAATCCTTACAGAAAGAAAACCAACGAAAATCTGTACATCTTACCTTCTATCAATGTTAAGTATGCTGTTAATGACAATAGCAATCTTCGTTTCGCAGCTTCCAAAACGTATACAAAACCGGTACTTTTTGAAAGTTTAGATATCAACTTAATCAACGCTGACGGAACAACCGAAAGAGGTAACTCAAATATTGAAAACAGTGAAAATTACAATATTGACGTAAAATTCGAATTGTTTCCAACCAAAAACGAATTATTTGCTGCCACTTTATTTACCAAATACATTGACAATCCAATAGAAAGAACGGTTCAAGCAAGTGCTACCGGAAGCGGACAAACCATAACTTATTTCAATAATAAAAGTGCCACACTTTTCGGTGCCGAGTTCGAATTCCTTGTTCAATTGAGTCGTTTAAATAAAAATCTTGAAGGTTTTTCCTTTGGAACCAACACTTCTTTCATGATTACGGAAGCGACAGTTGACAAAAACCGTGATGGCTATTTTGACACTTTTGAAAAGAGAAAATTACAAGGAGCTTCAAGTTGGTTAATCAATTCCGATTTAAAATATGAATTCCTTTTAAATCCAAAGTGGAAAAACACGACTTCATTGGTATATAATGTTTATGGCGAAAGAATCTATGCTGTTGGTGTTGCCGGTAATGACCATATCTATGAAAAACCTTTTCACAAACTGGATTTTGTATGGGGAAGTACTATCAATAAAAAATGGGATATCAAATTTTCGATAGACAATATTTTGAATCCTACTTATAAAAGAGAATTGGGAGACAAGAGCGAAATTAGTATCGACGAATCTTCACTTCTGTTAGAAAGTTACAAAAGAGGTATAGGATTCTCAACCAGTTTATCTTATACATTCTAAAAAGTAAAAGAACTCTTCGGAGTTCTTTTTTGTTTATGATAAGGAAACATTGGTTTTACAATTAAATAATTTAGCGATAACCTTTAAATAATGATAACCAAACATTTAAAAAACACACCTGAGTTAGTTTTGTCGAAACAATTTAAAACACAATTTAAAATGAAAAATTTATTTTTAAGTCTTACAATTTTATCAACATTATTTGTTGGCTGTTCATCTGATGATGATGAAGGAACAATTCAACCGGTAGAAGGAGAATTAACCGGATCAATCACTACAAACAAAACATATGCTTTTGGAAATTATACTTTGAATGGAATTGTAACTATAGAAAATGGTGTTACAGTAACTTTTGATGCAGGTTCAACAATCACTGCTAATGCTGCTAATGGTGTTGATGCTATCGTTGTAAAAAATGGCGGAAAATTAATTATGAACGGAACGGCTGCTCAACCGATTGTATTGACAGAGCCTTCTGCAACACCAGGCTCTTGGGGCGGTATCATCATGTATGGTGATGCTCCAATTAATGGTGCTGGTGGTGTAACTACAAAAACTTCTGAAGATGGATTAAATCTATCTTATGGCGGAACAAATGCTACTCATAATGGTGGAACTTTGCGTTATGTAAGAGTGGAATATGCCGGTAAAAAAATTACTGACGGAACAAGTGAAATGAACGGATTTTCATTCTATTCAGTTGGATCAGGGACAGTTTTAGACCATTTAGTTTCATACAAAGGAGCTGATGACGGTTATGAGTTTTACGGTGGAACTGTGAGCGCTACCAATATAATTTCTTATGGAAATTATGATGATTCATTTGACTGGCAAGATGGATGGAAAGGCCAAAACAATTCTAACTGGTATGCATACCAAGTGGGAACAGGTAATTTCGGAATGGAAATCGAAGCTTCAAATAACAACAACGCTTATTGGCCGGTAATTTCAAACATTACATTAGTAAGAGCAGCCGGAACAGTTACAGAAGGCGGTTCTTCAGCAGCGGAATATGATGCTATCCAATTCAAAAAACAAGGAAATGGTGATTTTACTAATGTTGTAATTTCAGGATATACTACTGCCAATTCGACAGCTGTTAGAATTCAAGATGCTGCAACCAATACAGACCAAGTTAACGCAAACAAAATAAAGTTGACTACTGTAAAAATCAATGATGGAACTTCTCAGTACTTAGGAGCCGGAGCCTTGAGTGTTACTTTCCCAACCGGACAATACACAACAAGTGCTAGTGCAACAGGAGCAAATATTTCAACAGGAGTATGGGCAACTGTAAACGGAACTAACTTAGCGCCATAAAAAAACCATACAAATAAATTTAATCCCTCAATTAATTGTGATTGAGGGATTTTTTTTGGTACAATATTTGAAATATATTTTATATCTTTGTAATAACCAAATTAGTGTCATGAAAAGAAACTACTTTTTAACTACTTGCTTTTTCTTATTGTTTACGTTAGTGTCAATGGCACAAGACGGAAAGCAACAAGGAGAAACGCTTGGTTTCTATCCTAACCCTGTTAGTAACGGAAAAATTTACATCACTTCAAAAACTTCTTTGGATAAAGAGATTCTTATCTTTGATGTTTTAGGTAAAAAGGTACTCCAAACTACCATTTCTTCTAAAGAATTGAACATTACTTCTATTCCTCCCGGCGTTTATATCATTAAAATTACAGAAGGAGAAACCACTACCACTAGAAAACTAATTGTCAGATAGTTATTCTTTGTAGTTTTAACTTTTATTTAATCATTTTTTTACATTCTTTTTTTCGGCTAACAAATATTGTCATTATATTTGTAGGCTAATTAAATTTAAAAAAATGAAAAAAATCTACTCTTTATTACTTTTGGTAATGACTTCTGTTTCTTTTGGACAGACGTTTTATTCTGAAAACATGGGAACTGCAACAGGAACACTTTCAATTGCTGCCAATGTATTTGAAAACTCTAGTCCTATTTTGTACTCTGGCACAGCTGACACAAGGTCTACTTTAGTTTCAGGCACTTACACCGGAGCTTCTGCAGGGAGAAATGTTTTTATAACTAATGTTGCCGATGTGTATTTCCAAATTGACGGATTAAATACTTCAGCATACCAATCAGCAGACCTTCAGTTATCGTTTGGTCTAAACACAACTTCCATCACAAATTTACTAACAGTTGAGTATAGTACTAACGGAACTACTTGGACACCTCTTACCTTTACAGCGAGTGCTACAGGATGGTCATTAGTAACTGTTGCTGGCGGACAAATTCCTTCATCAACTACTTTGTCTTTAAAATTCAGACAACCAAATCCTGCATTTGGACAATTCAGAATTGATGATGTAAAATTAAGTAGTGTATCTTCTTCATGTACCTTAGCTTTAGGCACTCCTACAACTTTGTGTAATGCCTCAACTTATGGGCTTGACACATATACCGTAACCATTCCATACACTGGTGGTGGCAATGCAACTTATGTTATAACACCTACCTCAGGAACTGTTGGTGGCGACAATCCAAGTACTGTTGCTGCTGGTAACATCACTATTTCTGGTGTAGCTGAAGGAACAAATTTTTCAGCAACAATAACAGGCGGAACGTGTAATTTGAATACTAGTGCAAACGCACCGGAGTGTAAACCAATCAATACATTGCCGTATGCTGAGCCATTTAACTATGCTGAAGCAAGTAATTTATCACAAAGCCAAAAATGGTCAAATATCACTGCTGGTGGTGACGAAATCATTGTTGCAGGTGGAACCATGGCCGCCTATCCGGGTTTAACATCTACTAATGGTTTTGTAATCTATGGCGGAGCAGGAAATGATGTTTCAACTCAATTCACACCACAAACAACCGGAACTGTTTATTATTCATTTATCTTAAACGTTGGTTCTATGGCATTGGTAACAGATGTTAATGGTGGTTACTTTGCAACTCTAGGTTCAAGCAGTACAAATTTTGGCGCTACCTTATGGACTAAAAAGGTTGATGATGGAACGTACAATCTTGGAATTGAAGTTAGAACTGCTAATGCTGCCAACACGACTTGGACATCCGCTAGTTATACTACAGGGCAAACTTATTTTGTTGTTGTTGGATATACATTCGGTGCAGATGCTAGTGATGACAGTGTAAACTTATGGATTAACCCAGTACTGAACGGCAGTACACCACCTGCAGCCACAATAACCGACACACATACTGGTACAGATTTAGCGACAGTTTCTAATTTTATCTTGAGACAGGACAGCACTACTGAAACACCAGACGTTCAGATTGACGAACTAAGAATCGCTACAGATTGGGCTTATGTTACAACTTCAGCGTTAGGCATCAGACAAAATGATATTGCTGGACTAAAAGTATATCCAAACCCGGTTTCTAACGGAACTTTGTTTATCGAAACTGCTACTAATGTTGAAAAAACAGTTACTGTTTATGACATCTTAGGAAAACAAGTTTTAAATACTACCACTTCAGATAATGCTATTAACGTAAGTAACCTTAGAGGTGGTGTTTATGTGGTTAAAATTACTGAAGAAGGTAAAACGGCTACAAGAAAATTAGTGGTAAACTAATTTAGTAATATCTATAAAAAAAAGCCCTGACGAAAGTTAGGGCTTTTTGATTTTAAATAATCTTAAACAAAATATTTTAAAAATATTCCTCAATACTTGTTATAACAACCAAACTTATCGTTCTTGTTTTTAATATTGTCATTATATTTGTAAGATAAATAAATTTAAAATGAGAAAAATCTACTCTTTATTGCTTTTAGCAATGACTTCTGTTTCTTTTGGACAGACGTTTTATTCTGAAAACATGGGAACAACAGCAAGCGGAAACCCTGTTATTACTGCCTATACAGGATTTCAAAACCCATCCCCAATTGTCTATTCAGGTACAGGCGACATGAGAACGTCTACCCCTTCAACCGGATATGTTGGCGCTTCGGGAAGTGTAAATGTTTTTTTATCAGATACAACAGATGCTAATGAGTATTTTCAAATTGACGGTTTAGATACTTCGACTTACATTGCTGCGAACTTACAATTGAAATTTGCTTATCAAGCCAACTATAATACAACTCCTGCAAATGCAGTCTTGATTGTTGAATATAGCACCAATGGAACTACTTGGACTTCATTGACTTATACCCCTAACGCCAATGCAAGCTGGAATTTAATCACTATCGGCGGTGGCGTTATTCCTTCTTCAAGCACTTTAAGTTTACGATTTACGCAACCCAACTTAGTCGGTGCCCAAATCAGAATTGATGACATAAGTCTATCAAGCTTTGACCCTTCCTGTACTTTAGTATTGGGAATTCCAACCACCGTGTGTGATGCTTCAACTTTAAGTTTAGACACTTACACAGCAACTATTCATTATACAGGTGGCGGTTCAGGAAGTTATACTATCACTCCATCTTCTGGTACTGTAAGCGGTGACAATCCCGGTAGTGTCGCAGAAGGCGATATTATTGTTTCAGGCGTTGCAGAAAACACAGCCCTAACTTTAAGTATTACAAATGGCACTTGTCCATACCAATCAATTATTACTTCTCCTGAATGCAAACCGGTTAATCCTTTACCTTATCTTGAATCATTCCCATACACTGTTGGTGGTTCGTTAAACGCTGAGCAAAAGTGGACATTGGTAAACACTGGTGATAATATTACTATCGCAGCAGGAAGTTTGGCTTATCCGGGAATTACGGCTTCTGGAAATTCAATCACTTTTGTAGGTACCGGTGGAGAATCAAGAACATTATTTACCAGTACAAACAGCGGTTTTGTATATGCTTCATTTATAATGACTGCAAGTGATTTAACCAATGTTACGAACGATCTAGCCAACACTTATTTTGCTTTGTTTACAGATAACGCTGGCGCTACAACTAATGCCAGACTTTGGATAAGAAAAAATGCAAATAAATACCAATATGGCTTAGGAACTGCTGGAAGTCCAACTGCTTGGGATCCGACTTTATATAATGCCGGCGACATTCAATATGTTGTGTTGAGTTATAATTTCACAGGAAACACTTTATCGTTATTCATCAATCCTACAGTTGGCGGAAGTGCGGCTCCAACAATTAGTGTTACGCCTGCAACTGCATTCGCTAATTTAGGTGGATTCATGTTCAGACAAGAAAATGCAAACAACACCCCAAACATCATTGCTGACGAATTAAGAATTGAGGTAACACCTAACTTTACTTTAGGAACACAACAAAACGAAATCACTGGCTTAAAAGTATATCCAAACCCGGTTTCTAACGGAACTTTGTTTATCGAAACTGCGGTTAATGGAGAAAAAACAGTTATTGTTTACGACATCTTAGGCAAACAAGTTTTAAACACAACCACTTCTGACAATGCCATCAACGTAAGCAACCTTAGAGACGGTGTTTATGTGGTTAAAATTACTGAAGAAGGTAAAACAACTGCGAGAAAATTAGTCATCAACTAATTTCTAAACTCTATACCAAAAAGCCCTCTACTTAAAAAGAGGGCTTTTTTATTTTTATTACTTTTGCCACTCGAGACCTTTAGGTCGAACTGTACGAAGTAAAAAATTTATCCCTTGATTGATTCACAAGACCTATTCACCATTTCTTCTCAAAAGCAATTTGAAAAAATAGCGCTAAAGGTTTTTCGTTACCAATACGAAAATAATTTAGTCTATCGTGAATTCTGTGATTTTTTAAATACCGATGTTAAAAAAGTAAAATCATTACAACAAATTCCGTTTCTCCCGATCCAGTTTTTTAAAAGTCATACTGTCGTTTCTAATACCGATGAAATTCAGGAAACCTTCACCAGCAGCGGAACCACCGGAATGATTACCAGCAAACACTTAGTTACTGATGTTTCACTTTACGAACAAAGTTACCGCTTGGCTTTCTCCGAATTTTATGGCAACATCGAAGACTACGCCGTTTTGGCCTTGCTTCCATCCTATTTGGAGCGCAGTGGTTCGTCTTTGATTTACATGGTGAAAGATTTAATCGAATTGTCTAACAATGAGCACAGCGGTTTTTACCTGAACAATTACGACGAATTGATTTCGAAATTGATTGAATTGGATAACTCAGGTCAGAATGTAATCTTGATTGGTGTCACTTATGCTTTATTGGATTTGATTGAGAAACAAAATTTTCAATTAAAAAACACCATCATCATGGAAACCGGTGGCATGAAAGGCAAACGCAAAGAAATCATCCGCGAAGAATTGCATGAAATCTTGTGCCTAGGTTTTGGGGTTTCGAGTATCCATTCTGAATATGGCATGACTGAATTGTTATCGCAAGCGTATTCTTTAGGCAATGGTATTTTCGAGTGTCCGGCTTGGACGCAAATCCTTGTTCGTGACACTGAAGACGCTTTGACTTACGTCGATTTCGGAAAAACCGGCGGTGTAAACGTAATTGACTTGGCGAATATCAATTCGTGTTCCTTTATCGCTACGCAAGATTTAGGAAAAAAATACACCAACAATTCTTTTGAAATACTGGGTCGCTTTGACAATTCAGATATTCGCGGTTGCAATTTGATGGTGCTATAATAAAATTCGTTTTTCTGCGTTTCTATAAAAAATACAACCTTGAGATATTTAGTCCTATTCCTTTTTTCGATTACTGTTTTTTCTCAATCAAAACCCATTGAGTTAAAAATCAATTCGATTAAAACTTCCAATACTGATGACGGCAGCAGAGAATTCACTTTGCAATATCAGATCACCAATCTCACCGACAAACCCATTTCTTTTGTTTTAGACACCACGAGTGTAATTCCAATTGGCGGCGGTTCGTTACGCCCAAATCCCTATTATAAAGTTTATGAAAACGAAGCGTCAGTAGAGGTCAACGGAATCTTTACCGGAAAAGGAAAAACCCGCCACTTCAAAGACGAAGCAGCTTACAATACGTACAGAGATTCTTTGATGAATTATATAAAAAGCCGAACACCCGAACAATTATCCCAAATAAGAAAAGAAAGCTTTTTAGAAAACATTCAAAAATTGGAACCAAAAGAAACGAAAAATTTTAAAGCGATTCTGGTTTGGGACAAAACCCGATACCATAAAAATGATGTTATCGAATACTATATAGAAGAAAAAGAAAAGCACTATCTCGAGCTCCACATCAACTTAATGGCTGAAGAACTGCTACAAAATTTCACTGAAGAAGAAAAAAAAGAAGTGCTACATGACAAAACCCTAACCAAAGGCTGGTTTACTTCCAATAAAATAGCAATCGACTTAGGCGAATAAAAAAAGGAACCTATTCGATTCCTTTTTATGTTATATCACTTTGATTAAATAGTAATTTTTCTTCCCTTTTTGCAGCATCAAAAACTGGTTGTTAATCAAATCCTTTTCAGTGATCAAATAATCCGTAGCTACTTTTTCTTTATTCAACGAAATCGAATTTTGTTGCAACTCTCGACGCGCATCGCTATTCGAAGCCAAGAAACCTGTTTTAGCTGAAAGCGCCGCAATCATATCTAATCCGTTTTCTAATGCTGCTTTTTCAACTTCCGCTTGCGGAACGCCTTCAAAAACTTCTAAGAAAGTCTTAGTGTCCAATTGTTTCAAATCATCCATGGTCGGACTAAAAAATGCGCCCGAAGCAAAAACCGCTTTCTCCAACTCAACTGCACTGTGAACTAAAGTCGTCACTTCTTCTGCCAAACGTTTCTGCAACACACGCAAATGTGGTGCCGTTTGGTGTTCAACAATCAAAGCATCAATAGTCGCTGCATCTAAAAACGTAAAAATCTTAATGTATTTCTCTGCATCAACATCGGTCGTATTTACCCAAAACTGGTAAAACTTGTAAACCGAAGTCTTATCCGCAGTCAACCAAACATTGCCGCCTTCGGATTTCCCGAATTTAGAACCATCGGCTTTCGTAATTAACGGACAAGTCATCGCATAAGCTTTTGCACCTTCTCCATTCATTCTTCGCACTAATTCCGTTCCCGTAGTAATATTTCCCCATTGGTCGCTTCCGCCCATTTGCAACAAACAATTATATGTTTTATACAAATGATGAAAATCGTACCCTTGAATCAATTGGTACGTAAACTCCGTGAAACTCATGCCTTCGCCTTCCGCGCTCAAACGTTTCTTTACCGAATCTTTCGCCATCATGTAGTTCACGGTAATTCTTTTACCAACATCACGCGCAAAATTGATAAATGAAAAATCTTTCATCCAATCATAATTGTTCACCAAAATCGGCGCATTCGCAGCAGTCGAATTGAAATCCAAAAAACGTGACAAAACCGCTTTGATTCCCGCCACATTTTTCTCCAAAGTTGCTTCGTCCAATAAGTTTCTCTCGTCAGATTTCCCCGAAGGATCACCAATCATACCGGTAGCGCCACCAACCAAAGCGATTGGTTTGTGCCCAAATTTCTCCAGGTGAACCAATAAAATAATCGGCACCAAACTCCCAATATGCAACGAATCACTTGTTGGGTCAAACCCAATATAAGTCGTGGTCATTTCCTTTAAAAGTTGCTCTTCTGTTCCGGGCATTATATCGTGAACCAAGCCACGCCATTGCAATTCTGCTACTAAATTATTCATCTCACTAAGTCAATATTTGTTATTGGTGTTCGATGCAGTCGCCTTGCAGGCTCGTGCCAACGTAATTATTCTAATGAGCGCAAAGATAAACAGAATTAGGAATTACAAATTACGAATTACGAATTTTTAGGAGCACGGCTTTTTCTTTTTGTAAGACACTTGCTCCCGCTTTACGCGCTACACGGTAGCTTGCTTCAATCGGGGCTATTATTCAGGTTATTCTATTTTAAGTCAAATTAAAAATACCTGACTGCCACTGGCAGTCCTCCTCTTAATATCAAATCTGCTTTCCATTATACTTCGTGCCATTACAATCAAGGCTAAAAGATTAACCAAAGGCTTACTTTTTCTCAAATCTAATCATCTAAAAATCTAACAATCTAATTATCTTTACCAAATGATTTTAGTCACAGGCGGAACTGGTTTAGTCGGAGCGCATTTACTACTACAATTGGTAGAAAATGGCGATAGAGTTCGCGCTACTTATCGCCAAGCGCACACCATCAAAAAAACAATGGATCTTTTTTCGCTTTATCTGAGCGACCATTTGTTTAGAAGAATTGAGTGGTTTCAAGCCGATGTTAACAATATTCCGGCGTTAGAAAAGGCTTTCGAAGATATCGAATATGTTTACCATTGCGCCGCCTTAATTTCGTATGATCCCAATGACGAAGACCAACTTCGAAAAGTAAATATCGAAGGTACAGCCAACATTGTCAATCTTTGTATTGACCACAAAGTAAAAAAACTTTGTCATGTGAGTTCTATTGCCGCTTTGGGCGACTTAAAACCTCACGAAAAACAAATCACCGAAGAAACCGAATGGAATCCCGAAGCCTTACACAGTGATTACGCCATCTCAAAATATGGTGCCGAAATGGAAATTTGGCGCGGTCAACAAGAAGGTTTAAATGTTGTAATTGTCAATCCCGGTGTGATTTTTGGCGCAGGTTTTTGGCATCAAGGAAGCGGTGTTTTCTTTTCGGCCATCAAAAAAGGCTTTCCGTTTTACACCAATGGTTCAACCGGTTATGTTGGCGTTACCGATGTAGTTAAAATCATGGTCCAATTGATGAAAAGCGACATTGTCGGAGAACGTTTTTCGGTTGTAGCCGAAAACCTGACTTTCAAAAAAGTAATTTTTGAAATCGCCGAAAGACTAATGGTCAAAAAACCTAAAATGGAAGCCAAACCTTGGATGCTCGCCATGGGTTGGCGAATGGATTGGTTTTGTTCTACTTTCTTCAGAACTAAAAGAAAACTATCAAAATACAGCGCCAACGCCCTACTGTCAAACGAATTTATATCGAATGACAAAATAAAAAATGCTCTGGATTTTGAGTTCCAAAGCATTGATTTCGTTATTCAAGAAGTGGTTGAATTACAATAACAACATTTATTGTACTTGAGGCGTTTCAGGATTTATAGGCGCACCGACTTCATTAGGATTTCCTCCAATCTTTTGGATTTGCTTTTCTAATCTGCTTTTGACTTCTTCAAACATTTTCTTGTATTCCTCAATATCTGACGCATAGTATTTGTTGCTTTGGGCAAACTGAATACTGTCGATTTTGTATTTTTTGTAGAGGTAAGTATTAGCATTATTGTTGCTTATTCCACCACTAATATTTTGAGATTTTATGGCTTCGAGTAATGATATATCATACAGTATATCAATCATCTTGTCTTTCTCAATCAGATTATCGGGCTTATCAATCGTATGGTTACAACCGATAAACGCTAAAAGCAAACCAATTAAAATAAATCTATTACTCATCTTTATTTTTTTAAATAGGAATTCTTAAATCTTCGATTTTATCTGTCGAATAACAATCGTTTCCCAACAGGCTTTTCAATTACTTTAAAGTTCTTATAAACCAATTCACCATTCACAAAAGTATGGGTAATTCTCGATTTAAAATTATAGCCTTCAAATGGCGACCAACCACATTTGGCCAAAATATTTTCCTTTTTTACATTCCATGGCAAACCGGTATTCACTAAAACCAAATCGGCATAGTAACCTTCTTTGATAAATCCTCGCTTTTCAATTTTAAAAATCTTCGCCGGATTGTGACACATTTTCTCTACAATTTTCTCAATCGAAATCTTTCCTTGATGGGCTGCTTCAAACATTGCTACTACAGCATGTTGTACTAATGGTCCGCCAGATGGAGCTTTCAGATATGTCTGCCTTTTCTCTTCTAAGGTATGTGGCGCATGATCAGTAGCGATTACGTCAATTCTGTCATCCAATAAAGCTTTCCACAAAGCCTCTCTGTCATCTGCAGTTTTCACCGCCGGATTCCATTTGATTAAATTGCCTTTGGTTTTATAATCGGCGTCAGAAAACCATAAATGGTGTATACAAACTTCAGCGGTGATTTGCTTTTCTTCTAACGGAATTTTGTTGGTAAACAAATCCATTTCCTTCGCTGTTGACAAATGAAAAACGTGTAATCTCGCACCGGTTTTCTTGGCTAATTCAATCGCTTTGGATGACGACAAATAACAAGCCTCTTCGCTTCGGATTAAATGGTGAAATTCTACCGGAATGTCTTCACCAAATTGGAGTTTGTATCGTTCTAAATTGGCTTTAATCGTTGCTTCATCTTCGCAATGAACAGCAATCAGCATTTTGGTAGACGAAAATATTTTTTCTAAAGTTTCTTGATTATCTACCAACATATTGCCGGTTGACGAGCCTAGAAACAATTTGATTCCGGCGACATTTTTGGGATTGGTTTTTAAAATTTCTTCCAAATTGTCATTGGTTCCGCCCATCATAAACGAATAATTCGCATAAGAAGTTTTGGCTGCTATTTGGTACTTATCTTCTAAAAGTTCTTGGGTAACCGCATTCGGAACGGTATTCGGTTGTTCAATGAATGATGTGATTCCGCCGGCAACCGCAGCTCTGCTTTCGGAAGCGATATCGCCTTTGTGCGTTAATCCGGGTTCCCGAAAATGCACTTGATCGTCAATCGCTCCGGGAATTAAATAACTTCCTTCGGCATCGATGATTTTGCAACTGGCTGATTTGGCACTAATGCTTTCGGCTATTTCGACAATAAATTCGTTTTCAATCAAAACATCGCCTTCAAAAACCTTTCCTTCATTTACTATTTTGGCATTCTTAATTAAAACGGTATTCATTTTTGGGTATTTTATAATCGGTTTAAAAACTTCCTAAATCTCAGCGAAATAACGCCGAAGATGGCTTCTTTGATAATGGCGCCACTCATTTTGGATTGTCCTTTGGTTCTATCGGTAAAGATAACCGGAACTTCCTGTATGTTGAAATTTTTGGCAAAAGCCCTATATTTCATTTCTATTTGGAACGCATAACCAATAAACTTGATGGCATCTAAATTTATTTTCTCTAACACTTCGCGGCGGTAGCAAATAAATCCGGCGGTAGCATCCATGATTTTCATTCCGGTAATCATTCGAACATACACCGAAGCAAAATAAGACAATAATACGCGACTCAAAGGCCAATTCACCACATTAACACCGGTTACATAACGTGACCCAATGGATAAATCAGCGCCATTTTCATGGCAAGCATCGTACAATTTTTCCAAATCATTCGGGTTATGTGAAAAATCGGCATCCATTTCGAAAATATAATTGTAATCATTTTGCAATGCCCATTTAAAACCGTGTACATAAGCTGTTCCTAATCCGGATTTCTTCTTTCTTAAAGCCAGAAACAATTGGTTTGGAAATTCCTTTTGTAACTCCATTACTCTATCCGCAGTTTTATCGGGTGAATTATCATCAACAATTAAAACATGAAAAGTTTTTGGCAAAGCAAAAACGGCTCGAATAATGCTTTCGATATTTTCAATTTCGTTATAGGTAGGAATAATTACAATGGCGTCGCTCATATAGATACAGTCATACTTTTGTGCAAAAATAAACTTTTTATCTTCGTCCAATCTTAATAATTATATAATAATTTAACAAATAAAAAATTAGTAATTTTGTCGAGATTATGATAGAAACTGTTTTAGTGCCGAGAGTTTTAGAAAGCCAAGATTGGGCAACCTCTCTTTTTGTTTTTTCGTTTGCTTTAATTGCAATCACCAGAACTGCTTTTGAAACCAGATTCAATGATTTTCTAAGGATTTTAGTATCGGACAAATACATTAAGGTTTATAAAGACACTTCCCATTTGATGAGTGGTTTTACCATATTGTTATTCATTGTTCAAATCATTTCCTTTTCGTTTTTCATTCAAATTGTTCTCAGTCACTTTGGTTATATTTCTAAAACCGATTGGGTGCTTTTTATTCGAATTTTTACTTTCTTCGGTGTCTTTGTACTTTCCAAATTCTTAATTGAAAAGATTATTGCAACCACATTCAACATTGAGGAATTCACAGAACAACTCAATTTGCAGAAAGTGAGTTACAGAACGTTTATCGGATTGCTCTTGTTGCCTATTAACATTTACTTGTTTTATAACAATACTTCATCAAATGTTTTGATTTTTTGCGTTATTGGTGTCATTTTAATAATAAACTTGTATTCTTATTTGGTTTCGTTGAAGATTTATCAAAACTTAATCATCGGGAAGTTGTTTTATTTTATTTTGTATCTTTGCGCACTTGAAATAGCTCCATACTATTTCATTTATTATATGATTACAAAAAATTTAGCGCATTAAAATGTCAAATTTGAAAGTGAAAACAATTCTGGTGTCACAACCGGAACCAAAAGTGGAGAATTCTCCTTATTTTGAATTACAGCAAAAACACAAAGTAAAAGTTGATTTCCGCTCATTTATACATGTAGAAGGAGTTAGTGCAAAAGACGTTAGGGCTCAAAAAATTGACCTTAACAACTATACAGCAATAATTTTGACTAGTAGAAATTCGGTAGATCACTTTTTTAGAGTGGCTGAAGAAATGCGTTATAAAGTTCCGGAAGATTTAAAATATTTTTGCCAATCAGAAGCGATTGCTTTTTACCTACAGAAATATGTAGTGTACAGAAAACGCAAAATATATGTGGGTCAAAAAGACTTTGTTGATTTATCACCATTGATAAAAAAATACAAAGAAGAAAAATTCTTATTACCGGCTTCAGACCAATTGAATTATGACGTGCCTCAAACACTAAACAATTTAAAAGTTGATTGGACACAAGCGACTTTCTACAAAACCGTAATGAGTGATTTGTCTGATTTGGCAGATGTATATTATGATGTTTTGGCTTTCTTTAGTCCAACCGGAATCAAATCATTATTCAAAAACTTCCCTGATTTCCAACAAAACAATACACGTATTGCAGTTTTTGGAAGCACAACACAAAAAGAAGCTCTAGAGCATGGATTGCGTATAGATATCTTAGCACCAACACCGGAAACACCATCGATGACTATGGCTTTGGAAAAGTATATTGCTGACGCCAATAAAGGAAAATAAAAATACTATTAGATAGAATCAAAAAAAGCCATTCAAATTGAATGGCTTTTTTCTTTGGTTAGGTTTGTTTGTTATACCTGTGGCCCTGCTTTTACTAAGCTTTGCCCTTGCTCATTATCGGTATATTGAGCGAAATTTTTAATAAATCTTGAAGCCAAATCGGATACTTTTGCATTCCATTCAGCGGCGTCTGCATAAGTATCT
This sequence comes from Flavobacterium sp. 102, assembly GCF_003634615.1. Classification (NCBI taxonomy): domain Bacteria; kingdom Pseudomonadati; phylum Bacteroidota; class Flavobacteriia; order Flavobacteriales; family Flavobacteriaceae; genus Flavobacterium; species Flavobacterium sp. 102. Next base: position 1,134,507 of record NZ_RBKX01000001.1, on the reverse strand, counting down.
CTAGGGTCTAAAATTGCCGGATTAACATCATGTAAAGAAGTTGGCACTTCTAGATTGAAAACCGGAATAGTTTTAGTTGTAGCTTTTTCAATAGAACCATCTAAGATAGCATCTATAATTGCTCTGGTATCTTTGATTGAAATACGTTTTCCGGTTCCATTCCATCCGGTATTTACCATGTAAGCTTTCGCATTGTTTTCTTCCATTTTCTTGACCAATTCTGCGCCGTATTTTGTTGGATGCAAAGTCAAAAATGCTTTCCCAAAACACGCAGAGAATGTTGGTTCCGGTTGCGTAACACCTCTTTCTGTTCCGGCTAATTTAGCCGTAAATCCTGAAAGGAAATAATATTGTGTTTGCTCCGGAGTTAATTTAGAAACCGGCGGCATTACTCCAAAAGCATCAGCCGTTAAGAAGATTACTTTAGTAGCATGACCTGCTTTAGAAACCGGTTTTACAATATTGTGGATATGGTTAATCGGATAAGAAACGCGGGTGTTTTGTGTTACCGAACCATCTTTGAAATCAATTACGCCATCAGCATCAACCGTTACGTTTTCTAATAAGGCATCTCTTTTAATAGCACCATAAATATCCGGTTCGTTTTCTTTGCTTAAATCTATCGTTTTAGCATAACAACCTCCTTCAAAGTTGAAAACACCTTCGCTATCCCAACCATGCTCATCGTCACCGATTAATTCCCGTTTTGGATCAGTAGATAAAGTCGTTTTTCCAGTTCCTGATAATCCGAAGAAAACCGCAACATCGCCGTCTTTCCCTTTATTGGCCGAACAGTGCATTGAAGCAATTCCTTGTAATGGCAAGTAGTAGTTCATCATAGCGAACATTCCTTTTTTCATTTCGCCACCGTACCAAGTACCGCCAATCAACTGCATTTTTTCAGTTAAATTGAAAGCCACATAAACTTCTGAATTCAATCCGTGAGCCGCATAATCTTTGAAAGAAGTTTTAGAACCGTTCATCACGATAAAATCAGGCTCGCCAAAATTCGCCAACTCTTCTTCCGTCGGACGAATAAACATATTGGTTACAAAATGCGCTTGCCAAGCCACTTCCATGATGAAGCGTACTTTTAATCTAGTATTTTCATTGGCACCGCAAAAAGCATCTACCACATATAATTTTTTTCCTGAAAGTTGGTCAACTGTAGTTTCTTTTAAAGCTTCCCAAGTGTTTTGATTGATCGGTTTGTTGTCGTTAACCGCTTTATCTGAAGTCCACCAAATACTGTTTTCGGTGATATTGTCTTTGACTATGTATTTGTCTTTTGGCGATCTACCGGTAAAAACACCGGTCATAACATTTACGGCTCCAAGTTCTGTCAGTTGCCCTTTTTCGTAACCTTCTAAGTTTGGATTTAACTCGTCATTGTATAATTTTTCGAAAGATGGGTTGTGGATAATTTCGTTAACGTTTTTGATTCCGTATTGTTCTAACGAAATCGATTTCGTAATTTGAGCGTAGTTCTCCATAAATTTAGTTTGTGTTGTATTATGAATCAGACGACAAAGGTAAAAATTAAATTATAGAAACTATTTTTTTTATTAAAAATATTATCTTTTATCTTTAAGAATGTTCCACAACAAAACTATCCAGCCCAATATTAACAAGGTTCCACCGATAGGCGTTATGATTCCCAAAGGTTTAAAATCGATTCCGGTTATGGTTTTGGTCGCCAATAAATAAATTGACCCCGAGAAGAAAATCACGCCAAAAATCACTAATTGAAAAATCATTTTTTTGCTTTTTTCAGTTACCAAAGAAGTAAGGCCTAAAAACAGTAAAAATAAAGCATGATACATTTGATATTTGACACCGGTTTCAAAAGTCACCAACTCTTCAACGGTTAATTGTTTCTTCAAAGCGTGTGCGCCAAATGCACCTAAAATGATTGCGGTCATTCCCATTATAACTGCAACACTGCTAATTTTTCTTTCCATTGGTTTTGATTTGAATACTAATTCGCTAATTTATCCGTTATCTTCTTAGAAATAAAGAAATTTCACTTTTCTTTTTCCTGAAGTTTCGGGATTACTTTTTTAAAATTTTATATTTGCACCTTAATTTTTAATTATGAAGAGATTACTTTACATACTAAGTGCTGTTTTTGTTTTTAGCTCGTTTGCTCCTCAAAAAAGCCAACCTATCAAATCAGGTGAAAAATTGGTTTTTGCAGGTTCCTATAACATGAGTGGTTTATTGACGCAATTGGCACAAGTTACCATGAGTACCGAAACCGTTACCACTGCTAAAAATTCCTATTTGCATATGAGTTGTGAATTATCTACTTACAGTAAATGGGATTCATTTTTTAAAATTAGAGATATTTACGAATCTTATGTCAATCCGGTGAATCTAAAACCGAGTTTGTACAAAAGAAGCATAGATGAAGGCGGTTATACCAAAAAAGAAAAATACACTTTCAAAGGCAATACCGTAAACAGCATAGTCAAGAAAAGAAACAAGCCCGAAACCCATAAAACCTTTACTATTGGCGGTTCTACACAAGATGTTATTTCTCTTTTGTATAAAGTGAGAACGATGGATTTTAGCAAATTTAAAGTGGGACAAACCCAATCTTTAATGATTGTTTTCGACGAAAAACAAATTCCGGTCACCTTAAAATACATGGGGAAAGAAACCGTTAACGCTGGAAATTTAGGCAAAAAAGAATGTTACAAACTTTCGATTGGCGCTAAAACTGATGCCTTACGCGGTAAAGATAAAAACCTAATTTGGCTAACCGCTGATGCGAAAAAAGTACCGGCTTTGTTGAAATTCAGCATTCCTGTCGGTACCGGACAATTGGTTTTAACCTCAGCAACCGGAATTTAATGTAAAGAAATCATGAGAAAACTGTTTTTAATTTTAGCCTGTTTTTTTGGCGCGCTTGGCATCGCCTTTACCATTTTACCAATGGATACGTTGGCTTTCCTACCTATTGGTTTGGCTATTATTTTTGGTTTACTGACTTTAAAAAAATCGGAAGAAAGTGAAAAGAAGTTCCCGAAAATAATACTAATAATAGCAGCGCTCTGCTCTGTTGTGGTCCTTGGCAAAACTTTATTGATTGAAGACGAAGTTGCCATAGATACCCAATTCGAACAACAAAAAATAGAAACCAAACAAGAAGCTAAAAAAGAACTCGAAGAGTTAGAAGGTTTAGAATAAACAAAAGCCCATCCGAAACGATGGGCTTTTTTGTTGGAATCAAATTCATACATTTGCGACACAACAAACAAACGAATGAAATCGAAGATTTACGAACACAAAAAAAACAATTTTAACGGTGAGTAAAAATATTTTAATCATAGGCGCCGGACGTTCGGCATCATCACTGATACAATACCTTTTAAACAAATCGGCTCAAGAGAATTTGCACTTGACGATTGGCGATTTGTCTTTAGAGTTAGCCCAACGCAAAACCAACAACCATCCAAACGCGACAGCCATTGCTTTGGATATTAATAACGTAAACCAACGCCAAACCGAAATTCAAAAAGCCGATATCGTCATCTCGATGTTGCCGGCGCACATGCATATTGATGTGGCAAAAGACTGTGTAACTTTCAAGAAAAACATGGTGACGGCTTCTTATGTTTCAGATGCGATGCAAAGTTTGGATGCCGAAGTGAAAGCAAACGGCTTAGTCTTTATGAACGAAATCGGACTTGATCCGGGAATCGACCACATGAGCGCGATGAAAGTCATTGATGAAATCAAAAGCAAAGGTGGAAAAATGATTTTATTCGAGTCCTTTTGTGGTGGTTTAGTCGCTCCGGAAAGCGATACCAATTTATGGAATTACAAATTCACTTGGGCACCGAGAAACGTAGTCTTGGCGGGACAAGGTGGCGCAGCCAAGTTTATCCAAGAAGGCAAATACAAATACATTCCGTACCACAAATTATTCCGCAGAACAGAGTTTTTGGAAGTCGAAGGTTATGGCAAATTTGAAGGTTATGGCAACCGTGATTCTCTTAAATACCGAAGCGTATACGGCTTAGATGATATCCTAACTTTATACAGAGGAACAATTCGTCGTGTAGGTTATTCCAAAGCTTGGAACATGTTTGTCCAACTCGGGATGACCGATGACACTTATGTGATGGAAGATTCCGAAAACATGAGCTACCGCGATTTCATCAATTCGTTTTTGCCTTATTCACCAACGGATTCTGTGGAAATCAAAACCCGAATCCAATTGGGAATCGAGCAAGACGACATCATGTGGGACAAATTATTGGAACTGGATTTGTTCAACCCAAATAAAAAAGTAGGACTTAAAAATGCTTCTCCGGCGCAAATCTTAGAACACATTTTAAGTGAAAGTTGGTCACTCCAACCTGAAGACAAAGACATGATTGTCATGTACCACAAATTTGGCTACGAAATCAATGGCGAAAGAAAGCAAATCGACTCCAAAATGGTTTGCATAGGCGATGACCAAACCTATACCGCGATGGCCAAAACCGTAGGTTTACCGGTAGCGATGGCCACTTTACAAATCCTAAACGGTAACATCAAAACGCCCGGCGTGCAATTGCCGATTCGCAAAGAAGTTTACGAACCCATCTTAAAAGAATTGGAAGATTTCGGGGTGATTTTCAAAGAAACCGAAATGCCTTATATTGGCTATAATCCGGATAAGCTGTTGGGAAATTAAAAAAAAACCGCAGATTCGCAGATTAAAAAATAAAAATCTATAAATCTGCAGTGAACTTAAATATAGGTTTGTGGTTAAAAATTTAAAGTGAATTGTTATATTTACTTTAAATATAACAGCAATGAAGATCAATCAACTACAAATAGAAATTGATGGGATAGACAAAGAAATCCTTCGCGACTTAATGATAGATGCCCGAAAACCCATTTTACAAATTGCCAACAAGATTGGTATTTCGGGTGCGGCAATTCACCAACGGTTGCGTAAATTGGAAGATGCCGGTGTGATTTCGGGATCTAAATTTATTATTGACAACAAAGTTTTAGGTTATAAAACAATGGCGTTTATTGGGATTTATTTGGATAAAGCCTCAAGCAATTCGGATGCGGTTCGCGAACTGAAGAAGATTCCGGAAGTGTTGGAATGTCATTATACCACAGGAAACTGGTCGATTCTGATTAAAATGATTTGTCGCGATAACGAACATTTGATGCAACTACTCAACAAAAAAGTACAGCCTATTGACGGCGTTTCGAGAACGGAGACTTTTATTTCTTTAGAACAGCAGATTGAACGACAGATACAGTTGTAGTGGTCAGTTTGAATCTACAGAAATTCAAATGGTTTATCCTTTAGCCCCGATTGAAGAGGAAATCCTTTTTTATTGTTTTGTACTTCGACTCCCGAAGTCTCGGGACAGCATGACAAAACAATAAAAAAGATTGCAACGAAAAGCGGGAAATACCCCCGAAGCTTCGGGGCCAAAAATGCCCGAAACTATCGCTCCTAATAAAAAAACCCGCTACATTGATAACGGGTTTTATTTTTGAGTAATTAAATCTTGATGTGACTCCAATTTTCGCCGCGTTTGATTCGGCTGACCTGCATTTCACTAATTCCGAATTGCTTGGCCAACATTTTCATGCGTGTACTCTGATTTGGTTTGTTGAGTAACTTTTTTAAATGAATCACCTTAGTTATCGTCAATTTTCTACCGTCTGATTTTAGGTTGAATTCGAGTAGGTTTTGCTTCGCTTTGATAACGTGCGGACTTCTCTTTCTGTGCGCCATCATTTCCTCATAAGTTGCCCATTTTAAATTATTTAAGGTGTCATTGTCCCTTACATAATCTAAATGAATAACATACTGCTGATCTTCTGAAGATTTTGGTATAAAAAGCTCAGCTACCAATTTATAAATAAAAATAGTCTTGTAAATTCTTTTTCCGTTTAAGCGCTTTCCGTAACGAAGCGTCTTATAACCATCAGCATAGGAGCCTTTTAAAATATTCCCGTCTTTAAACTCATTAGTAAAACTAATCAATCTTCCTCGATTTGAAACCGCATATCTATACGTCAATGGGAATTCTAATTCGATTTCTCGAAACACTTCGTTTGGGTAAAATCTTAGCATTATAGTGGTATTTGGTTTTCAAACTTACTAAAAAATATTTTGCTTTAACCCAAATGAAGCAATAAACACCCAATTATTCATGGGATGAGAGAAAGATATTATAAAAAAATCCGCTACTCTCGTAACGGGTTTTGTTTTTAATTGTTATAAACTTGAGCAAATTCTTTAGCAAAATCCTCGAGTTTTATTTTTCCTTGAGGCTTCTCATTTCTTTTGAAATAATCTTCCTGAATTAAACCTTCGCGGATTGATTTTCCCATTTGCACATAACTTTTAGCAAAGACCTCAGGAAGACCGGATTGTAACATTCCCTGTAACGTATCTTCATCTGAAAAATTAATCCATGGCAATTCAGGTTTGTCTATAGCTTTTCCTAACGCAGTGGCAATCTCCGAAAACGAACGAATATCACTCGAAACATATTCAACCGTTTGTCCTTTAAAATTCAATGCTAGCAAATGTTTTGCAGCAGCATCAGCGATATCTTCTGGATGCGTCAGGACAAACGGTTGGTCTCCTTCCCCTAAATTGGAACCAAGGATTCCGGCGTGTTTCACCATATCAATCAAAGTATAGAAATTGGTGTAAAAATAAGAAGGACGCAATTTTATCACATTAATACCTTCAATGCCGTCCAATCTTTTTTCCAAATAGGCCAATCCGTCAATTGGTCCGGCTCCTTCACCCATGTGCGCTCCGATACTGCTCAGTTGGACAATGTTTTTCACACCGCTTTGTTGTATAGCCATTACAAAATTTTCTGCAATTTCTTTTTGGTAGCCTAACCAATCACTTACACTAAACGTCGGTGGAATCATTAAATAAACCGCATCAGCACCTGAAAAAGTATTGGCTAAAAATATTTTGTCTGACACACTTCCAATAGCCGCTTTGGCTCCGAGATTCTCGATTTCGGCTTTTCTAGATTCGTTGTTGCTGATGATGGTGACTTGATGTCCTTCTGCAATTAAGGTGTTTGCCAAAGGTTTGCTAATGTTCCCGATGGAACCGGTTAAAATGTATTTCATGATTTTTATTTTTAATATTATTGTACAAAGGTATTTTTATACTTACTTTTGTACAAGTACCTACCAAAAAGTATGCAATAAAAAATGATTAAAGAAGCTTCAACTAATAATGAAAACCGAAAAGCCATTAGTGCGGTTTGTCCGGTAAGTTTTGCCTTGGATAAAGTTGGTGGCCGATGGAAACCGCTAATTCTTTGGAATCTCAAGGAAGGGAAATTGCGTTATAGTGAACTCAAAAAAGCCATTCCGCCGATTACCGAAAAAATGTTGATTCAGCATTTAAAACAATTGGAATCAGATCAATTAGTATTGCGAACTGTGATTGAAATTATGCCTCCGCATGTAGAATACAGCCTTTCGGATTCTGGTGCCGAATTGCTTCCGGCATTAACGGCTTTAGCCGATTGGGGCGTTCGCAACAGCAGTAAACTATAAAAGAAAACCCGCTACTCTCGTAACGGGTTTTTTATTAATCTCTGGAACCAAAAACTTGCAACGCCCAATATAACAGCGAGGCTAAAGCACCAATCGCGGCGACTACATAAGTTCTTGCGGCCCATTTTAAGGCGTCTTCGGCACCCGAATATTCTTGTTGGCTCAACATGTTTTTATTTTTCAGCCATGCTAAAGCTCGGTTACTCGCATCGTATTCTACCGGTAAAGTAATAAAACTGAAAGCTGTTGCGATGGCCATCAATACCAAACCGATAACGGCTATATAAAACCCTAAGCCTAAACCTGCAGCGGCTCCTAAGATTAATCCACCAAAGATTAACCATTGGGATAAAGTCGATGAAACATTTACAATCGGCACCAATTGGGAACGCAATTGCAACATACTATACGCCGTTGCGTGTTGGACAGCATGACCACATTCGTGTGCGGCAACGGCTGCTGCTGCGGCATTTCTTTGGTTGTAAACGCCTTCACTCAAGTTTACGGTTTTGTCCGCCGGATTGTAATGGTCGGTTAATTGACCCGGTGTAGAAATGACTTTTACGTCATAAATGCCATGGTCTTGTAGCATTTGGGCTGCTATTTCGGCACCACTCATGCCATTGCGCAAGTGTACTTTTGAATATTCTACAAATTTGCTCTTTAGTTTCGAGCTTACGGCAAAACTGACTAAGGCAATCAAGCCGATTAAAATATAATATCCTATCATGATTTCTAATTTTTAGTTTCTATAAGTTTATCAAATTGTACGCCAAAGGATAACTTGTGACAGCTTGTCATTTATCTACAGATAGTTATGAAAGCGATTAATTCGGCGCCTTCGTAATAGGTAAACGAAACGCTGATGATTTCGTAACCGGCGTTTGCTTTTTCGTTTAGAAAGAGCTCCACTTTCTCGGTTAATTTTTCTTTCATGCTGCTAAAGCCTGCTTTTTCAACAATGGTGTGGATTTCGTGTTTCTTCATCGTGTGTGTTTTTGGTACTTATACGACGAACTTGGTTTTTGGTTACAAAAAAAGGATTCAAATGCATTAGAAGTGTTAGATATTGCTTCCGTTTCCTTCAAAAACGAGTGCAACACATTAAAATAGTACTGCGATGATACAATTTATTACTGCAACCCTGTAAAATCATTTTGCAACATACTAAAATAGCACTGCGACATAGTAAATTATCAGTGCGACACCTTAAAATACTACTGCGACACTTTAAAATAAAAATGCAACATGCTGAAAAATAATATTTTAGCTTGTCGCACCGTTTTTTCCGTTTTTCCATAAAAAACCCAAACTCTTTTGAAGTTTGGGTTTCCCTTATTTTGTTCGCCGCAATGACGTTTGATTTATCCCACCAAGTTAATCACTTTCCCCGGAACGATAATCACTTTATTCGGTGTTCTTCCTTCTAATTGCTTGATGGTTCTTTCGTCTGCCATTACGATTTCTTGTATTTGGGCTACGGTTAAATCCAAAGGCAATTTGATGGTGAAACGCATTTTTCCGTTGAAGGAAACCGGATATTCTTTTTCCGATTCTACCAAATACTTTTCGTTTACCAATGGAAAATCAACTGTTGAAATTGATCCTTCGTGTCCTAATTGACTCCATAATTCTTCAGCAATATGCGGTGCATAAGGCGAAATGACAATCGCCAATGGTTCCAAAATCGCTCTGTGGTTGCATTTCATTTGCGCCAATTCATTCACACAAATCATAAACTGCGACACCGAAGTATTGAACGAGAAGTTCTCGATATCTTCCGTCACTTTTTTGATGGTTTTGTGGAGTGATTTGTACATTTCCGGCGTTGGTTCGTCGTTAGTAACATTCAAACCGGTATTTTCATCAAAATACAAACGCCATAGTTTTTTCAAGAAACCTGAAACTCCGGTAATTCCGGCAGTATTCCATGGTTTGGCTTGTTCTAATGGCCCAAGGAACATTTCGTATAAACGCAAAGTATCAGCGCCGTAATCGTTGCAAATGTCATCCGGGTTTACGACGTTGTATTTGGATTTGGACATTTTTTCGACTTCGCGCGAAACCTTGAATGATCCATTTTTGTCACTAATAAATATAGCTTCTCTATAATCTTGATTTAAGGCATGATTTTTAAATTTCTCAACATCTAGTTCATCTGACGAATTTATCAAATTCACATCCGTATGTAACTTGGTCACATTTGCCGTATTAATTAAAATATTAATGACTTTTTTATCTTCTTCTTTAATATCTCTAATCATTTGCGATGGGATTCCATCTAAAATACTTCCCAAATAATTATTCTTCACATAATCATTTAGGTCAGACAAATTTGAATTGTCTACTAAACTACTTGAAATAAAAACTGGTGGCAAACTTTCATTTATTTGTTTGATGTATTCAAATGATTTAGTTTCTCCTCTTTCAAAAGTTCCAAAAACATGTGGGGAAAATTCTAATTTATAGACTCTATCAATATTAACTAACGCACTCATCCCCAAAATCATTCCCTGATTGATCAATTTCTTGAATGGTTCTTCTGTTGGTGCAAAACCTTTGTCTTTTAGGAATTTGTTCCAAAAACGAGAGTATAACAAATGGCCGGTTGCATGCTCGCTTCCGCCTATGTATAAATCTACGCTTTCCCAGTATTTTAAAGCATCGGCTGAGGCAAACTCGGCGTCATTGTGCGCATCCATATAACGCATCCAATACCAAGAACTGCCTGCCCAACCCGGCATGGTGTTGAGTTCTAAAGGAAAAATGGTTTTGTCGTCAATCAACTGAACACTAACCACTGAACACTGAACACTATCCCACGCCCAATCCGTAGCATTACCCAATGGCGGCTGACCGTCTTCGGTGGGTAAATACTTTTCTACTTCCGGCAAAACGATTGGCAAATATTTGGCGTCAATCATTTGCGGTAAGCCATTCACATAATACACTGGGAACGGTTCGCCCCAATATCTTTGACGGGAAAATACGGCATCACGCAAACGGTAATTGGTTTTGCCTTTTCCTTGTCCGATTTTCTCTAATTCTTCGATAATTTTTTTGGTTCCTTCTTTGTAACCCAAACCGTTTAGGAAATCGGAGTTGACTAATTCGAAACCTGATTTTTCACCATAAGCGGCTTCAGAAATATCTTGATTGAAAATGTTTTTGATTTCAGGCATGCCTTTTTGCCCTTTGAAGAAATTGGCAAAGGCATAATCTCTTTCGTCACCACAAGGAACAGCCATAACGGCACCGGTTCCGTAGCCTGCTAACACATAATCGCCAATCCAAACCGGAATTGGTTCTTTGGTAAATGGATGTTCGGCATAAGCGCCGGTAAATACGCCGGATATGGTTTTTACATCGGCCATTCTTTCTCTTTCAGAACGTTTGGCAGTGGCTTCAACATATGCTTCAACGGCTGCTTTTTGTTCGGCAGTTGTAATTTGGGAAACCAATTCGTGTTCGGGTGCTAACGTCATAAACGTCACTCCGAAAATGGTATCAGGTCTGGTTGTGAAGACTGAAATGTTGAATGTTGAATGTTGAATGTTGAATTGAACTTCAGCACCTATACTTTTTCCAATCCAGTTTCTTTGACTTTCCTTAATCGATTCGCTCCAATCGATAGTGTCTAAACCTTGTAATAATCTTTCGGCATAGGCTGAAATTCGCATCGACCATTGCGTCATTTTTTTACGTATCACCGGATGACCGCCGCGTTCGGAAACACCGTTTACGATTTCGTCATTCGCCAATACGGTTCCTAAAGCCGGACACCAGTTGACTTCGGTTTCAGCCAAGTAAGTTAATCTGTATTGTAGTAATATTTTTTGTTGCTCTTCAGAAGAAAAAGCGTTCCATTGTGCTGCGGTAAATGGTGCAATGTTGTCATCGCAAACGGCGTTTACGGTAGCGTTTCCTGCTGCCGAAAATATTGAAACTAAAGTCGAAATGTCTTCGGCTTTGTTAGTGTCGTTGTTGTACCAAGAGTTGAATAATTGGATGAAAATCCATTGCGTGTGCTTGTAATAATCGGCGTTGGAAGTGCGCACTTCTCTACTCCAATCGAAAGAGAAACCAATTTTGTCTAATTGCTCACGGTAACGGGCAATGTTTTCACGCGTGGTTTTCTCCGGATGTTGACCGGTTTGTATCGCGTATTGTTCCGCCGGAAGACCGAAAGAATCATACCCTTGCGGATGCAAAACATTAAAGCCTTTATGGCGTTTGAAACGCGCCACGATATCAGAAGCGATATAACCAAGAGGATGCCCAACGTGCAAACCTGCTCCGGATGGATAAGGAAACATGTCTAAGACATAATATTTGGGTTTTTCAGAATTGTTGGTGGCAGCGAAGGTTTGGTTTTGTGCCCAATACTGTTGCCATTTGGCTTCGATTTTTTCGTGGAAATATTTCATTACTATAAGGTTCTAAGGCACTGAGGCGCTAAGGTTCTAAGGTTTTTTGATTCGTTTACTTTTTAGCCCCGATTGAAGCAAGTATCCTTTTTTAAATAAGGCGTCTCGACTGCGCTCGACGTGACAAAAAAGATACTGCGGAAAGCGGGAAAATGGCTGGCTGAAACTGCCTGAACCATTCGCTTCTAAAGAATTTTAAGCGACAAATTTACATTTAATATAATTAAGTTAAAAGTTTGTACGTTAAACAATTTTCTTTACTATTTTTACGGCTTAAATCACTGTTTATGTCAGACTCATTTGAAAAGTTTCAAAAACGCAGGGTAATTACCTCCTATTTTTCGGTCGTGTTGAGTATCTTTTTGGTGTTGTTTTTATTGGGAACTTTGGGGCTTTTTGTCATCAATTCCAAGCGTTTATCAGACAATTTCAAGGAAGAAATTGCGATGACGGTTTTCTTTAAAAATGAAGCCAATGACTCGATCACGAAGGCTTTTACTGAAGAAATGAAGACGGCAAAATTTGCCAAATCTTTTGAATACGTTTCCAAAGAGCAAGCGGCAATGCAACACAAAGAAGTAATTGGCGAGGATTTTATGCAGTTTTTGGGTGTGAATCCGTTGCAGAATTCGGTTGATATTCACTTGAAAGCTGATTATGTAAACAATATAGAAATTGCCAAAATTGAAAACCGTTTGCGTAAAAACGAAATGGTGGCTGATATTGTATATGACAAGCAACTGGTGACTTTGGTGAACGACAACATCAAAAATATCAGTATGTGGATTTTGATTGTTACGGGTGTTTTTGCATTTGTTTCGGTATTGCTGATTAACAGTTCGCTGCGACTTTCGATTTACGCTAATAGATTTATCATTAAAACGATGCAAATGGTTGGCGCAACCAAATCCTTCATTCGGAAACCCTTTATCAAAACCAGCGTAATTCTTGGATTTATTGGGGCTGTTTTGGCTATTTTGGCTTTGATTGGTTTGCTGGTTTACATACAATTTAACTTCCCGAATTTGGGGATTATGGAAGACCAATTGTCAATTGGCGTAGTGTTGTTGGGTGTTTTGATTATGGGTATTGTGATTACTTGGATCAGCACTTACTTTGCAACGCAACGCTTTTTGAATTTAAGAACAGACGATTTATATTAGTGTTCAGTGCCCAGAAGGCAGTGTTCAGTTAAAAAACAAATAAAAACATTCAACATAAGATGAAAAATAACGAGCAACAACCGGATTTCCTTTTTGAGAAGGCGAACTACAAAATATTATTAATCGGTATGGCCGTGATTGCCGTTGGATTTATTCTAATGAGCGGTGGCGGAAGCGATGACCCGAAAGTTTGGAACGATGCCGTTTTTAATTTTCAAAGAATTCGTTTAGCACCAACGGTAGTTTTGATTGGTTTCGGGATAACTATTTATTCGATATTTAAGAAAAGTAAATAACTTCTCAGATTGTTGGATTATTAGATTTTTGGATAATTGGACCTTTACAATCAACCAAAGCAAAAATCTAACAATCTAATAATCTAATCATCTAACAATCTAACCAATGGATTACATTCAAGCGATACTTATCGCCATTGTTGAAGGTTTAACCGAATACTTACCGGTTTCTTCGACGGCTCATATGATTTTTACCAGTTCTTTTTTTGGCATTCAGGAAGATGATTTTGTGAAATTGTTTCAAGTTTCGATACAGTTTGGCGCCATCTTAGCCGTAGTGGCTTTGTACTGGAAAAAGTTCTTTGATTTCCGCAAGATTAACTTTTATATCAAATTGGCTTGCGCCGTTATTCCGGCCTTAGTTTTAGGAAAAATATTTGATGATAAAATTGACGCAGTCCTTGGAAATCCTATCCCAATTGCAATTGTGCTCATTATTGGCGGTATTGTTTTATTGTTTATTGATGGTCGTTTTCACAGTCCGACCGTCGCTCACGAAGAAGACATTACCATCAAAAAAGCGGTTACGATAGGCTTTTGGCAATGTTTAGCGATGATGCCCGGCACGAGTCGTTCGGCAGCTTCTATTATTGGCGGTATGCAACAAGGATTGACGAGAGAAACGGCTGCGGAATTCTCTTTCTTTTTAGCGGTTCCAACGATGTTGGCGGTGACGACTTATTCTTTGTTTTTGAAAACTTATGAAACCTCTCAACTCAAAGGATATGAATTGTTGACACAATCTCCTGATAACCTAAAAATGTTTTTGGTTGGTAACATTGTCGCTTTTATTGTAGCCATAATTGCCATCAAATTCTTTATTGGCATCATTAAAAAATATGGTTTCAAACCTTGGGGTTATTACCGAATTGTAGCCGGTGTTATCTTGTTAGCCTATTTCTCTTTAAATAAATAGATATTGAAAACTGCTGAAGATTTTTTAGAAGGTCAAGTCCTTTTAATTGACAAACCTTTGACTTGGTCTTCGTTTCAAGCGGTGAACAAATTGAAGTACATACTAAAACGACAATACAATCTTCCTAAGAAATTCAAAATTGGTCACGCCGGAACTTTAGATCCTTTGGCGACTGGTTTACTGATTGTTTGCACCGGAAAATTTACCAAAAAAATTACCGAAATTCAAGGTCAAGCCAAAGAATATACCGGAACCATTACGGTTGGCGCGACTACGCCATCGTATGATTTAGAAACCGAAGTAAACGCGACTTTTCCAACGGAACATATTACCGCTGAATTAATCCAGACAACAATTCAGCAATTTTTGGGTGAAATTGACCAAAAACCACCGGTGTTTTCGGCCATCAAAAAAGATGGAATCCGATTGTACGAACACGCTCGCGCCGGAGAAGAAGTGGAAATTCAAGCCCGAAAAACAACGATACATGAATTTGAAATCACGCGAATCGCTTTGCCGGAAATTGATTTTAGAGTAAGCTGTAGCAAAGGTACTTATATTCGTTCGCTGGCTTTTGATTTTGGAAAAGCTTTACATTCCGGCGGCTATTTATCGGTTTTACGCCGAACTAAGATTGGCGATTATTCAGTAGACAACGGTATTACGCCTCATGAATTTGAACAAAAAATCAATTCAGATGAAGTCTAAACTACTTCTTTTTCTTTTATTAGTTTTTCAATTTGGCTTTGCCCAAGACGAAGAAGTGAAACCGAGAAAATATATTGAAGATCCTAAACCATTTTACACAAAATTTGAAGTTTCAGCTCCGTTGAGAGTGAATCAATATGCCGGCGAAATCGATCCTTATACCGGTGAAAAAGAGCCTTTTTTTCTCTTAGATGGAATAAGTGCCAGAGCCGGAATTGGGACACATTTAGACAAGTGGATTGGCGTAGGTATGAACATCGGAATCGACTGGAAAGCCAACCGTTGTTTGGTTGTAGTGCCCGTTTTCGGAACATTTCGCCTAAGTCCAAGAATTACCGAAGAAATGCGGATTACCTCAGAAGTTGGCTATGGTAGAGCACTTTCTATTAGTGGCGACAAATTATCAGGCAATTTTAAAAAAATAAGTTTGGGTGTCGAAGACGAGGAAAGTGGCTTTGGATTGTATATTGAATTGTGCCAATATGGTTTTTCTAAAATCACGCCCGAAAGAATTGGCAGCTTTGTTATCGGACTAAACTATATCGTGTTTTAATTCAAACGCCGACATCAATGCCATAATTTCTTGTTGCGTTGATAATCCTTTATCGTGCAAATACCACAATTGTAAATTGGTTTTAGCGGTTTCATCTACCAAACCATGTTCTGCTTTATAATCTAAAATTAATTGTTTGGCACCTTGTGGTCTTGGCCCAAAATCGCCTAAAACTTCTAAAGTATTTTTGTCTAGAATAATCAGTTTTGGAATGCTTCTCGCGCCATTTGTTAGAAACAAATTCATCAAATCATCATTCTCATCTCGAAACACCATTTTAAGTTCGATTTTTGGCGAAAGTTCAGCCATCTTGTAAAAAATGGGGGTAAGTTGGGCCGCATCGCCACACCAACCTTCGGAAATCACTAACCAAAGGTATTCGCCTTGCAATTGGTGTAATTTTTCAGCAAACTCATCGGTGATTTTGATGGTTTTCTCCAAACGATTCATACGCGTTTCATTCAATTCGGAATAATGCGTCAAGGCTTCTGATTGCTCATTTCCGGTTGACTTTCCTTCTTTCAAAAGCGAAGAAACTATATTCCTATATTCGGTGTAAGAATGACTTTTAGCTAAACTGTCTTGGATAATGGCTACCATAAATTTGAATTTGATGCCACAAAGCTACAAAACCACCAAGGATAAAAAAGTAATAAATGTTACTTAACATTATTTTTAACGAATACGATACAAAAACAGAATATGTTTATATTTGCATCACATTTGAGATTAAGAGGAGACACGAGACCGAAGGTCGAACTGTATGAAATAAATGTCCAGTGGACATTCGGTTTTTATAACCGAAATGTGATTTATAAAAAACACACCTAAATATTATAAAGAGTAATGACTTGAGCGCAAGCGACAGCATGACTCAAAACCAAACAAAAATAAACGGGAATGAAATACAAAAGGATTCTTCTAAAACTAAGTGGTGAAGCGCTCATGGGCGACAGACAATACGGGATTGATCCAAAACGCTTAGCCGAATATGCCGAAGAGATTAAAGAAATACATTCTAAAGGCGTAGAAATTGCCATCGTTATTGGTGGTGGAAATATTTTTAGAGGAGTTGCCGGTGCCAGCAATGGTATGGACAGAGTGCAAGGCGATTATATGGGAATGTTGGCTACCGTTATTAACGGAATGGCTTTACAAGGCGCTTTGGAAGACAAAGGAATGCTAACCCGTTTGCAAACGGCTTTAAAAATCGAAGCCATCGCTGAACCCTATATCAAAAGAAGAGCAGTTCGTCACCTGGAAAAAGGCAGAATCGTAATCTTCGGAGCCGGAACAGGAAATCCCTACTTTACCACTGATACTGCGGCTGTTTTACGCGGCGTTGAAGTCCATGCCGATGTGATTTTGAAAGGAACTCGCGTTGACGGAATCTACGATTCTGATCCTGAAAAAAATGCCAATGCGGTGAAATTTGAAAGTATCAGTTTTGATGATGTCATCAAAAAAGGATTGAACGTAATGGATTCAACGGCTTTCACTTTAAGCCAAGAAAATGAGTTGCCAATCGTAGTATTCGATATGAATCAAAAAGGAAATTTATTGAAAATTTGCGAAGGCGAAAATATAGGAACTGTAGTTAAAATATAGACCAATTAGACTTATTAGATTATTAGAAAGGTCTAACTATCTAAGTCAGTCTAACTATCTAAAAATCTAAATCAGAAAATGGAAGAAATTGAATTTATTTTAGACAGCACAAAAGAATCAATGGAAGGTTCTATTGCGCATTTAGAAAAAGAATTTTTAAACATCCGCGCCGGAAAAGCTACGCCTCAAATGTTAGGCGGTGTTTTTGTAGATTATTATGGTTCACAAACGCCACTGTCTCAGGTAGCCAACATCAATGTGCCCGATGCAAGAACGATTACGGTTACGCCTTGGGAAAAAAATATGTTGCACCCAATTGAGAAAGCAATTATGATTGCTAATCTTGGGTTTAACCCAATGAACAATGGTGATAACATCATCATCAGTGTTCCCGCTTTGACCGAAGAAAGAAGACGCGACTTGGTAAAACAAGCCAAAGCAGAAGCAGAAGACGCCAAAATCGGAATCAGAAATGCGCGTAAAGATGCCAACACTGATATCAAAAAATTAGAGAAAGACGGAACTTCAGAAGACATTTGTAAAACCGCTGAAGACGATGTTCAAAAACTAACCGATGCATTCATCAGAAAAATTGATGAACATTTGGCTGTTAAAGAAGCCGAAATCATGAAAGTGTAACTTTTGTTAATTCAATATTAAAATCCGTCTCGTACGGATTTTTTTATTCCTATTTTTGTAAGCGATTGTGCCAATCCCTTTCAAATGAAGCAACTGCTAATTTTCTTTTCTTTCTTCACCCTATCGCTTCAGGCTCAATTTCAAGTCAATGGCGTGGTTAAAGATGCGGAAAATAAAAAACCCTTACCCTTTGCAAACATCACCACCGGAAATGGCACGGCAACGATAACTGATGTCGATGGAAAATTTCATTTGGATTTGACATCGCAACCGGAAGCACTTACCATTTCTTATGTTGGCTATGCTTCACAGACTATTTCGCTTTTTGAAAAAAAAACGTACTTCAACATTAGGCTTTCGCCAAAAACAGACGAACTGAAAGAAGTAGTTTTATCCCGTGAAAATCCGGCCAACAGCATTATCAAAAAGGTAATCAGACAAAAAGAGGCCAACAATCCCGAAAAAAAACTCAATACTTTTCAATATAAAACGTATAATAAATTATTGGTAACTGCCAATCCTGATTCTATTTCGGGCAAAATTGATACTGTTTTTGTCAATGCTGCAACCAAAGATAAAATCGCTAAAATTGATTCGGCTGCTTATAAATTCAAAAAAATAATCGATAAGCAGCACTTATTCTTAACCGAAAAAGTCTCTCTTTTTCAATTTAAAAAACCCATTCTCAAAGAAACCATTATAGCCACCAAAATGGCAGGTTTTAAAGAACCTATTTATGAACTTTTAGGTTTCGGTTTGCAGTCGGCTTCTATTTATGACGACAAATACGAACTTTTTGAAACCAAGTACAAAAGCCCGATTTCAAACAAGGCAGAAAAAGAATACCGCTATAAGATTTTGGACACTATAGCTATTAGCAATCGCATTGTGGTGGTGGTTTATTTCAAAAACAAAATCAGCCACAAAGGTTTAGAAGGCTTGCTTTATATTGACAAAGAAAACTTCGCTATTGCTAAAGCGGTAATGCGTATTCGCGGTGTTTTAGATATTACCGGCATTCATGAGTTTGATTATTTAGCGAAAGAAAATCTTTGGTTTCCCAACAAGAAAAACTTCAAAATCATCAAAGGGAAGAGCAAAGAACCAACCGCTATTTTGAATGGTCGAATAGAATTTGCCGCAGAGGATGACGAGTCCAATTCGAAAAAAAATGCTTCTGATTTCACTTACCTTTCTTCTGAAATGCAAATCTACGAGTTGCAAATCAACAACGATTTAAAAATCAGAAAATCAAATATTGCGATTGATGTTAAACCCAATGCCAATAACCGAGAGGAAACCTTTTGGAGTGAAAACCGAAAAGACAGTTTGGATATTCGCAGTGAACGAACGTATGTAGTTTTAGACAGTGTTGTGACCAAAGAAAAAATTGAAAAGAAGATCAAATTTGGTCGAAAAATCATCAACGGTTATGTTCCTTTTGGCCCTTTTGATTTTGACTTGCGTTATTTGCTGAGTTATAATAATTATGAAGGTTTTCGTTTGGGAATTGGCGGTGTAACCAATGAGCAATTTTCCAGAAGATTTCGTTTAGAAGGTTATAGTGCTTATGGTTTAAAAGATGAAGACACTAAATACCATTTGGGCGGAGCGATTCGCGTTGGTAACTTTTCTAACTCATGGATTGGCGGTACTTTTACCGATGATGTACGTGAGATTGCGAGTACTAATTTTGCCATTGACAAACGTGTTTTTAAGCTTTATGATCCGCGTCCGATTAACATTAGTACGTTTTACAACCACCAAACTTGGCGTGCTTTTATCGAAACCAAAATCATTCCCAAAACTGAAAGCATCTGGCAAATTACCCAAAGCGATATTACGCCTTTGTTTGACTACACTTTTATTTACGAAGACAAAATATACCGCAGATTTACCATGACTTCGGCTATGGTTTCGATACAATGGAATCCATTTAGCGATTATATGCAAACACCAAATGGTAAAATTGAGTTTGAAAAACGCTACCCGAAATTTACGTTTCAATTTACCAAATCACTGTCAAACTTCTTCAACAACGACTTTGAATTCAGCAAAATAGACGCCCGAATTGACTATGAAAAGAAATACCTTAATGGGCAAAAATCGGCTGTTTTAGTACAAGCTGGTTATGTTTTTGGTTCGATTCCATTGACACATTTGTACAATACTTCGCCGAATAATTTGACCAAAGACAATTTGCTGCAAAGAATAACCATTTCGGGGAAAAACAGTTTTGAAACGATGTATTTCAATGAATTTTTCTCAAGTGAATTTGTGATGTTGCAATTCAAGCACGGATTTAAACGCGTGGAATTGTTCAAAAAAGTAAAACCTTCTTTGGTTTTGGTAACACGAATGGCTTGGGGAAATATGAAAAATCCGGAAGATCACATTGGCATAGAATACAAAACTTTAAACGAAGGCTTTTTTGAATCGGGCATCGAATTAAACCAAATTTACAAAGGTTTTGGTTTGACCGGATTTTACCGTTATGGTCCAAATCAACTACAGCGATTTGAAGACAATATTGCTATTAAAGTGAGTTTTGTATTGGATTTAGGGTTTTAATTTTAATGAATATCAACAATAGTTCAAGCATGAAATACTATTTTTTAATTTTAATATTGGCATTGGCTTCCTGTAAAACAAACACCGTTATTGCTGACAAAAACACTTCCATTAAAGATAGTTTGTCTTTTGAATTGTCCCAAATTTATGGTTCAGACCAAGGAATAAGATTATCGAGTGGCTTTAAGGACAAAATGAAAATGATTCAAAGCATTGACACGTTTAATTTTAATAGAATTGTTGCTTTTACACGCCAAAATGGATTTCCTAATGAGAATTTATTGGGCAAAAGTAATTACAAGAGAGAAAGTGTTAAAATGGCCGCATTTTCTGTATTGCTACACAATCCGCACAGACTTGTTAACGAGCAAGAGTATTTTGACCTTTTTTTAGGCGAAGTCAAAAAAGGTCTTCTTAAAAAAGAAAACTTTGCCGACATCCTTGATAAGTATTATTGGACCAAAAGTAAAAACAAAGAAAACCGTCGTGTTTTTTATGGATCTCAATTTGGGAAACCATGCATACAAACTAAAGAAACAACCAATCTCGCTAGGATTGAAATAGGATTGAAACCATTAGCGGATTCAGAGTTTGTTGATTGTGCAGGTGAAGAATTGGATATGCCTAAAAAAAAGGAGCTAAAACAATTAAGGCTTAATAATCAACACCGAAGGAATATCTTGTAACCAAGAAACCTCATCTTCAACCAACTTCTTCCAAGTTTCTAAACTAAAAATCAACAAATCTTGTTCTGCTAAAAAAGGTTTGGTAACTTGTTTAGGTTGGAAAACATCAAATTTATCACCGTATTTTTGTTCCAAAGTTTCCAAAGAATTCTGGATAAGAAAATTGTTTTGGGTATGGTCGTTATTGTCTAAAATAGTGACTTGAGCGTTGTTGTTTTGCATCAGTCTTTGTACATAATCTACCAGAAAAACGTCACCAACACTATAAATTCCAACAAAAATTTTATTGACTTTTTGTAAATCTTTATCGATTAAAATGCCTAGTGGTGTTTTGGTTTTAGAAATAATCAAACGCGTTCTTTCGTCAAAAGGCGAGTTTTCAAACAGTCCTTCTTTTCCTGTAAATTTATCGAGTAATCGGTCCGGATTGATGATTCGAGAAGTAAACCCAAGCACTTTCCCTAGAATCGTTCCTTCAAAAATCGACTTTCCTAAACCAACCAAAACCAAATCATATTTTCCTTGCAAAGCTACATCGGCAATATCGGTTTCAATATCTCCGGTTGCTTTGAAAATGGTCGTAATTTCTTGGTTGAGCTTTTTAGACTCTTTGACTATAGGTTCGAAAGTTTCCTTTTCGTATTCTTCGATGTTAAACGCGTGCATTTCGTCACTCATGGTCAAGTGCATAGCCGTTACATTTGATGCTTCCGGTTGTCCTTTTACCAAACTATTGGCCAAACGTAAAAGCGACTTCCCTTTTTCGTTGTTACCAAAGGAAATCAGAATTTTAAACTTCGAATTCTTTTTCACTTCCGACGGAATAATAATGTCTTTTGTCTTGAAAATATAATTGATAATATCCAATGCCGGTCCAGTCATAAAGGTGGTCACCAAAGCCATGATCACCATCATCGTGAATATTTTCGGCGAAAGCACTCCTAATTCGTACCCAATATTCAACACTACTAACTCCATTAATCCACGCGTGTTCATCAGAGCACCGATGGTAAAACTATCGCGCCAACTTTGACCAACAAATCTTGCGGCCAAAGCGCTTCCAAAGAACTTACCTACTACGGCTACTGCAATAATGCAACCCGTTACTTTCCACAAATAAGGCTCATTAATCAAACCTATTTCTGTGCGCAAACCCGTAAAAACAAAGAACAATGGCAAAAGTAAAATCACGGCAAGATCTTCTACTTTTTCAATAAAAATATTTCTGAATTTGGATATATCCGGCATAATCGCACCCATCATAAAAGCACCAAACAACGCGTGAATACCAATCACTTCCGTTACATAAGCCGAAACAATCAAGGTAAGAAGAAAGATAGCAACTACTGATTTCTTAATGTTGTCTTTTTTGGCGTATAAATCACCAACGCGTTTTAAAAACGGTTTCACTACAAAAAGCATCCCCAAAACATATACAATGGCCAGACCAATTACGTATAAAGAACTCACAAAACTTCCGGCTTTTACGATGGCGATAACCACTGCCAAAATACACCATGCGGTGATATCATCAGCTGCCGCACAAGTAATGACAATAGTCCCCAATCGGGTTTTGTGAATGCCTCGTTCTTGTACAATTCGCGCTAAAACCGGAAATGCCGTAATACTCATCGCAATTCCCATAAACAAACTGAAAGCCAAAAATTCAACACCGGCCGGAGCAAATTGGTGGTAAATAAAATAAGACAACCCAATTCCTAAAGCAAACGGAATTACGATACTGGCATGACTAATTACAACGGCGTCGTTGGCTTTGTTTTTCAAAACCTTCAAATCCAATTCCATTCCGATGACAAACATGAATAAAATCAAACCTACTTGGCTCAACATTTGGAGATTGCCCAATGATTCCAACGGGAACAAGGCTTCTTTCATTTCAGGAAAATACAATCCGAATAAAGATGGTCCGAGCGCAATTCCGGCTATGATTTCACCAATAACGGAAGGTTGCCCAATCTTTCTGAAAATCCATCCAAAAATTCTGGCGACTAAAACAATGGTAATAATTTGGAAAAGTAACATCGCTAACGGATGCTGCAAATTGTGAAACAGAGAAGACAAAAACTGAATCCATTGGCTATCAGTCGATGATGGCGAGACAATTTTCCTGCCAACTTCCAACGATTTTCCTTGCTCAATGATCCAGTACATCAAGTAGCCAAAACCACCGGTTATGAATAAATAAAATAAAGTGTTTTTTAGATTCCTCATTCAGTTGTGCTGTAATTATGCTTACAAAGATGCTAAAAAGTCGGCTATTTTTTTTGATTTTTTTCAGCTGATAACAATTATTTAAATCTCATTTGTAAATCGTCATTAAATTAAGCAAATCTTTGTATTAATCAGCCTAAAAATTTTAAGGTTTTGATTACCTTTGCAACCCATTTTAGGTTTTATGAAAAAGTTGTTAGGTATTGGTTTTTGGGAATTAATCGCCCGAATAATCCTCAGAAATAGAATTGTTATTTTAGGTTGTATCATCTTAATTACAATACTGTTAGCTTTTCAATGGAAAAACATCCGATTTACCCAAACGGAAGCCAACTTAATTCCGGCCGATGACAAGGTAAATGTTGACTACAATAAATTCCTGAATCACTTTGGCGAAGAAGGCAATCTGATTGTTATTGCTACCAAAGACAAAAAACTATTCACGCCAAAAGTTTACCAAGCTTGGAGTGATTTGATGACCGAAATCAAGTCACACAAAGAAGTCACCTTAGTGGTTTCTGTAGATAATTTACAGAAACTGACGAAAAATGATTCCCTGGAAACTTTCGAATTGAAACCTTTGGTGGATGAAAGTAAAGTTCAGGACGAACAATATCTGAAGCAAATTCAAACCGAATTATTCACCAAATTGCCTTTCTACGAAGGTTTATTATTCAATAAAAAAACCGGCGCCATTCGCTCAGCGATTTATTTAGACAAGAAAATTGTCAATACCAAAGCTCGAAAAGATTACGTTTTAAACGACTTAATCCCGGCGATTGACAAGTTTAAAAAAGCGACCAACGTTGAGTTACATACTTCGGGCATGCCTTATATCCGAACGTTGAATGCGAAGACTATTATTGACGAAATCGGTTTGTTTATTGGTGCGGCTTTGTTGATTACGTCTCTCATTTTCTTTTATTTTTTCCGATCGTTTCGAGCGACATTGATTTCCTTAATCGTCGTGATTATCGGCGTAATGTGGTCTTTCGGAATTATGGGCGCTTTGGGTTATGAAATCACAGTACTGACAGCATTAGTTCCAACGTTAGTCATTGTAATCGGAATACCGAATTGTATTTTCTTTATCAACAAATACCATCAGGAATACCATAAACACGCCAACAAAGCCAAAGCGTTGCAACGCGTAATCACCAAAACCGGAACGGCAACTTTGATGACGAATATCACAACAGCCGTTGGTTTTGCAACGTTTATCGCGACGAATAACGTTTTGTTGAGAGAATTTGGCATCGTAACGACCATCAATATTTTGGCAATTTACACCTTGAGTTTGTTGTTGATTCCAATATTCTTCAGCTATATTCCTTCACCAATCCCTAGACATTTAGGTCATTTGGAAAGAGAATCGCTGACTTCTTTTTTGAAATGGATAGTGAACACCGTAAAATACAACCGCATTGGTGTTTATATCACGGCCATTTGTTTGTTGGTTTTCGGGATTATTGGGATTGGTAAAATCAAAGTTTCGGGCAGTATTATTGAAGACATGCCGAAAAATACCACTTTTTATGAAGACATTCGTTTCTTCGAAAAAGAATTTGACGGTGTCATGCCCTTGGAAATCATGATTGATACCAAAAAGAAAAACGGCGCGATGAAATTGACCAATCTGAGAAGAATGGAAGATTTGGAACAAACTATTACGGATATTCCGGAGCTTTCCAAACCGTTGTCGATTGTCAATATTGCCAAAAGTTTCAACCAAGCTTACTATAACGGCAATCCCGATTTTTACACTTTGCCTTCACCCAATGAGGAAATGTTTTTACTGCCATACATCAAAAATTCGCTGAAAAATTCTAAGGATAATCAACTGAAAAGCTATATTTCTTCGGATGGAAGCGTGGCAAGAATGACTACCTTTATCAAAGATGAAAATGGTGAAAGAATGGAAGCCATCGAAGCGCATATTCGAAATAAAGTGGACAAACTCTTCCCTTCGGAGCGATACGAAGTCATCATCACCGGAAAGCCTTCTGTATTCCAAAAAGGAACTAAATATTTGTTAGACAACTTACTTTCTTCCTTGCTATTTGCCTTCTTCCTAACCGGCGGATTGGTTGCAATTATGTTTCGTTCGTTCAAAATGGTTTTGGTTTCAATCATCCCGAATTTATTACCATTGTTGATGACGGCTGGTTTGATGGGCTTTTTGGGAATTCCTCTGAAACCGTCAACTTTACTGGTATTCGGAATTGCTTTCGGAATGTCTGTCGATGATACTTTGAGATTCTTAGCACAATATCGTTTGGAATTATCACGAAACGACTGGAGAATTAAAAAATCGGTGTTTGCCACATTCGACGATGCGGGGACGAGTATGTTCTATACGTCTATCATTTTATTTTTTGGATTCTCGGTGTTTATGTTATCAAGTTTTGGCGGAACGGTGGCACTTGGTGGTTTGGTGGCGTTGACTTTATTCTTCGGAATGTTATCGAATTTAGTTTTGTTACCATCATTGGTATTGACGTTGAACAAAACCTTGGCCAACCAACAAGAATTACCCGAACCCACTATCGATATCTTGGAACATACCGATGAAGCGATTGATGAGTTAGAAAAGAACAATAAATAATTTATATTTGCGTTTAGATTATAAAATCTAAATATTCAAAATTTAATATCTGAAATTGAAATGAAACATTCAAAAGTTAAAGACTTACTAAGCAGCGAGAAAACGAACTATGAAGTAACCGTAAAAGGTTGGGTAAGAACTTTTAGAAACAATCAATTTATCGCGTTGAACGATGGTTCAACTATTCATAACTTACAGTGTGTAGTCGATTTTGAAAATACACCGGAAGAGACTTTGAAAAGAATCAATACCGGAACTGCTGTCGCTTTGACCGGAAAATTAGTCGAAAGCCAAGGCGCCGGACAGAAATATGAAATTCAAGTTTCAACATTAGAAATCTTAGGCGATTGCGATGCGGAGAAATTCCCAATGCAACCTAAGAAACACTCTTTGGAATTCCTTAGAGAAAATGCCCATTTACGCGTTAGAACCAATGCGTTTGGGGCGATCATGCGTGTGCGTTCGGTATTGTCATTTGCGGTACATTCGTATTTCCAGGAAAAAGGATTTTTCTATGTAAACACGCCGGTAATTACCGGTGCCGATGCTGAAGGTGCCGGAGAAATGTTCCAAGTGACTTCTTTGCCTTTAGACAATTTGCCTAAAAACGAAGAAGGCAACATCGATTACAAAAAAGATTTCTTCGGAAAACATACTAATCTTACGGTTTCCGGACAATTAGAAGGCGAAACTTTTGCGATGGCTTTGGGTCAGATTTATACTTTCGGACCAACTTTCCGTGCAGAAAACTCTAACACTTCTCGTCACTTAGCCGAGTTTTGGATGATTGAGCCTGAAGTGGCTTTTAATGACTTGACGGACAACATGGATTTGGCGGAAGATTTTATCAAATATGTGATTAAATATACATTGGACAAATGTTCTGATGATTTGAAATTCTTAGAAGGCCGTTTGTTAGACGAAGAAAAACAAAAACCACAAGCGGAACGCAGCGAAATGGCTTTACTAGAGAAATTGAACTTCGTATTGAACAATGACTTTAAACGCGTATCTTACACCGAAGCGATTGATATTTTAAGAGAATCAACACCAAATAAAAAGAAGAAATTCCAATATTTAATCGAAGAATGGGGTGCCGATTTACAAAGTGAGCACGAACGTTTCTTAGTGGAAAAACACTTCAAATGTCCGGTAATTTTATTTGATTATCCGGCCAAAATCAAAGCGTTTTACATGCGTTTGAATGACAATACCGAACCAGGAAAAGAAACCGTTCGCGCCATGGATATTTTATTCCCGGGCATTGGTGAAATCGTCGGCGGTTCGCAAAGAGAAGAGCGTTACGATGTTTTGGTGGAGAAAATGAAAGCCATCGGCATCGATGAAGAAGAATTATGGTGGTATTTAGATACGCGTCGATTCGGTTCGGCTGTTCACTCCGGATTCGGATTAGGATTTGAAAGATTGGTGCTTTTCGTAACCGGAATGACCAACATCAGAGACGTAATTCCTTTTCCGAGAACACCGCAGAATGCAGAATTTTAATAACTGTTGTGTGTTCTCCGTTCTCTGTTAAAATCAGACAACTGACAACTGACAACTGACAACAAAATAAAAAATGTTAAAACAGTTCCTAAATCTAAAACTATCACAAAAATTATCTCCGCAGCAAATCCAGCTGATGAAGTTAATTCAATTGCCTACGCAAGCTTTTGAACAAAGACTGAAAGAGGAATTGGTCGAAAATCCTGCTTTGGAAAGTGGTAAAGACGAAGAAGAATTGTATGAGAAAGACGAGTTTGACAACAATGACGAATACGATGATTATGAAGGAAGTGAGAACATTGAAGCTGACGAAATCAATATTGACGAATATTTAAGCAACGACGAAACACCGGATTATAAATTACAATCCAACAATTACAGCGACGATGACGATGACCGAGAGATGCCTTTTGCGGCACCGGTGAGTTTTCATCAGGATTTGATCAACCAGTTGAATACTTTTATCTTATCGGATGAACAACGTGAAATTGCGGAGTTCTTGGTTGGGAGCATCGATGACGATGGCTATTTACGCCGAAGTGTTCCCGATATGGTTGATGATATGGCGTTTACCCAAGGGATTTATACCGATGAGAAAATCGTGGAAAAAATATTACACATCATCCACGAATTAGAACCGTCAGGTGTTGGCGCGCGTGATTTACAAGAATGTTTGTTGTTGCAATTAAAACACAAAACGCCTACAGAATATGTAGAATTGGCGATAGATATCATCGAAAATCAATTTGACGCTTTTACCAAAAAACATTACGAAAAGCTACTTCAGAAATACGAGATTACGCAAGAACGCTTGAAAAAAGCGATTGAAGAAATCGAAAAACTAAACCCAAAACCGGGTGGTTCTTTTGACAGCAGCAGTCGTGTAGTAGAACAAATCGTACCCGATTTTGCCATCAGAATTGTTGACGGGGAATTGGAACTGACTTTAAACGGCAGAAATGCTCCAACGTTGCACGTTTCCAAAGATTACCAGGAAATGTTACAAACGTATAAAGATTCACGTGACAAATCGCATTCGCAAAAAGATGCGGTGCAATTTATCAAGCAGAAATTGGATTCGGCCAAATGGTTTATCGATGCAATTCGCCAACGCCAAGAAACGCTTTTTGTGACGATGAATGCAATTATGCATTTCCAACAGGAATTCTTTTTAGACGGTGAAGAAACCAAACTGAAACCGATGATTCTAAAAGACATCGCCGACATGGTTGGTTTGGACATTTCTACGGTTTCTCGTGTGGCGAATAGTAAATATGTCGATACGCCTTATGGCACAAAACTCATCAAAGAATTCTTCTCGGAAGCGATGAAAAACGATCAAGGTGAAGATGTTTCTACGCTGGAAATCAAAAAAATTCTGAAAACCGTTATCGAAGAAGAAGACAAATCAAAACCACTTCCGGACGATCAATTGGCTGACATACTTAAAGAAAAAGGCTATCCGATTGCACGAAGAACCATTGCTAAATACCGAGAATTATTAGATATTCCTGTGGCTAGGATGAGGAAAAAGATTTAAAACAAAATCATTTTGAAAAAAATCCTTCCCTTTTTTTCGTATGCCTTCCATCCTATTTTCGTTCCGTTATTAGGGACTATCTTTTATGTATTGTTAGAAGGGCGTTACTTTACTTTGGCACAATATCTAATCTTGTTTTTGCAGATTTTTATCATCACTTTTTTGTTACCGATAGCTTTTTTTTACTTATTAAGAACATTTGGAAAAATTGACAACATCATGCTTTCTGATATTTCGCATCGCAAAATCCCATTACTGTTACACATCGTTTTGCTTTCCATATTGATTCAAAAAAGCATTACCGTAGACCGTTTTCCGGCTTTATACTTTTTCTTTTTAGGCGGAATCATCAGCGCTATTTTTGCTTTTTTGTTGTTGTATGCCAAAATCAAAGCGAGTATTCACATGATTGGCATCAGTGCTTTGACAGTTTTTATCATTGGCTTAAGCCTGAAAAACGAAATCAATACCATCAATCTCGTGGCCGTTTTTATCATATTAAATGGATTGGTGGCTTCCTCAAGACTTGTGATGAAAGCTCATTCCAACAAAGAATTGCTGATCGGATTTTTGTGCGGCATAGTACCCCAAATAGGATTGCTTTACGTTTGGCTATAAAATATAAAACATCAGACCAAAGTTGGCCGTATTCATGTCAATAGATTGGCCTTCAATTTTAGCGGAAGATTTGAATAATGGATTCAAACCGTAATAAGCATACAAATTCCATGTATTCCAACCGGTAGTCAAATAAATGCCGTAATGAAAATCGTTTAAGTCTTCAAGATTGGTTTGCCCAATATTACCCTGTGAAGATTCTAACTTATATTGGTCATGAAAAAGATAACTCAACTTAATTCCTAAATGTACTCTCCAAAACTTATGACTGTCCGGTGTTGCATTTCTCCATCTGAATTCAATCGGTAAATCGACACAGTGCAGAGACAATTTGTTTTTAGAAAAAGTAATATTATCAGCGTTCAAAATCTGGTAAGTGGTTACATTATTGACATCAATAATCCCTAAATTTTGATTAAAAACTGATAACGAATAACCCAAACCTGCTGCGAAGGAAACCGTTCGCTTTGTATTCACAGGCATATCGCGCAAAAAACCAAAAGCCAAACCGTAGGAAAGCTTGTTTTGTTTCAAACCATCCGGACGCTTTTGCAGTGTGTTGTAGGTTATGTTGAAATAAAATTGGTCTTCGCGGTAGAGCGAATCCGGAGCATCAAAATCTTTTTCAACATCTTGAGCAAAGCTGCTCAGCGTCATAAAAAAAATCGAAATGATGAGTTTGATTCGCATATTTATTGGGCTTAATCCTGTAAGCGAATGTACATTATTTCGGTTGAATATACAATTATTTGCTTCAAAACGGGGTTTTCAATTTTAAACACGGGATTACCTGAGGTGATCCCTTTTGGGAAATCCAGGTCGATAAAACTAAGCCTTTTTCAAAGGCTGTTTTCTTTTTTTTGAGAAAAAATCAGAAAGTGAACTTTCATAACTGGGATTACCTGAGGTGATCCCTTTTGGGAAATCTAGGTCGATAAAACTAAGCCTTTTTCAAAGGCTGTTTTCTTTTTTTTGAGAAAAAATCAGAAAGTGAACTTTCCATTTTTTCTCAAAAAAAAAGAAAACCGAAGCAATTGCTTCGGTTTTATCGCAGAGAGGATGGGATTCGAACCCACGATGCAGTTGCCCACATACAAACTTTCCAGGCTTGCTCCTTCAACCACTCGGACACCTCTCTTTTTGGAGTTGCAAAGAACAACAAATTTTTTCAGTAAAAAAAGTTAGTTTGGTAATTTATTACTGCATTTCACCACGCAAAGAAGTCTCAAAAATAGTTTTGAAAACCGTTGGCGCTACATTTTGTCCAAGTAAGTACATTAGTTTGGTAATTGCAGCTTCCGTAGTGATGTCTTTCCCTGAAACTACGCCTATTTTTTTGAGCTGTGTACTAGTTTCATATTGACCCATATTCACGCTTCCGCCGGAACATTGAGTAACATTCACCACATGCAAACCGTTCTTGATTGCTTTCTTCAAAATTTGGATAAACCAATCTTCTGTTGGCGCATTTCCGGAACCGTAAGTCTCCAAAATGATGCCTTTTAAATTGGGAATTGCCACGATAGCCGATAAAACAGATTCGTTTATTCCGGGGAACATTTTGACAATTACTACATCCTCATTGAGTTCTTTGTGTACCAATAATTTCTTAGCCGATTGTTTTTGTAAAATCGCATTCGGATTGATAGTCAAATGCACACCCGATTCTGCTAATGGCGGATAATTGGGCGACGTAAAAGCGTTAAAATGCTCTGCATTAATTTTCGTAGTGCGATTGCCACGGTATAGTTTGTATTCAAAATACAAACCCACTTCCTGAATCACAGGTTTCCCTTTATGCTGTAAAGAAGCTATTTGAATGGCTGTAATTAAATTCTCTTTGGCATCCGTTCGCAAATCTCCGATGGGTAATTGCGAACCGGTAAACACAACAGGCTTGTTCAGATTCTCCAACATAAAACTTAAGGCTGAAGCCGAATAAGACATCGTATCCGAACCGTGAAGTACTACAAAACCGTCAAAATTCTGGTAATTATCTTCTATGATTTGGGCAATCTTAACCCATTTTTCGCGATTCATGTTCGAAGAGTCAATTGGCTTTTCAAACGAAACCGTTTCTATATTACACTCTAATTGTTTGAGTTCAGGAATTTTCTGCAATAACTTTTTAAAGTTGAAAGCTTTTAACGCACCAGTTTCAAAATCTTTCATCATTCCGATGGTGCCACCAGTATAAACCAGCAATATATTGGGTTTAGATTGCATTCTGATATTTGGATTTATTCACTACCGGATTGGCATACATCGCCAAGAAACTTTCCACCATTTGCGGATTGTTCTCGTCTATTTTCATTTCTAATCTTCTTTCGAAAAGCGACTTTTCATTTTCGGTGTAAAAGGCAGCGTATTGATCTGTTTTATGCAACAAATCATAAGCGATATAATTTGTTGGCCACAACATATAACTCTGCAAAATAGAATCGTCTATAGCTTGTGCCAATGCTTGAATTTGCTTATTATTATTGTCAAATTCAGTTTTAATTGCATCCAACTCTTTGTCTAGAACATCGCCGACATGAATGTGAATGCGTTTCTTTTGACCAATGATTCCACTCAAAAGTGTTACAAAATCTTCGTTCTTCTCTTTAATGTAGATTTCATTTTTAGCTTCTGCAATTAACTGTGGCATTTTCAAAGCATCCGTGGGATCATATTCGTAAGAAATGGAAACCGGAACAATCTTTATCTTTTTGAAATAGTCCATCAAACTTTTTTCATCCGAACCCATTCCGAGCATTTTCAAAACGCCTGAATGAGTTGCATCATTACCGTCTTTGGTTCTTCCTTCGCGTTGGGCAATCCATACGGAACGGTTTTCGCGCAATAATAAATGACCAATATATTCCGATAATAATTTGGAACTTTCCAATAACTCTCTTGGCGACAAACCTCGTTGTACTAAAAAGTTTCTGTTGAGTTTCGACAATGTTTTCAGAAATGACTTTTGAACCAAATTATCACCAATCGCTGAAGCCGTCATTACTAATCCGTGGTCGAATAGCGCCACATTTAGCAACGAAGTATCCAAAATAATATCTCGGTGATTGGAAATAAAAAGATAAGAAGTATTCGATTGTAATTTTTCAAAACCAGAAGTCGTTAACCCTTCCGAACTTTTCTTCAGTACTTTTTGTACGGCCTGATATATAAAATTGCACTGGAAGTCACGGATGGAATGTGTTTTTTGAAGTTGGCTCTTCCATACTTCTTCCTCTACATCGGGAAATGTGAAACCCATTAAAGCTTTCATCATCGGATGATTAACAGCAGATTGAATGGCTTCATTCACTTCTGTATCATAAAACGGACGAATAGAATCGAATTTCTGCATTTAGTCTTTCAATTTTGATGAACAAAAGAACAAAAAAAAACTCAATTTATGATAATTTCTTCGTTAAATCCCAAAAATAGCTTTAGAATTTTCTGTAGTAATTCGGGCAATTTCTTCTAATGGAACTTGATAAATCTGGGCTAATTTTTCGGCTACTAATTTGGTATAGCTACTTTCATTTCGCTTGCCGCGAAAAGGCACCGGCGCCAAATAGGGCGAATCTGTTTCAAGGACAATGTGTTGTAAATCGATTTCGTTCAAAAACTGGTCAATCTTTCCGTTTTTGAAAGTAGCGACTCCGCCGATTCCAAGTTTCATATTCAAATCAATGGCTCTTTTGGCCTGACCAAAATCACCGGTAAAGCAATGAAAAATTCCGAATAAATCGGTTGCCTTTTCACCGTCTAAAACTTCGAAAACTTCATCAAACGCATCGCGACAGTGAATGTTGATGGCTAATCGGTGTTTTTTAGCCAATTGGATTTGGCGTTGAAAAGCTTCTTGCTGGATAGCCAAAGTCGTTTTGTCCCAATACAAATCAATGCCGATTTCACCAACGGTATAAAAATGCCGATTAGACAATTCCGTTTCCACATGAGCCAATTCTTCCTGATAGGTTTCCGGTTTTACATAACACGGATGCAAACCCATCATTAAAAAAACATTATCCGGAAATTGGGTTTCCAAATCGTACATTTTTTGGGTGTAAGTCGAATCAATTGAAGGCACAAAAAGGCGAGAAACACCGGCATCGATGGCCCGAAGAATCATTGCCGTTCGGTCGTTTTGAAATTCTTCGGAGTAAAGATGTGTATGTGTATCGGTTAAAATCATTGGGTTTAAAGGAACTAAGATTCTGAGGCGCTAAGGTACTAAGTTCTACTCTAGGTCTTTTAATAATTTTTGGGCTTTGGTGTAATCTTCAGCATCAGCCGGAATTTGAATTAGATAGGTCTTACATTCTTCCAATTTCTCTTGCTTTAAATTAGATAATGCCAAATACCAAGTGGCTTTGTCTTTATAAACAGAAGTTCCCGATTTTATTTCGTTTAAAAACGCTTCGGCTTTTACATAATCATTGGTTTCAATTAAGGCAATCGCGTAAAAATATTGCAATTCCGGACTAGCTAAATTCGGCACTTTTTGAAAGGAAGCCACTGCTCTTTTATAATCTTTTTGGTTGAAAGCATTTTGTGCTTCATTTAGATTTTCATCCCCAACGCTTCGCTCTGTAAAATAAGCATTCTCATGTTGGTTGAAATCACCATACTCCGGATTTCCCTGCATCATAAACCAAGTTCCAAGCGCAATTACAACTGATGCTGCAACGGCATAATACCATGGCGTGAAGGCAATAACTTTTGATTTGCTTTCGTTGGTTTTAGAAAAATTATCGTTTGAAATAGCCTTCAAATTTTCTTTAAAAGCGATGGTTTCTGAATCAAATTTTGCTGATAAAAACTGCGTTGTTTCTTTATATATTTCAAATTTCTGTTGCATGTCGGCATCATTTTGAAGTTGGTTTTCAAATTCCAATTTGGCTGACTCCGACATTTCATTATTGAAATAATTTTCGAATGCTATGTACAATTGCTCGTTCATGACCTACCTTTTTAATGATTTGTATCTGTTTGATTGTTGAATCATTTCCGTTAACTGGCCTGTGCAAAGTGATTTCTTTTTGCGGACATAGCCATACGTTACGTTCAATATTTCGGCTACCTCTTCCATTGTTTTGGTTACAAAACTTAGTTTGAGTACTTCTTGACATTTCTCCCCTAGCTTTTGAAACATTTCATCGAATAACGATTGCTTGTCCTCAAAAACTTCGGTTTGAAAAGTCATTTCTTGAACCGATTCCTCTATAGATACATTTTCATCCCTGAATGTTACCTCTTTATTGGATGATTTTTTTAATTCATTGAGCCAACGCCTTTTACAAAGCAGAAAAAAGTAAGCATCAAACGGACAAGTCAATAGCAATCCGTTAGTCTTTGCTTGGTTATAAATCGTTATGAGAACTTCCTGAACAACATCTTGTGCTTGATCGTCGTCTCCGCTGTTGGTGCAGATGTAGTATTTTACTTTGGGCACAAATTTTTTGTAAATCGATTGAATTACAGCAGTATTATTTTGACTTAATCCATCAATATACATTTGATCTGGATGGCCTTTTTTTTCAATCATAATTCCCTGGTTTATTGGCTAATTTAAAAAAAATAACCCGATTAGGGTAACAAAGTTTTAAGGTCATTGATATAAGGTTATAAAGTTCATCAATATACTGTTTTAAAAAGATTCTAAAAAAAAATTCGGAATCATGGGTAACAAATCAAAACACGAATTGATATAACAATAGAAAACAGAATCAAACAATTTTAAAAAACATTAAAAACTTAGAAATCATGAAAACAACATTTTTAACATTAGCAATCGTAGCATTATCATTTTCAAATAGCAATGCTGCAACAGTAACAACAAGTTCAAACACTATTGAAACAACAACTTTAACAAGAGATCAAATTACAGAAGTATATGATTGGACTGTAAAAACAAACCAAAGCAATTATTCAGGAACTGCGAAATCACTGTCAGAAGCCAAAAAAATGATTGAACTAGTGGCTATTGGAGAAGTAATTCTTGACAGAAAGATCGAAAGCTTTTTTCAAGTAAGAGAAGATATATCGGCTGATAAAGTGAGATTATACTTTTGAGAAGTAACTACAAATTCCGGAACGGCAAAAGGATTTTCAGATTCTGAAGGTCAGGCCAAAAAAATGATTGAACTAGTAAGTACCGGCGCCATTTTGAACTTTAAAATCATCCAAAGTGCCGAATTTAAAAAATAATTCAGCATAAAGGGTAACAAATTAAAACACCAGTTGATATAACTGTATAAAACAAAAATTAACAACAATAAAAAAATAGAAATTATGAATTCAAATGTAAAAACCATCGCAACCTTATTCCTATTTGGAATAATCCTAAGCAGTTGCTCCAACGGAACCAATCCGTTACCGAATCCTCCGTGCAGTGCTACCAATACCATTTTTAATCAATTGTATGGCAATGTAGTTGCACTTCCCGGCCATCAAAACACTAACACGTTTGATACTGAAATCCATGAATACACATTTACCTTTTCACAAACGAAAACCATTTGCAGTATTGGATATCAAAGTCAGCCTGCGATTGCCGCTACGCCATATTTAATGGAAATTGTTGATGTTAACACCAACACTGTAATTTATGCCGGAAGCCATGTTTTCACTTCTGCCAACACCAGCTACGTTTCAATAACGCCAACATTAATTATTGCCAATCAACCGTACACCATCAGAAGAACGATTTTGTTAGCCAATGCCGGAAACAATTTTGCGAACATCATCGGGCGAGTAGTCAATCAACCAGGCGCTTTGGTAAGTTTTCCGCAGAGTTTTGGCATCATGACGATTACCGGAGCCAACTTTTATCAAAACGGCGGACCGCTGGTAAATATGGGAATTCCTTACATCGATTTTGCCTACTATTAATAGATTGAAAAATAATTTAAAAATAATTCAGAACAAAGGGTACCAAATTAAAAACGCAGTTGATATAACATTATAAAAACAAATTTAAAATTAGAAATCATGAAAACAAATTTAAAAAACCTCGGATTAGTATTATTAGCTTCATTTGCAATGGTTAGTTGTTCAGACGACTCCGCCGAAGGCAATCACATTCCAAGCGCACCAGAATTCAACAACCTTAAACAAGCCGCTTTAGACAACATCACTCAAAATTTTACACTAGTTGCTGAAAACGGAAGTACTTCTTTTACTTCAGACAAAGGCGTTCAATTTACGATAAACGGCGCATGTCTTACTAAAAACGGAAACCCTGTAACCGGAAATGTAGCCATTGAATATGCCGAATTGTTTGACGGAGGCACTATGCTGGTAACCGACAAAACGACTATGGGCAGAATGCCAAATGGCGATATGACATTGCTCATTTCGGGTGGAGAATTTTACATCAATGCCACTCAAGACGGAGTTGATTTAGAAATCACTTGCCCTATCCAATTATTAATTCCATCCACTTTAACCGGCGGTGCTGATACCGGAATGACACTTTGGGACGGAACCATTGACGAAGACGGAAATTTAGATTGGGACAGACAAGATCAAAATCCGGCCGGACAAAACAATATTTTCGTTGAAGGAACCGGCGCTAACGCACCTTACTATGCTTTCTTTAATGCTTTTGGATGGACCAATGTCGATCGTTTTTACAGCGATCCAAGACCAAGAACTACTATATTGGCTGAAGCGCCAACTGGTTACCACTTTGAAAACAGTGCCATTTATTTACACTACGACGGAGAAGCAAATGCACTGGCAAAACTGGATACTTACAATGACACAACGGACCAATTTTCTGAACATTATGGCCAAATTCCAATAGGATTAGAATGTCATGTGATTTTTGTAACCGAAGAAAACGGACAATGGAGATATGCTATCAAAAGTGCCACAATTGCTGCCGGAGATGTTTACACCTTCACCTTGTCTGAAACTACTGTGGGAAGCGAAGCCCAATTAGTAGCTGCGATAAATAGTTTGCCTTAAATTTAACAATTACTAATTAGCTTGAAAAAGTGGTGACTGGTTCATCACTTTTTCTTACTTTTATATAAACCTAACCAAACCTTTAGATTATGAGAAAGTTACTTTTACTATTGTTTTTGGTCACCACTTTTTCTTATTCGCAAACTAAGGTCAAAGATACTGTCACCCGAAAAGCCACTATTGTTTACGATCAAAAAAACAATCAGGTTTTACTCCAATCAGAAACGCCACCGTTAATCCAAATTGCCGGTGCACCCAAAGCCAATTTTACTTACTTCTGGGAAATGGGCGATGGCCGGTACAGTAAAGAACCAACTCCGAAACACACTTACAAAAAGAAAGGCGAATACAAAATAAACTTATCTGTAACTAATAATTATGATAATGGAAAACCGCCAAAAACCCGTCCGAAATCAGTAGCCATTACTGAAATTACAGATACTAACTTTACTGAAATAGCGTCTTTAGCCGATACGACAGCCTATAAAATATTTGCCAACCGCGAACCCATTCCTGAAGAAGAAATGATTATCGTGATGAGTTATAAAAATCCTCTAGATTATGTAGCGAACGGAAAATTATATCTTTTTTATAACGACAAAGAATTCAAAAATGACAATTTCGAATTGGTAGAATTCCGCACTCATTTTGGCGAAAAAGAAGTTTTTGAAGATGGTTTTGCCTGTTCCGATGAATTAAATGATGAGAAAACATTTATCGCATCTGCAACAAATGACTTTATCAGTAACCACACCATTTCGGAAAACGAAGAAAATCTCGATCTAACTTTATTGGAAAGCAAATCATTATTCAGAAAAGTAATTATTTTTGAATTTGACAAAATGAATCCCAACGAGACCCGAAATGCCTTTTTTACTTTCAAAACCAAGCCCGAAATGATCAAAGACACAAGCGCAACCGTTAGAATGCGTGGCGTTTATGTACCTGACAGAAATTACAAAAACCACAAAAAGAAAACCCTTGAAATGGAAATTGTAACGTCACATGATCCCAATAAAATGTCTAGCAATGGTATGTTTATGAATTATCGCTTGGTGCGATTGAAAACCTTAAACTTCAAAACTCGATTCCAAAACGATGGCGAAGGTCCGGCCAGAACCATTCGGCTAGAGACTGATATTCCGGATATGTTTGACAAAAAAACGCTGAAAATTGTAGACAGTTATCCAAAATGCCCTATTTGTCCAAAAGATGAAGAAGTAAACTACAGTTGTCTGGACACGATTATTAAGCAAAAGCAAATCCATTTTACCTTCAAAAATATTTACATTCCGGGAAGCAATCAAAAAAATGTGACCGAAAAAGATTCCACCAAAGGTTTTGTAAAATACACCATGAAGTTTGCCAAGGATTTTCACAAACAAACTACGCGAAGCCGCACGGCCATTATATTTGATAAAAACGAACCTGTCATCACCAATTATGCCACAACCCGATTTCTTCCGGGAATATCCATTGGTGCCAAAACGGGATACAATTTGTTTAATGATCAAGAAAATGCCAAAAGTTATTTTGTAGGCGTTACTGTTTCACCTTACAAATCATATCGCTTTTATTGGCAAGCCGAATTGTATTACAACTATTTTGAAAGCAGTTTTTCGAGCCAATCCGGTTTTCAACAAGTGCAATTCAATCCGCCGGTTATAACGAGCATCGGAACGGTTTACGATACCGGTTTTGAACAAACAACATCGAGTACTAAAACCACCCGAAAGTTGGCGGATGTGGTTCCGATTTCCCTGAGGTACAATATCAACAATTATATTGGTATTGGTGTTGGTCCGCAATTTTCAGTTTCCCTGAACAACACTACAGAAATCAATCAAACCAAACGCTATTATGCGCCCGATTTCAATCAAAATCCACCACGAGCAGGTGAAGAAATCGAAAGTTTGAGAAATGATTCAACCCAAAAAACCACAACAAAAGCCTTCGAAAAAATGCAGACCAGTTTATTTGCCGATGTGACTTTTGGCTTTGCCAGGATAGGCCCGAGCGTTGGAATCCGGTATTATGCAAACTTTGAAAAGGATTTTAATTACTGGCAATTTTATGCCATTTGGAAGTTTTAATCCTATAAGATGCTATGCGTAAAATAGTCTTTATCTTGTTGCTGACACAATGGGCTTTTTCACAAAGTACAACTACAAGTTTAGAGGATAAAATCTATAATTCCGTAGATGCTTTTGTCGCCGATCCTAACAAAGCATCATTAAAAAAATTAGAGACATTAGCACTAAGCTTTCATCCAAAATCAAAACCCGAACTCTTGGCTTTTGTCATTTTAAACTGCAACAAAGCCTATTATCAAAATCAATTTGGACAAACGCAAAAAGCACTAAAAAGCTATGAAAAAGCTTGGCAAATATTTCAAAAAAACAAACTGACAAACTATGATATTACCGAATCCTGCTTAAAACCTTTAGGGAATTTATACACGATAATCGGCGATTATGACAATGCCGAAAACGTCATCAAACAATATTACTTTATAGCCAATATTGAAAACAATCAAGCCAATAAATTTGCTTCAATTCTAAATTTATCGAATGTTTACCTGTCGTCCGGAAAATATTTAGAAGCCATCCAATTAGTAGAAAAAACGCTTTCTTCCGAAAAAATGTCCAATACTCAAAAAGGC
Organism: Flavobacterium sp. 102; assembly: GCF_003634615.1. Lineage (NCBI taxonomy): Bacteria > Pseudomonadati > Bacteroidota > Flavobacteriia > Flavobacteriales > Flavobacteriaceae > Flavobacterium > Flavobacterium sp. 102. Next base: position 1,094,249 of record NZ_RBKX01000001.1, on the reverse strand, counting down.
ATGCTTTGGAACAATTTAGGCAATAATTATTTGGCTTCGAATAATCGTAAAAAAGCAGCGACTTGTTATGAAATCTCTATTGGTTTTTTAAAAAATTTAGACCAAAACGAATCATTATCCAACGCCTACAGAAACGCAGCGCTGCTTAACAATGATTTGAAGTTATTTGAAAAAGCTAAAGAAACATTTCTGATAAACGACCGAAATTCTCTACGCGCTATAGCAAAACTCAATTATGACGAAGCTTTTTTATACTATCAAAACAACCAAATATCTCAAGCACAAAACGCCATTTACAAAGTTTTTCAAACCTTAATTCCGAGTTATGATAAAAGAGTAATTCCCCAAAAGAATTCGCTTTATGCGGAAACCACATTGCTCGACGCTTTAGACTTACAAGCTGAAATTTTTTTAAGGCAAAAGCAACCCCAAAAAGCCTTGGAAAGTTATGCTTTGTCTTTTCACATTGAAGGTCTATTCCAAGCGCTTTTGGTATATGAAAATTCGAAAATCATCACCCAAATTCGAAATCGAAACCGTACCGAAAAGTGCATCGAAATCTACCATTCGCTTTATCAAAAAGAACAGAAAATCAGTTATATCGAAAGTGCATTTTTACTTTCCGAACGAACAAAAGCTGCTGTTTTAAAACAATCGTTGTCAGAAGCAAAAAACAATACAAGAACCGAAAAAATAATTTTAGAACAGCTTCAAAACTGGAATACTATTATTGTCAAAGAGCAACAAAAATTGGATTTGGCCAATATTTCTAAGATTAATGAAGCGATAAAAAAGCGAAATGAGTTGATGCTTTTGTTAAAATCGGAACGAAGTAAAGAAACCCAAACAACCGAATCCGTTATAAAAATCAATGACTTATTCTCCAAATTGGAAAAAGACAAAACCATTTTAGTCGAATATTTTATGGGTACAAAACACCTGTATGTCTTTACGTTAAACAATGGTAAAATCGGATTAGCATCAATCAGAAATGAAGATGCCGTTACTTCGAAACTCTTACAATTTATAGGCTTTTTCAATGATTCCAAATCAATTTCAGAAAACCCGTCGCAATTCAATCGTTCTTCAAATGATGCTTACAACTTCTTAAATCTTCCTATAAAATCTTCCTATAAAAATCTCATCATTATTCCCGATGGCATTTTGAATTTTTTACCTTTTGAAGCATTAGTTACCCAAAAAACGGCTACAGTAAATTTTACCAAAATGCAATATATGTTGTATGATTATAGCATTGGCTATAACAATTCGGCTGATTTTTATCTCAACGCGATTCCTCTTCAACACCAAACAGAAAGTATTTTGGGTGTGTTTCCCTTATTTGAAAAAACCAATCTGGAATTGACTTTTTCCAAAAAAGAACTCAACCATTTACAAGACAATTTTAAAGGGAAATATTTGGACAATCAAAAGGCAACTTTCGAAAATTTTAAAATAAGTGCCGCCAATTATTCGATACTTCATCTTTCAACGCATGCTTCATCGGGCGATATTATAGAACCCGCCAGCATCAAATTTTATGATCAGGAAGTTTTGTATTCCGAACTTTACAATCTGAACCTAAAGCCCAATTTAGTGGTTTTAAGTGCTTGCGAGACCGGTATCGGCAAACTCTATAAAGCAGAAGGCGCGATGAGTGTTGCCCGTGGATTTCAATTTGCCGGTGCTCAAAATTTGCTATTTTCACTTTGGAAAGTAAACGACTTTACGACCTCGGTTTTAATGGAAAAATTTTATGCCAATTTAAAAAAAGGACAGTCGTATTTTGACGCCAATCATCAGGCAAAAATTGATTTCTTAAAAGATGATGCCATACCCAATGCCAAAAAATCTCCTTATTATTGGGCTTCCTTTGTCTATTATGGAACATTAGAAAAACCATCAAACGCTAATTATTTTTTATGGTTTTCTTTATTGGGAGGATTAATTGGTTTATTATTGTTGTGGAAAATACTTTTCAGAAAAAAAAACAAACCCTTTCAGCCATTCGATTAAATTATTATGGAAGACTTTCAAAAAATTCTCAAAAAAAACAAGTATAAAAAAATCAATTTTAAAGTTTCAAAAACGCAACATTTATTGATTAAGGCAAGTATTAACGGCATTTCCGGAAATTTCATCCTCGATACCGGCGCTTCTAATAGTTGTGTAGGTTTTGAGAGTATTGAACGCTTTAATTTGAAAGCCAAAAAATCAAAAACAAAAGCTTCCGGTGCAGGCGCTACGGGTATGTTTACACAATTGGCTAAAAACAATGCTTTGAAAATAGGTCGCTGGAAAACCGAGGAATTTCACTTGGTTATTTTCGACATGACGCATGTAAATGAAGCTTTACAACAATACAAAGCCAAAGCCGTTGATGGAATTATCGGTGCCGATGTTTTATTAGAAGGCAAAGCAATTATTGATTATTCAAATCATTGTTTGTATTTGAAATAAATTTTTGTACTATTTTTTTTAAATCGAAGCAACCTTTTTCAATTTTTAGTCTCTATCTTACATAAAACCTAACAAACATGAAAAAAGCTATCTCAACTTCGCCTTTAAGACTATTAATTATTTTGGTTTTCGGATTGTTTTTTAACCTCTCGATGGCACAAAATCCGTTCGTTTCTTTTTACAGCTTAAACAGTAGTGCTACGGTTATAGAAGGAAGTACTTTTTCATTTAATGTTAAACTTAACAGTGTTAGTGCCACCAATACGGTTATCAATGTGACAACCTCTCCGGAATCTGCAGATATTTCAGATTATACTCCAATAACTGCTACTGTCACAATACCTGCCGGTCAATTATTTGGCACTACAACGCTCAATATTGCCACAACAAACGATTCGACAATAGAAAACAATGAAGAGTTATTTATTACAGGAACTGTTACTTCAGGCAATACTCTCAATGCAACTGCATCCTATGTGTTGCTGATATTTGATAATGACAGCGTTCCCGATTTTTATGTTGACACCGCTTGGTTTCACACAGAATCTAACAATATTAACTTTTATTATTATTTAAGCAACCCCTACAGTTCTGATGTTGTCATCAATTGGGCAACCACAACCGGAACTGCTGGAAGTAGTGATTTCACAGCTATTAATACCACAACAAGCATACAAGCAGGACAATCCTCAGGTTTATTAACTATTTATCTCACTGACGATGCTCTCCCTGAATCTGATGAGATTTTCACTTTGACCGGAACAGTAACCTCGGGAAACACAACTAACTTATCCGCAACAAGTATTGTAACCATCCGAGATAATGACACTACGCCGACATTGAGTATTAATACAAGCGGTTACGCACCTTACGAAGGAAATAATTATAGTTTCAATGCTTCTTTAGACAGACCTTTCAACAGCGATGTCGTGGTTCAAATTACTACTGCTGATGGAACTGCCGGAAGTAGTGATTATACTGCAATCAATACCACCAAAACAATTCCTGCAGGCAACACATCTGTTCTGGTATCCATCCCTATAACAGATGACACTTTAGACGAGCCTTTCGAATCATTTTCTGTTATTGGAACCGTAACTTCGGGAAATACAACTAATCCAAGCGTAACTTCAACCGTTAACATTACCGATAATGATGGTTTACCTGATGCTTATTTTCTTACGTCGTATGATGCTTCAAACGTTGATTTTAGCACTGTTGAAGAAGGACAAAATGCCAGATTCGGAATTGGGTTAACCCATGCTCGTAACACTGATACTGTAATTCAAATCACCTCATCAAACGGAACAGCCGGAAGTGCAGATTATACTTCATTTACTACCAGCATTACGATTCCGGAAGGACAAACTCATTTTTATTCTAATAACTTAGCTGTTCCAACAATTCTAGATCAATTGCAGGAAACTGACGAGACATTTTCACTTACGGCAACTTTAAGTCCGGGAATTACCTTTAACAACACTTATATTCATACGGTTACTATTTTAGACAATTATAATGTTAATGCGAAATTCGACAATGTGGATTCAGTGGCTGAAGTTGGTACTACTTTCTCTTTATTGGCCAATGACACTTTACATGGCTTACCTTTAAACGCATCTGACGTCAGCATTACTTTAGCTCCAAATACTCTTGGTATCACTGTGAATTCTCAAGGTGTGATTTCTATTCCAAGTAACCTTGAGATTGGTTATTATGAGTTAAGTTATACGATTTGCGAAGTTGCTAATCCTGCGAATTGTGATACTGCTTCCATCAGTTTACAAGTAAAACCACCTTTAGAAGTTACTTATAATCTTATTTATTCTGATTATAATGGTGATGGTTATACTAGTGTTGGTGACATCATTACTTATCAATTTCATGTTGCTAATATTGGTAATGCTCCTATCACTAATATAGTTTCGGATTATGCGTATAACCTAAATATTATAGGTGGTCCTATCGCCAATTTAAATGCTGGACAAACAGATACCACCACATTTACAGCGATTCATATTATAACCCAAGATGATATTAACTTTGGCTATTATCAAGGAGACAACAACCAAGATCAAGGACCATCTTTTGTAGGAAATTATTATGGTTATAGTGTTACAGATTGGTCTCAGATACAGAATCCTTTTACTTTGAATATCTCTGACGGCATCAAACTGAAAGCATTTGTTGATACTAATGCTAACGGAGTACAAGATGGTGTCGAAATCAATTTTCCTTTGGGTCATTTCAATTACGAAATCAACAACAACGGAACGATTCATAACTTGTATACAACACCGTTTTACTTATACGAATCCAACCCAACAACCACTTACGATTTGACTTATCAAGTTGATTCGGATTATGCTGCCAACAACATTTGTTCGGTTTCGTATCCTAACGTTACAGTTGCTCCTGGTTCCGGAATTACTACTTACAACTTCCCAATAATAACAACTCCATATCAGGATTTATCGGTGAACATGCACAATTATGGTGCTGATCCAAGACCCGGATTCCTTTACTATTCTTATATCACTTATACTAACAATTCTAACCTCCCTTTTCCTTCAGGCACTTTAACTTTTACAAACGATACTGCCGTTTCTATTGTGACTGTTTCTGACGGAAATGCTGTGGTTACAAGCACCGGATTTACTTTTAATTTTGTCAACTTACAACCTTATGAAACCCGAACTTTTTGGGTACAAATGACCATCCCTAATATTCCGACTGTAAACTTGGGACAAACGTTAACCAATACCGTTTCAATTACACTTCCTGCCGGAGATATATTACCCTTAAATAATACGTCAAACTTAACAGAAACCATTGTAGGCTCTTATGACCCGAATGAAAAAACAGAAAGCCATGGCGGTAGAATTGTTCAGTCTTCCTTCTCTGCGAATGATTATTTAACTTATACGATAAAATTCGAAAATACCGGAACCGCCAATGCTATCAATGTAAAAGTTACTGATGTTTTAGCTGCTGAACTTGACGAAACTTCCATTAAAATGGTTACTGCCAGTCATACTTATGCTTTGGAAAGGATTAACAATACGCTGACATGGAATTTCTTCGGAATCGATCTTCCGCCATCAGTTCCAAATACTAATATTGGTCATGGTTATATTGTATTTCAAATTAAACCAAAACCAGACTATGCTATTGGCGATATCATTAACAATACGGCCAATATCTACTTTGACTTTAATCCCGCGATTGTGACGGATCCTTGTTTAACCGAATTTGTTCAATCATTGGACAATGAAACTTTTGCCTTTACCAATTTTAGTTTCCACCCGAATCCTGTAAAAAATATACTTACTATTTCGAATGAAACCATTATTGATGAAATTGAAATCACATCGGTTTTAGGACAAAAAATAAAATCAATTAAAGCCAATAATTTACAGGCCGAAATTGACTTATCCGAATTGACAAGTGGCATATACTTGATAAAAGTATCTAGCGTCGGACAAGAAAAAACAATAAAAATTATAAAAGATTAGATTATTTAATTCCATCCTCAACGTTGTTGGGGATTCAATCCCGAATCTCGGTTTCTTACGGAATTCGGGATTTTTTCTTTAAAGAATAATAGGCAATAATTGTACTAATCAACATCAAAAAACTACCCAAAATAAAAGGCGCGCCTGGCAATTTGAAAGGCGCTTCGTCATGGGTAAAAAAGTAAAACGTATTGGTCATCATTAACGGACCAATAATCGCAGAAGCACTCATCAAACTCGCTAAAGTGCCCTGAATTTCTCCTTGTTCGTTCGCCGGAACTTTACCCGAAACTTCCGATTGCAAAGCCGGACCGGCAATTCCTCCGAGACAATACGGTACTAAAAAAGCAAACATCATCCAACTTTCGGTGGCGAAAGCGAACAATAACATGCCTATAGTATACAAAGACAAACCGATATAAATACTTTTTTGATTACCCAATCTCGGACTCGTCCAACGAATCAGTCCACCTTGTACAATTCCGACTAACAATCCAACAGCACCAAGGGAAATACCAACCATTTTTTCGTCCCAATTGAAACGATACATGGTAAAGAAACTCCAGTTACTGTGAACAGCATGCGAACCTACATACAACAGAAAAATGGCCATAACCAGTCCGATAATAGAAGGATACTTTTTTAAATTGATTAAAGCATTTATAGGATTGGCGCGTTTCCATTCAAATTCGCGACGGTTCTTTTTAGATAAAGATTCGGGTAAAATAAAATAGCCGTATAAGAAGTTCAACATACACAAAACAGCCGCAGCATAAAACGGAACTCTCGAACCAAATTGTCCCAATAATCCACCAATCACGGGTCCGATAATAAAGCCTAAACCAAAGGCAGCACCAATCATTCCGAAATTTTTAGCTCTGTTTTCGGGTGTGCTGACATCCGCAATATAAGCAGACGCTGTTGTAATACTGGCACCGGTTAATCCGGCAATAATTCTTCCGACAAAAAGCCAGGTTATCGTTGGGGCAAAAGCCAACAACAAATAATCCATCGAAAAGGCAAAGAGCGAAATTAAAATAATAGGTCTTCGCCCAAATTTATCACTTAAGTTTCCAATTAAAGGTGCGCAAACAAACTGCGTTATCGCATACGCAAAAGTAAGCCAACCGCCATATTTTGCTGCTTCACTGATATCGCCTTGAATCAATTCAGAAATTAATTTTGGGATTACCGGAATGATGATTCCCCAACCCGTAATATCGATTAGCATCGTGATAAAAATAAATCCTATCGCAGCTTCTTTTTTGTTTTGCTTCATAGACTAGTTTTTACTGCGTCAGTTCGCTACGCTAGTTTGGGCGTGTCCCTTCGGGCCGTGCTGTCCGCAGTACAAGGTACTTGCTTCCATCACTCACGCAGTATGCAAATAAACGAAAAATCCCGCTTAGAAAGCCAAGCGGGATTTAAATATATAGGTGCCTCATTCGAGGCAGGTAGAAACCCTAAAGCTCTAAAGCTTTCTTAGGGTTGTTATGCCTCAATTTTTACTTAAAACATTACTGCTTAAAAAAAAGAAACCCGACATTTTCAGCCGGGTCTCAAACCACAATTATTATGAATATTAAACAGGCATTATGATTCTTTCAACTGAAATAATCATTAGCAATATTAACAGTACTTGTTTCTTTAAAGCTTCAGACTACTTTTCCAGCTTCAACCAAAAGAAGTCATTCCATCCTTCAATTAGTCGTGTTGGATCGGTATTTTTAGTTCTGTCTTGTTCCGGAATCTGAACGATTCTTTTATCTTTTACATCAAACTTATAGATTCTCGGTTTGGCTTCACCTTCAATTGTAAGTTCAACTTTGTATGCGCCGTCCATAAGATCCGCAAATTTAATTTCGCCCGGTTTGTCCACTCTTTTGAATGCACATTGAACTTCATTCCATTTGGCTTGTTCTACTTGAGCTGTATTAGGTCCGTTGCCGTAATGTTGAGCAAACAATTTGTTGTCTTTGAACAGCTTCACACTCCATTTTACACTTTTGTTGGTCTTGGCGCTGTTCGCAGGATTTGGCTTAAACTCTTCGTGTGTGATGTAATATCCAAACACCAAATTACCTGTATCAGCATAATTCATATAGGCAAAATTATTCCACGGACCACGAACCACATACATTTCATTCATTGTGGCATAAGGATCATTGTTGGTTAGTTTTACCAACTCAAAATCGAATGAATAAAACATTTTATCACCGGCATAGAAATCCAATCTGTAATTTCCAGGACCCCAATCTGTAATGAATGATTCCGAATGTCCTACCCATTCACCATCACGTTGGTAACGGCTACTTGGCTCATTGAATTTTGTCTTCTTGCCGTCATCAAAAACTTGGTCTCCGGAATATTCAAAATAGTTCATGTATTGGTTGTCTTTAAAAACCTTAATTCTTAAATACTCCGACTGATCCGAAAAGGCATTAACAGTTTTTCCGTCAACCGTTTTATTCGGAATAAAAGTTGCCGTATAACTATTAATTAATCCCGGACTGGAACCTGTTCCATAAAGAAGCGAGTTAAAGGTTACAGCCGGTGTTTGTTTGAACATAGTCCAATCGAGTTTTAAACCTGCTGAGGCGGTTCCTTTTTTCTTTTTGCCGCCTTTGGCAACTTCACTTCCTTTTTCTAAAACTTCTGCGGCTTGAGAGGTTTGATCTTTTGCTTTTTTTAATTTGTTTAATAATTGAGCATTAGTAGTCCCAAAAGAGAGCAATACTAATCCCATAAGGATAACATTTTTTTTCATCTTATTTAATTACTGTTTTTTAATCATTTTTTTATCAAAAGTAAGTCCTTCAGGAGTGGTAATCTTTAAGAGATAAACTCCTGTTTTTAAACCCGAAACATTAACTTCATTGAGGACTGAAGTGTTAATATATCTTCCGCCCAAATCATAAATCTCAACCTTTTCAATATCTTTATTGAAACGTATCACATCGTTTGCTGGATTTGGGTAGAAATAGTAATTATCTGCTATTAGGGTGTCAACACTTAAAGTGGTTTCAATATAAATTACATTTTTGAAAACGGGTCCCCAAATTCCTTGGTTATCTTTAACACGAACATTAAAAATATGAAGACCAATAGGATTTACGATTGGAATAGCTGTTTGAACAAATTGTTCATAGGCATTATTCAAATTTCCATCAGTAGCCAATAATGGAGTGCCGTTGCCTTCACCTGGATCGGTATCCCAAAAGTATTCTACCTGTACTAAACTAAGCGGTGTTGGTGTAGTTGCTTGTTCTACTTTAATAATATTAGTATAAGTTGGTCCCCACACACCTTGATTGTCTTTAACGCGTATTGAGAATTTATGAAGACCTTCACTTGGAGCGTTTAAACCACTTACGGCTACTTTTTCAAAAGCGCTTTCAAAATTTCCATCAGTTGCCAGAAGTGGTGTAGCATTTCCTTCCCCTGGATCCATATCCCAAAAATACTCCGCTTGTGTAAGTGTCATAGGGGTTGGAGTAGTTGTTGACTCCACAATTATGATATTAGTAAAAACTGGTCCCCAAACTCCTAAATTATCTTTTACACGAACACTAAATTTATGCAAACCAACACTTGGAGCATTCAATCCGTTAATAGAAATTTTTTCAAAAGCGTTATTCAAATTTCCATCAGTAGCCATCAATGGAATTCCGTTTCCTTCACCAGGATCGGTATCCCAAAAATATTCTGCCTGGTTCAACGATACTAACTGTGCAGAACACAAACTTATCGTCATTAAAGCTATTATACTGCAAATATATTTCTTCATACTAGTTTATATATTGGTATCTTGACTATTTAGTATAACCTGAACCCGTTGCATTCATTTCCGTTGTACCATTATAGATTCTTCGTGGTGTTAATAAATAGTTTACCAACGGCTTGTTGCCAGGACTTGTAGGCCAATAGTTTTCCCAAGTATCAGAACCTCCACGATTTCCAATATCATTTCTAGTCAAATCAATATCAGTAAAATCATCATCCGCTGCACCAGCATTTACAAGCGCTGTTCCTGTAACGGTTCTCGTTACATCATTGAAACTAAGTGAAGCACTACTAATATTATTGGTTGCATTCGAATTTAATGCTGTAAATGCTGATGTTGAAGCATTATACATTACGTAAACGGTTGCGTTTAATATATTACTATTAACTACTTCATTATAAGTAGACGATGAAATTGAAGTTGAAATTGCATTATTCAATACTGAAAAAGTGGCTTGATTGCCAGTTGCCAAACTGATAACAATGGCTGAGTCCGATCCACTATCGATAGCATTGTTTCTAATCTCATTGTTGCTGCCTGTTTTTGCCGCCTCAATATACAAAGTACCATTTGAAAGATAATTATTTAAAATTCTCGTTCTATAGTTTTTTTGATCAAGATAAATTGCAGCTTCAGTTGTTAACAAAGCGTTCGCAATAATTTCAATGTCATCTGTAGCCAAGTTAGTATCTGCTAAACTTGTAGAAATGCTGACACTACCAGCAGTATTTCCTGTTATTCTACCATGCGTACATGATATAGTCCCCGTTATGGAGCAACCAGATATGTTTACCGAGGTATTTAATTTATTAGCATTAACACCGCTACTCAAAGAGGAATTATAAATATTTATGGTTGTCCTTCCGTTAGTAGAATCAGCAGAAGAAGAAAATGTGCTGGTTAAATTCATATTATGAACAGTAACTACTCTTCCTGCTAATGGAGTAACCGATACTGTGCCCTGTATAAAATAATTTGAAAAATTTATTTCTGAAACAAAAGTTAATGATTTGTCAATTACTAAATTCTCTATGAATGGAAGTCCGGCAGCTTTTGGACGTATAATGATTCTATCGCCGTTTGAAGCTTGAGCGATTGCTGCACTTATAGTAGAAAAAGAACCACCAGCACCAGAATCTCGAACATACAAATCAGCTGCAGTAACTATTGTACTGCAAAATCCAAAAATAGCTAAAACAACAATTTTAATAGTTTTCATAAGTTTAAGTTTGATATAATTTTCCACCAAAACTATGAGATAAGAACTATCAGAACAATTTGTTTATTGGACTATTTATAAATAATCAGTAGCTAAAAAAGATGTAAATATTTGACTTCTAAATGCTTATTTTGTATCTTTCAACTTTTCAATATAATAATTAGGAGAAAGCCCCGTTTGCTTTTTAAAAACACGAACAAAAGTACTCGCATCTTTATATCCTACTTCTTCCGCTATAGCTTGCATAGTATATTTACGAAAATAAGGTGCCTCAATCAGTTTTTTGAGTACATACTGCATTCGCAATTCTTGCGTGTATTCTGAGAAGGTCTTTTGCAGAACCTGATTGAAGTATTGTGACAAATAAGCCGTATTTGTATTTAATTTTTTGGCCACAAAAGCTAACTTGAAATTCGGATCTAAAAAAACTTCTTTTTGCTCTATTTTTTTTAAACCTAATGCCAATTTCTCTATAAGCTCATCATCAATTATTTGTTTTGACTGTACTTCAGTATTATAAATTTGCATTTTATTAATCCCTGAAGTTTTAGATTCTTTTAACTTTTGAATAATTTTTAAAAATCGATAATGTTTTTCTTTCTGATGTCTGTAATAATAATAAAAACTAAAAACAACTATAGCAAAAACTATCAAAATGCTAAAAAGAGAGATTTTAAAATAATTCTTAGAAGCAATAATTTTATTCGATTCATCTTTTATGATATTTAAATCATAATTGTGAAGAAAATTTAAAGATTTATTTTTTATTCCTTCTATTGATTTAATTAATACTAAACTTTTTTGGGCATAGAGATAAGCATTCTTATTGTCATTTTTTTTACTATAACTTTGTGTCATAATGTTATAGGCCATTAATAAATTTTCTTTTGAAACTTGAGTTGCTTGATAACTTTTTATATACTTCTTACAATAGAAAAATGATGAATCAACTTGCTTTAAATGATGAAAACAATCAGCCATCCCCAAATCAAATAACTGTACGGTTCTTATGTTATCCTCAATAACCGTATACTTTTTCCCCTTTCTGTATAAAGACAATGATTTAACGTAATCCCCAGCCAAAGCCGCACTTTTTGCTTCACGCATGTACAACAATGCTTTGGTGTACTCAGGGTAAAAATTATCATGTATCAACATAGTTGCTGCTGCATTAAAGTAATAATTTGCAGAATCTAAAAACACAGCTTTTTTTGACTGGATATAATACTGTTGATAAGCTTCTCCTATAATATTGTGTTTATCTGCAAATAATTTTTTATTCATTACTTTTTTTTCACCTACCCCTAATTTCAGGTGTGGTGAAGTCTTTAATTCTCTCTTTAACAAAGCAATCCCATTAACATAATCACCCATAGCCACTTTTATCAAACCATATTGTTCGTTAAAATGAGTATTGGGTAAATGCTTTTTGTATTTATCAAGATAAAACAATGCCAAGTCATACTCTCCTAAATTCTTATGAACATAGAAAAGTTTGTTGACACACATTCCTATCAAATCTTGGTATACTTTGCTTGATTTAGCATTATCACTTTTTTCAATATTTTCTATAAGTGCTATGAGAAGTTGCTTAGAATGAGTAAACTCTGATTTATTGTAAAAATAATTGGCTACATAATATTTGCCAAAAAAACTAAACAACTCGTTTTTAGAATTACTAATTTCCAAAGCTTCAGTGTAAGCTTTATCAGGATTAGAAATAAGTTGTTCTTGTATACTTCGGGTTCTTTTGATCTCAGACTCATTTAATTCCTGAGAAAATACCGAAGAGAAAGATAATAGTATTATAAAATAAGAGATAATTTTATACATGTTGAAAAACTGAAAAAACGCTGCTAAAAAATTTTAATGCGCTAAAATAGATAATAACCTATAGTTTTATATAAATTCTCTAAGAATAGTTTTTTATTATTTGAACTTATTTTTTCAATTTTAAACTAAACCTTTTACTTAAAAAAAATCCCGTCTTGTTTACAACAAGACGGGATTTACATATATAGGCGCCTCATCCGAGGCAGGTAGAAACCCTAAAGCTCTAAAGCTTTCTTAGGGTTGTTGTTCATTAAAATTTCAACCGGATTTTCTAATGCTTCTTTTACCGCTACCAAGAATCCAACCGACTCACGACCATCGATGATTCTGTGGTCATAAGACAAAGCTACAAACATTACCGGAGCGATAACGATTTGTCCGTTTCTTACGATAGCTCTTTCTACTACATTGTGCATTCCAAGAATACCTGATTGTGGTGGATTGATAATTGGTGTTGACAACATACTTCCGAAAACACCACCATTGGAAATAGTGAATGTTCCGCCGGTCATTTCGTCAACGGTGATTTGTCCGTCACGAGCGCGAATCGCTAATCTTTTGATTTCCGCTTCAACACCTCTGAAAGATAATGTTTCTGCGTTTCTCATTACCGGAACCATCAACCCTTTTGGTCCTGAAACCGCTACTGAAATATCACAGAAATCATAAGCAATTTTCTCTTGTCCGTCAATCATCGAATTGACATCCGGGTATAATTGTAAAGCGCGAGTTACTGCTTTGGTAAAGAATGACATAAAGCCTAATCCTAAGCCGTGTTTGGCTTTAAAAGCTTCTTTGTATTCTTCTCTTAAAGCGTAAATATTGGTCATGTCGACCTCGTTGAACGTAGTCAACATGGCCGTTTCGTTTTTCGCAGAAACCAAACGCTCTGCTACTTTACGACGCAACATGGATAATTTTGTTCTTTCCGAACCACGAGTGCCACCAGTTGGTGTTCCCATAGAAGGCACAGCGTTTACAGCGTCATCTTTAGTAATTCTGCCGTCTTTCCCTGTTCCAACGATGTCAGAAGGTTGGATGTTTTTTTCGTCTAATATTTTACGAGCCGCCGGAGATGGTGTTTGGGCTGCATAAGTGGCTACAGGAGCCGGAGCTGCTTTAGGCGCTTCAACCTTTTTCTCTTCTGCCTTTGGTGCTTCTGCCTTTGGTGCTTCTGCTTTCACTTCTGCAGCCGGAGTTGGAGTTGAACCACTAGGTTTTGCTGCATCCGTGTCGATTAAACAAACTACGGCACCTACGGCTACTGCATCACCTTCTTCCGCTTTTAGCGTGATGATTCCGCTGGCTTCTGCCGGTAACTCTAAAGTGGCTTTATCAGAATCCACCTCAGCAATGGCTTGGTCTTTTTCTACATAATCGCCGTCTTTTACTAGCCACGTTGCAATTTCTACTTCTTTAATCGATTCTCCCGGTGATGGGACTTTCATTTCTAAAATCATGTTTGTGTATTTTAGTTTATGTTATTGTGTTATTGTATGAAGGATTTTATACCTGACAGCCACCGACTGTCCTCCTTTTAATTTCAAATGTTCTTGTTCATCTTTTTTCTAGCCCCGATTGTAGTGGAAATCCTCGAAGAGATTGCAACGAAAAGCGGGAAATAGCTCCTAATCATTATCTGAATAAATTCTTGTCAAATACCATTCTGATAGCATCAGCATGTCTTCTTCTGTCTCTTGTGTGACTTCCAGCGGCCGGTGCGGCATACGCTTTTAACGAAGCCAATCTCCATGGCACCAAGTCGAAATTCATTAGCATATAACTGTAAGCGCCCATGTTTTTCGGTTCTTCTTGTGCCCAAACGAAATCGTCTGCATTTGGATAACTGGCAATCACGGCTTTCAATTGGTCTACCGGTAACGGGAACAACTGCTCGATGCGTACCAAAGCTACGTCATTTCTGTTTAAATTTTCTCTTTCGGCTACAATATCGTAATAGAATTTTCCGGTACAGAACACTACGGTTTTTACTTTTTTCTTGTCGATTGAATTGTCATCAATCACCTCTTGGAAACTACCTTTGTACAATTCCTCACGAGTAGAAACGCACAATGGGTGACGCAACAAACTTTTTGGCGAGAATACCACCAAGGGTTTGCGGAATTTAGTTTTCATTTGGCGACGCAACAAGTGGTAAAAATTCGCCGGAGTCGTACAATCCGCCACATACATATTGTGTTTAGCACACAGTTGTAAGTAACGTTCCATACGCGCCGAAGAGTGCTCTGCTCCTTGTCCTTCGTAACCGTGAGGCAACAATAATACGATTCCGTTTTGGTTGTTCCATTTGTCTTCACCACACGAGATGTATTGGTCAATCATGATTTGGGCACCGTTAGAGAAATCTCCAAACTGCGCTTCCCAAATCGTTAATGCGTTTGGATTGGCTAGAGCATAACCGTAATCAAACCCCAGAACGCCATATTCTGAAAGGAAGGAATTAAATACATTGAACTTCCCTTTTTTGTCCTTTAAAGTATTCAGTAATACTACTTCTTCTTCGCTGTCTTCTACTTTTACGACAGCATGACGGTGAGAGAATGTTCCTCTTTCCACGTCTTGTCCGGATAAACGAACATCATAACCTTCGGTTAATAACGATCCATAAGCTAACGTTTCCGCTGTTCCCCAATCGATAGTATCGTTGTTGTACATCGTTTTTCTATCGGTTACGATTTTAGAAATCTTGCTGATGAATTTTTTGTCTGACGGTAAAGTCGAAATCGTTTCTAAGATAGTATCCAACTTCTTTTTGTCGAAAGTAGTATCTACTTTTTTCAACATTTCGTCATCTGAAACCTGAACAAAACCTTCCCAAGCATCTTGTAAAAAAGGCTTGATAATGGTCAAATCTTTCTTGCGGGAAGCTTGAAGATTTTCATCCAATTTGGCCTTGTATTCGTTTTCTATTTTGGTAATATAAGCCGCGTCAACAATTCCGGCAGTAATTAATTGCTCTGAATAAATGTCTCTCGGGTTTTTATGACGGGCAATCAGTTTGTATAATAATGGTTGGGTAAAACGAGGTTCATCGCCTTCGTTGTGACCGTATTTTCTATAACCAAGTAAATCGATGAAAACATCTCTTCCGAATTCCATTCTGAAATCCAATGCAAATAACATGGCATGAACCACGGCTTCTGCATCGTCTGAATTCACGTGAAGAATTGGCGACAAAGTCACTTTGGCCACATCAGTACAATACGTTGATGAACGTGCGTCTAAATAATTGGTCGTAAAACCAACTTGGTTGTTGATGACAATATGAATCGTTCCTCCGGTTTTGTAGCCGTCTAATTGCGCCATTTGCACAATTTCGTATACGATTCCTTGTCCGGCCACAGCCGCATCACCGTGAACGGCGATTGGCAATACTTTCGAGAAATCTTCCGGAAAATATTTGTCTTGTTTGGCACGGGTAATTCCTTCAATCACGGCGCCAACGGTTTCCAAGTGAGATGGATTGGGTGCCAAATTGATATTGATTTTTTTACCCGATTGGGTTTTTCTTTCAGACGTTAAACCTAAATGGTACTTAACGTCACCATCGAAATACTCTTTATCGTAATCTTTTCCGTCAAATTCGGAGAAAATATCTTGAGTCGCTTTGCCAAAAATATTGGCTAACGTATTCAATCTTCCTCTGTGCGCCATTCCCATTACGAAATGCTCTACGCCTTTTTCCGCTGCTGCTTCAATTAAAGCGTCTAAAGCCGGAATAATGCTTTCGCCACCTTCTAATGAAAAACGCTTTTGGCCTACATATTTCGTATGCAAAAAGTTCTCAAACGAAACCGCTTCGTTTAGTTTGCCTAGAATGTGTTTCTTTTGCTCGGCATCGAAACTTGGTTGGTTGTCATTTTTGTTGATTCTTTCTTGAACCCAATTCACAAAAACAGGATTTTCCATGTGCATGTATTCGATACCAATGTGTTGGCAATACATGCTTTTCAAATGCGCTAAGATTTGGTTTAATGTTGAAGGTTGTTTTCCTAGAATTTTAGCCGCATCAAAAACAGTCTCCAAATCAGCCGAAGACAAACCGAAGTTTTGCAAGTCTAAATTCGGCTCATAAACTCTTCTGTCACGAACCGGATTGGTTCTGGTAAATAAGTGACCGCGAGTTCTATAGCCGTCAATTAATCGTAATACGTTAAATTCTTTTTGCAATTTATCCGAAACGATACTACAATCCTGATTACCGGTAAATGCACCAATCATTTGTTCGGTAGCATTTTCCTCGTTATAGGTCGTCATTCCAAAGTCGAAACCTTGTAAAAAGGCTCTCCAACTTGGTTCTACGCTATCAGGATTTTGAAGGTATTGTTCGTATAAATCGGCAAAAAATTCGGTGTGTGCTGCGTTTAAAAAGGAAAACCTATCCATGATTTTATGAGTAAATATTCTTAGTATTAGAAAATCAGTTGCAAAAGTATGACATTTGTAATAATCTTTCAATGTTTTTAGTACATTTATAACGCTATTTTAACGCTCTACTTTAGATGAAAAAGAATACGATTCAAAATTCGATGCGATTTTTACTTTTGCTTGTCTTTTCAGGAATTTCGCAAGCCGTTTTATCGCAAGAAAATCAGTTACCCAAAGCCAAAACAGATGGTTTTTGGGATCATGTACAA
Source organism: Flavobacterium sp. 102 (assembly GCF_003634615.1). Lineage (NCBI taxonomy): Bacteria > Pseudomonadati > Bacteroidota > Flavobacteriia > Flavobacteriales > Flavobacteriaceae > Flavobacterium > Flavobacterium sp. 102. The sequence continues at coordinate 1,076,780 of NZ_RBKX01000001.1, read as the reverse complement.
TTTGGCGGCGGTTTTGGTTTGGCCATCGGAAACGGCTATACCGACATTACGATTGCGCCCAGTGCCATTTACAACTTCAACGAGTATTTTGCTTTGGGAACCGGATTACAATACAGCCGTTTGAAACAAAAGAATTTTTACTCTTCGAATGTGGTTGGCGGAAGCGTGATTGGTTTGTTCAACCCGCTTGAAGAAATTCAACTCTCTTTAGAAGTAGAACAAGTACATGTTAACACAACTTACACCGATTTATACGATAATGTCAAGAGAAGTTTTTGGAACACCGGCTTGTATGTTGGTGGCGGTTATCGTGCCGACAACGTAACGATTGGCGCGCGTTTCAATTTGCTTTTTGACAAAGACAAAGATTTGTATGGTGATGCGTTTATGCCTTTTATCAGAGTTTATTTTTAAGTGATGAAAAAGATATTTTGTTTATCGTTTTTGTTCTTTGGATTTATAGGATTTTCGCAGAATCCTGTTTCATTGATATTGGGCAAAACCAACAGTCAATTTTCTGCTAACAAACCCAGTTTTAGCCTAAAGGACATTTCTTTCAATTTAAATCTTTCGGACAAAAAAAGTTATGCAGATAAGTATTTCCTAACTGTTTACAATCCGACGACACAAATGAATGATCATTATGTCAATGTTAGTAACCAATATTACTTGAGCAATTACAAGTCGTTTCCAATTTATAATTTTGATGGTACTAAGATAGATTCCTTCAATCCGAATGGGGTTTCCGATTTGGGAAGTGGTATCGTCAGCGGGATTTTAAACTTATTTTTCGAGAAAATTTAATACTTATTCCTGAACCAAACCTTCATCCATTCTCTTTTTAAAATTAAGAAAGAAACTTGTTCCGAAAGTTCCGCCAAATCGGAACCATCGAGTTGTTTTACCGTTTCTTCAGGAACATCAATAATATAAAGCAGATTTAAATATTCGGCAAATTTGTACTGAATCAAGCGATAGATTTTCTCGTGTAATTGCACTTTTAGTTCGTAGGGCGAAGTACTTTGCGGAAAGTCAATCGGTTCATTGGCAAAATTAAAGTCCTTGTTGATTTGCTCAATGAGCTTTGAGTACAAGTTTTCCTTCTCGGCTTCCGAGAGTAGTTGGTCAGTATTTATAGGCGCAACAAACAAATTGAGGTAAGATTTAAGGTTAACGATTTCTAATTGTAGATTTCAAACTGAATACTGAACACTTTTCTAAACGTTTCTACTCATTAATTTATCTCCAAAAGCTCTCAAAACAGCCTTTTTGTCTTCGCTGATATTCATCTTTTCTAAAGTTGCAAAAGCTCTTAAAGTATAATCTTGTATAGCACTTTGCGTCGCATCACTTGCTCCGGTTTGGTTGAAAATCTGTTTTACTGAATCGATTTTATCAGAATTATCGTTTGGCTGAATGGAGAACAAATGCAACAATTGCTCTTTTTCTTCCGCTTTTGAATATTCCAAAGCTTTTAGGTATAAATAGGTTTTTTTATTCTCGATAATATCACCACCAACTTGTTTGCCAAAAGTTTCCGGATCACCAAACGCGTCTAAGTAATCATCTTGCAATTGGAATGCAATTCCTAAATTCAAACCGAAATCATAAATCGCTTTAGCATTTTCTGTGGAAGTTTCGGCTACTATTGCGCCCATTTTCATAGCTGCACCAACCAAAACTGCCGTTTTGTATTCAATCATTTTTAAATATTCGGGAATCGTCACATCGTCACGGGTTTCAAAATCGACATCGTATTGTTGTCCTTCACAAACTTCCAATGCGGTTTTGCTGAATAATTTGGCCAAATCTCTAAAAACATTCGGCTCATAAGTTTCAAAAAATTGGTAAGCTAAAATCAACATCGCATCACCGGAAAGTATTCCGGTATTGAGGTTCCATTTTTCATGCACAGTTTCGTTTCCTCTTCGCAAAGGCGCATCATCCATAATATCATCATGAATCAGGGAAAAATTATGAAAAACCTCAACAGCTGTAGCAGCTTGTATGGCCTTTTGACAATCAACATCAAACACTTCCGCTGCCATTAAAGTTAAAATAGGACGCAATCTTTTTCCACCCAATGAAAGGATATAACGAATCGGCTCGTATAAATTATTGGGCTCTTTTTCGAGAGTCAACGTATTAAAATGGGCAATTATTATGTCTTGGTATTCGGAGATGGCGCGCATGAAAAATATTTTTGGCTAATTTAGGTTATTCCCACCGCATTACAAAAGTGTGCTTTTTTCTCTAATGTTAAATTTACGTTAATACTATGGAAACTATTTTAGTGTTTAAAGTTTCCGTTTTACTTTTGCCTCATAATTTTAACATTATCATGAAAGATAAAATCATCAAAAAAGCTACAGATATGTTTTTGAAACTCGGTTTCAAAAGCGTCACCATGGATGATATTGCGTGTGAAATGTGCATTTCAAAAAAGACCATTTACAAATATTTCAGCAATAAAGAGAAACTAATTGAAGAAGGCACTGAAGTAGTACATCAAAAAATTCACACCCTAATGGATAATGTAGTTGCTCAGAACCACAATGCAATAGCCGAAAATTTTCAAATAAGGGAAATGTTCAAAGAGATGTTTCAATCGTTTGATCAATCTCCGGCTTATCAACTCAAAAAGCATTATCCGGAAATTTATGAAAAAATGATGTGTAACGAAATTGAAGATTGTAGCCAAATGTTTCGCCAAAACATCGAAAAAGGAATTAAAGAAGGTTTGTATCGTAAAGAAACTGATATTGAAGCAGCTGTTAAATTTTATTACACTCTTATTTTTTCCATCAACGAAAACACCATGTTGGAAAAAGAAGCCTATGAATTAGAAGCCAAAGCATTGGAATACCATACCCGAGCTATTGCTACTGCTGAAGGAATTACTGAACTTGAAAAACACTTAAAATCACTTATATAATCATCAATCTATGAAAAACAACTTATTACTAACTTTACTCTTGTTTGTAAGCAGCTTACAAGCCCAAGAACAAAACTACTCATTTAGTCTGCAACAAGCCATTGACCATGCCATTCAAAACAACTATTCGGCTATCAATGCCGGCAGAGACATTGACGCAGCTAAGCAAAAGAAATGGGAAACGACAGCGGCAGGTTTACCGCAAATCAATGCAGGTTTAGACTATCAAAACAATTTCGAATTGCAAAAGTCTGTCGTTCCTGCTGAATTTTTTGGTGGAAATCCGGGCGAATTTGCCACAGTGGCTTTTGGAACTAAACACAATATGACGGCTCGCGCCAATTTGAGCCAGTTAATTTTTGATGGTTCTTATATTGTAGCGCTTCAGGCATCCAAAACGTATTTGAAATACTATGAAAATGCCAAACAAAAAACCAATACTGAAATCAGAGAAATGGTTATAAATGCCTATGGCAACGTATTATTGGCAGAGGAAAGTATCGCGATACTTGAAAAAAACAAAGCGACTTTGTCTAAAACCTTAACGGATACTGAAGAAACGTTTAAAAACGGATTGATTGAAGAAGAAAATGTAGAGCAATTGCAAATTACTTTGTCTTCGATTAACAGCAACTTGAACAATACTCAAAGATTATTGGATGTGGCTTATAAAATGTTGAAATTCACCTTAGGAATAGATATTAATGCCGAATTGAAACTGACGGATAAATTGGACAATCTGACTACAACCAATTTAGATTTGGCTTTTGGACAAGGCGATTTTGCTGTAACCAACAATATTGATTACCAAATGGCCACTAATTTTCAAGAACAAAGAAGTTTAGAATTAAAATTACAAAGAAGCAAAGCATTGCCTACGTTGTCTGCCAATGTAAACTTTGGATACAATGCTTTTAATGACCAGTTTGCCTTTTTTCAAAAAGACCAAAAATGGCTGAACTACTCAAATCTTGGCGTAAGTTTAAATGTGCCTATCTTTAGTAGTTTGGGAAGAAGTGCCAAAACGCAGCAAGCCAAAATTGCTTTGGACCAAGCCAAAACCCAACTTTCTGCTACAGAGCAACGATTGAAATTGGAATACGAAAAAGCCAAAAGTGACTACGAATTCAGCATTGAAGAATACGCTACTTCCAAAAGCAATTTGAATTTGTCTGAACGCATCGAAAGAAAACAACAAATCAAATTTACCGAAGGTTTGTCTTCCAGTTTTGACTTCAGTGAAGCACAAAGACAATTGTACACAGCACAACAAAACTACCTGCAATCCATGGTAAACATCATCAATAAAAAAGCAACTCTTGAAAAAATTATCAACAAAAACTAATCTATATATAATGAAGAAGACAATTATACTTTCCCTTTTAGCCGTAGTACTTTACGCTTGCGGAAACAAAGAAAACGCTGAGTCGGTTGACCAACTGATTAAAACCAAAAACGTAACCGCATTGCAAGCCAAGAAAACTGCTTTGCAAGGAGAAATTGCTAAAATCGAAGAAGCATTGGCGACTTTAGATGTGAAAAAAGAAGAAGCTTTGGTTTCAGTATTGACTGTAAAGGACACTGTTTTTAATCATTATCTTGACATTCAAGGAAGTGTTGATACTAAAGAAAATATTTTAGTTCAACCGGAATTCAGTGGTACTTTAACATCTTTAACGGTTATCGCCGGACAAAAAGTTTCTAAAGGTCAAATCTTGGGTCGTGTTGACGATGGCGGAATCAGTCAACAATTGGCTAGTGCCGAAAACCAATACAATTTGGCCAAAACCACTTACGAAAGACAAAAAAATCTTTGGGACAAAAAAATCGGTTCCGAAATTCAATATTTACAAGCGCAAACACAAATGATTTCGGCTCAAAAAAGTGTAGCTCAAATCAAGGCACAATTGTCTAAAACCGTAATCCGTGCACCTTTTACCGGAACTATCGATGAAGTTTTTGTTGAAAAAGGACAAGTCGTGGCACCAAGCGCTCAAGGCTTAATGCGAATTGTTAACTTAAACAACATGTTTGTGTCGACAACCATTCCAGAAACGTATATCGGAAAATTAAAAGTAGGTACTTTGGTTGATGTTTATTTAACTTCTTTGAATAAAACTTACAAAGGAAAAGTACGTCAAATAGGTAATTTCATCAATCCAAGCAACAGAAGTTTTGGTATTGAAGTGAGTGTCCCAAATCCGGACAACTTATTACGTCCAAACCAAGTGGCCAAACTTAAAATCACGGATTACGTAAGCAAAGATGCGATCGTTGTTCCAACCAATGTAATTCAAGAAGATGGTGAAGGAAATAAATTCATTTACACTGTTGAAGGAAGCAATGGAAAAACAGGAACGGCTAAAAAAGTAATCGTAACCGTTGGAAAATCATCAAACAATGTTACCGAAATCCTAAGTGGTTTAGCTGCTAATGACATTATTGTAACCGAAGGCGTGAACAATATTTCTGAAGGAATGAAACTTAATTTCTAAAAACCGTTGTCTGTTATCGGTTGTCTGTTTAATCTTGACAACCGATAACGGAGAACCGACAACTAAAAACTAATATATGTCACATCAAAATAAAGAATTCGGCATTTCGAGTTGGGCAGTAGACAACAGAGTCACTGTTTACATCTTCACTCTTTTGATTGTTGTTACCGGTTTGATCGCCTACGTAACGATGCCGCGTGAAGATTTCCCTGAAATCATCGAAAATAAAATATACGTTTCTTCTGTCTTCCCGGGGAATTCTGCAGAAGACGTTGAAAAATTAATTGTCAAGCCACTGGAGAAAGAATTCAAAAACATCAGTGGAATTGAAAAAATAACCGCCAGTTCGTTCCAAGATTACGGAATGATTATCGTTGAATTTGGTGATAAAGTTGGTTTGGAAGAAGCCAAAACCAAGATTAAAGACAAAGTCGATGTCGTAAAAGCTGATACCGATTGGCCGAACTTGGACAACGGAAGTAAAGTAGAGCCAAGTGTTTTCGAATTGAACATTTCAGAAGAAGTGCCGATTTTGAACATCAACTTAAAAGGAAATTACACCACACAACAACTTAAAAAATACGGCGAAAAACTTCAAGATGATATTGAAGAAATTGCCGAAGTGAAGAAAGTTGATATTCTTGGGGTTGATGACAAAGAAGTTGAAATCGCTGTTGACATTTTCAAAATGACTGCTGCTCAGGTTTCGTTTGACGACATTCAAAACGCGGTAAAATACGAAAACATGACGCTTTCGGGTGGAAATTTAACTTCGCAAGGCTCTCGAAATAACATCAGAATCGTAGGAGAAATCAAAGACCCGAAAGAATTAGAAAATGTAATCGTGAAATCTTTTGGCGGAAGCGTTTATCTTAAAGACATCGCTAAGGTAAGTTTTAAAGAAAAAGAAAAAACAACTTACGCTCGTGAAAAAGGAAAAGAAGTAGTGATGTTGAACGTCAAAAAACGTTCGGGTCAAAACATGATTTCAGCCATTGAACAAGTAAAAGAAAGAATCGAATTGGCAAAAGAAAATTATTTGCCAAAAGATTTAAAAATCGATTTAACCAACGACCAATCTTCTCGTGTTGAACACCAAGTAGATGAATTATCGAACCACATTATCTTCGGAATTGTTTTGGTAATGATTGTGTTGATGTTTACTATGGGATTGCGTAACTCCTTATTCGTAGGCGCTGCGATTCCATTGTCAATGTTAATGGCGTTTACCATATTATCCGCTTTCGGAATGACCTTAAATACGATGGTATTGTTCGGATTGGTAATGGGATTAGGAATGTTGGTGGATGACGGAATTGTGGTAGTTGACAACGTGTTTGCCAATATGAAAAAAGGCATGCCGCGTGTGCAAGCCTCGAAAATCGGTATTGGTGAAATCGCTTGGCCGGTAATTTCTTCCACAGCAACAACCTTGATGGCGTTTTTACCTTTCGCTTTGTGGCCTGGAACAATGGGTAAATTTATGATTTATTTCCCATTAACGCTTTCGGTAACATTAGGTGCCTCGTTATTCGTAGCGATGATTGTCAATGCGGCGATGACCGGTGGTTCGATGGATATTGAAGACCGCAATGTAACCAACAAATCAGCTAAAACTTATTCGATTATTTTTGGAATTCTAGCCGTAATTTTTGTGATTCTTGGCAATGTATACGATTCTAAATTAGGAAGAGGAATTGGTCACTTAGCTTTGATTTCATTAGGATTAATGTGGTTATACAAATTGAAATTGTACCAATGGACACAAGATTTTCAGCATAACTTTTTCCCAAGAATGGAAGAAAAGTACAAACGCTTTTTGGCCAAAATCCTAACGGGAAGAAATGCTTGGATTGCGCTTGGAAGTATCATCGGAATGTTGTTTTTATCTTTCATCTTATTAGGTGTTTTCCCAAGAAAAGTACTCTTTTTCCCTGATAATATTCCGAATCAAGCGATTGTCTATATCGAATATCCGCAGGGAACCGATATTGAGAAAACCAATAAAGCAACCTTGTTTGTTGAAAAACAGGTTATCAATATTTTAAGTAAATATGTTGATGAAAAAAATCCAAACGAGAACTTCTTGGCAGAAAGTATCGTTTCACAAGTTGGTGTTGGTGCCGGAAATCCAAATGTAGATGCAGGTTCTGCTTCGGAAACGCCTTTTAAAGGAAAAGTTACCGTAAACTTCTCTGAGTTTAAATTCCGTCAAGGTATTAATACTTCCGACGTTTTAGAAGAAATTCGCGGCAAAGTAAAAGGCATAGCCGGAGCGATAGTTACTGTTGAAAAAGATGCCAATGGTCCGCCGGCCGGTTATCCAATCAGTGTGCAATTAACCGGTTCTGATTATGACGAAATGATTGCGCAAGCCGACAAAATGATTGCTTACATCAACAGCAAAAACATTCCGGGAATAGAAAAATTGAGCGTTGATGTCAACAAACAAAGTCCGGAACTAGAAGTAAGCGTAGATCGTGTAAACGCAGGAAGTGCCGGAGTTACTACAGGACAATTAGGATTTAATTTGCGTCGTTCTTTATATGGTCAGGAAATTTCAACTTATAAAGAAGGTGATGACGACTATAATATTGTAGTGAGATTGCAGGAAGACCAACGTAAGAATGAGAATATTTTGTTCAACCAATCGTTGACTTTCAGAAATCAAAACAATGGACAAATCGTTCAAGTGCCTATTTCGGCAGTATCTGAAACAGAGAAAACCTATACGTATAACCAAATCAAAAGAAAAGGTTACAAACGTATCATGACCATTTATTCTAACGTTTTGACCGGTTATAATGCTGATGAAATCACCAAGCAGATTGAAACTGAATTAAAAGGATACGAATTGCCAAAAGGAATCACTTATTCGTTCTCCGGAGTACAAGAAGAGCAAGGCAAAAACCAAAGTTTCTTGATGTACGCGTTGTTCTTAGCCATGGCGGGAATTACGATTATTATTGTGTTACAGTTTAACTCGGTTTCTAAAACCATTGTAATTTTATTCACCGTATTGCTTAGTTTCAGTGGTGTTTTCTATGGTTATGTTATTGCCAATATGGATTTCGTAATTCTGATGACGATGATGGGAATTATTTCCTTGGCGGGAATTGTGGTGAAGAACGGAATTGTATTAATGGACTTCTTCGTCTTATTGTTAGACAAAAAAGTAGCTGACAAAGCATTGGAAAGTCATGATGATTTATCGCTTGAGGAAATCAAAGAGATCATTATAGAAAGTGGGAAAAACCGTTTGCGTCCGGTATTATTAACGGCATTAACAGCCATTTTGGGATTAATTCCTTTGGCTATCGGATTGAACTTTGACTTTTTCGGATTGATTACCGATTTGAATCCGCACTTATATATGGGTGGAGATAATGTTATTTTCTGGGGACCATTGGCTTGGACGATTATCTTCGGATTGACTTATGCTACGGTATTGACTTTAATTATGGTTCCGGTAATGTTCTACTTAGTGAAACGAACTAAGTACTGGTTACGCGGAAGAAGAGAAAGAAGAAAAGCTATCGAAGCATAATTCAATAGAAAGCAAACAAAAAAAGGGAACTCAAATTGAGTTCCCTTTTTCATATAAATAATTAACTTTTATTTATTAACAATCGCTTCTTGTTTCCAAGATTTCACTGAAGCCACACGGCTGTCAGCATAATCTACTTCGCTTAATGATTTGTTGTTCCAAAAAAACCATTTTCCGGTTTTCTCTCCGTTGGTATATTCGCCAATTGATTTTTTGTTACCGTTTTCATCATAAGCAACCCATTGTCCGGTAATCTTTCCGTCTTTGAAATAACCTTGTTGTTGCACTTTACCATTCTCATAGAAATAAGTAGCTTTAACTAAATCTCCTTCTTGCTCTAAAAACGGCTTTGCAGTTTGAGCAAAAGTGAATCCTGAGATAAGCAATGCTCCTAAAATCAATATCTTTTTCATAATCGTAGGTTTAAGTTGTTCATAATTACATAACAAAGCTACAATTTAATTTACGATAAAAAAACTTTTACTTAACAATTTGGTAACATTGAATGAAAACTTAACATTGGGATTTATTTGTAAGCATAAAAAAACCACCCGATTTAGGTGGCTTATGTATTGATTTTATTGGTGTTTTAGTTCAATAATTTATTCAATTGCTCCTGTAGTCTTGGATCAGAAGGTCTTTTAGCATCAGCGTCAACAACAACACCTTTAGGATCAATCAATATGAATCTCGGAATCGAATTCACTTCAAAAGCTTTGATAAAATCAGAAAGTTCTGCTTTTCCGGCGTACAATTGAATTCCGCCTAACTCTTTTTCAGTTACAAAGGTTTTCCATTTCTCATGGTCTTTTTCAGCATCAACTGAAACACTCACAAACTCTATATTTTTTCCATGAAAATCTGTTTCCATTTTTTTCAATGACGGAATCTCCGCACGGCAAGGTCCACACCAAGTGGCCCATAAATCTACATATACATATTTCCCTTTCAAACTTTCCAAAGTGGTTTTTCCTCCTTTGTGGTTTTCATAATCAAAATTAGGCGCTGCCACATTATTCATTTTTTTCTTGGCTAGCGTCATGGTGTAATATTGTTGCAGTTGACCAACATTGGCTTCCGTGCCTTTCTTTAACATGTCAACTAAATTCGCGTCTATTTTGGATGCTTCTAAACTTGCGATTTGTGTCGCTTTGAGTTCTTCTGTGGCTTTCTTGAAACCTTCAGCATCTAACTCTAACATTGTTTGAAAATCAATGTCGTTCTCTTGTAAAGTTCGTTTGGCCAAAAAATTATTCTCCGCAGCACCATTTCCCGAGAACGCAATAGTCTCATCAAACTTTGTTGCGTCCATGGTCATTTTTAAATTATAACCGTTTTTCAAATACAAATTGGCATATTCAGCACCATCGAACAACTGATACAATCCTTCTTTGATAGGAAAAGTGGCTTTAAAATTTCCTTTTGCATCTGCCTCAATTTTTTGAATCGTTTCTCTTCCGCTATTGATAAAAAGTGTGTTCCCGTTTTTATTGGCTATTTCAGCTTGAAAAGTCATGTTTTCCTGCGCTATGGCCACACTAGAAACTAAGACAGTAAAAATAAAGCTAACTATTTTCTTCATAAGTATGTTTGTTTAATTTTTTAGATATCAAATATACTTGTTTTGTCAATTAGAAATTTAAAGATTAACTTAAATTTGATTTAACACTTCGACCGTTTAATTGGTATAAGTTTTTTACTTTTGCCACTCGAGACCGTTAGGTCGAATTGTTACGAAGTAAAAAAAATATTTTCATGTACAGAAGTCATAATTGTGGCGAACTAAACGCTACTCATATTAATAAAGAAGTTACACTTGCCGGTTGGGTTCAAAAATCACGTGATAAAGGGTTTATGATTTGGGTTGATTTGCGCGACCGTTATGGTATTACGCAATTAATCTTTGACGAACAAAGAACTGACAAAGCCGTTTTTGAAAAGGCCAAATCGCTTGGAAGAGAATTTGTAATTCAGGTAAAAGGAACCGTAATTGAGCGTGAATCCAAAAACCCGAACATGACCACAGGTGATATCGAGATTTTAGTTTCCGAATTGACTTTATTAAATGCTTCTATCCTTCCGCCATTTACCATTGAAGATGAAACTGATGGTGGTGAGGATATCAGAATGAAATACCGTTACTTGGATATCAGAAGAAATCCGGTAAAAAACTCGTTGCTTTTCCGTCACAAAGTGGCGATGGAAGTGCGTAAATATTTATCCAATTTGGATTTCTGTGAAGTAGAAACACCTTATTTAATCAAATCTACTCCGGAAGGCGCCAGAGATTTTGTGGTACCAAGCCGAATGAACGAAGGACAGTTTTACGCCTTACCACAATCACCGCAAACCTTCAAACAATTGTTGATGGTTGGCGGCATGGACAAGTATTTCCAAATCGTGAAATGTTTCCGTGATGAAGATTTGCGTGCCGACAGACAACCGGAATTCACTCAAATCGATTGCGAAATGGCATTTGTTGAACAAGAAGATATTCTAAATGTTTTCGAAGGCTTAACGCGTCATCTATTAAAAGAGATTAAAGGAATAGACATCGCAGAATTCCCAAGAATAACCTACGATTACGCCATAAAAACCTATGGTAACGACAAACCGGATATTCGTTTCGAAATGAAATTCGGAGAACTAAACGCCGTTGCCCAACACAAAGATTTCCCTGTCTTCAATTCGGCCGAATTGGTAGTCGGCATTGCAGCACCAGGTTGTGCATCTTATACTCGTAAAGAAATTGATGCTTTGATTGACTGGGTGAAACGCCCGCAAGTTGGTGCGTCCGGAATGGTTTACGTCAAATGTGAAGAAGACGGAACATTTAAATCTTCGGTAGATAAATTCTACGACCAAGATGATTTGAAAAAATGGGCGGAAGCGACCAATGCAAAAGCAGGTGACTTGATTTTAATACTTTCGGGTAACGCTAATAAAACAAGAACGCAACTTTCTGCTTTGCGTATGGAAGTAGCCACTCGTTTAGGTTTGAGAAAACCGGAAGAATTTGCGCCATTATGGGTTGTAGATTTTCCTTTATTAGAATGGGACGAAGAAAACGAGAGATATCACGCGATGCACCATCCTTTCACGTCACCAAAACCGGAAGACATGAAATTAATTGAAACTGAACCGGGAAAAGTTCGTGCCAATGCTTATGATATGGTATTAAACGGAAATGAAATCGGTGGTGGTTCCATTCGTATTCACGATAAAGATTTACAAAGCAGAATGTTTAGCCTTTTAGGTTTTACACCTGAGCAAGCCCAAGACCAATTTGGATTCTTGATGAATGCTTTCCAATTTGGTGCGCCACCGCATGGTGGTTTAGCTTTTGGATTGGACAGATTAGTAGCAATACTTGGCGGACAAGAAACGATTCGCGATTTTATTGCTTTCCCAAAAAACAATTCGGGACGTGATGTTATGATTGATGCACCATCTACAATTGATGATGCTCAATTAAAAGAATTATACATAAAATTAGACTTATCGCAATAAATATCATATTCGCATTTTCTGAGAAAGCAACTATTTAAAAATTTATAAATAGTTGCTTTTTTTGTTGCCGTTTTTAGAATAATTCAAATACTGTACTGAAAATCATTCAATTATAATTTGAAAGTTTTGAAAAAAATTTAACTTTTTATTTGATTTTTGTTGGCTATGTCGCAAATAAGTATATCTTTGGGCATTATTAATTATTTTTATATTACAAAATGCGCACAGGTAAAGTTAAATTCTTCAATGAATCAAAAGGTTACGGTTTTATTACTGACGACGAAACAGGAAAAGACATTTTCGTACATGCTACCGGAGTTAGAACAGAAGGTCTAGCTGAAGGTGACAAAGTATCATACGAAGAAGAAGAAGGTAGAAAAGGTAAAGTAGCAGCTCAAGTAGTGGCTATCGAAGACTAATATATATTATTTTTTGATTACCTAGAATGACACAACGTCCCGGAAATTCCGGGACGTTTTTTTATACTATAAAGCCATTATTTATAATCAGTTTAAATAAACGTGTTTGGGGAAATAAATAACAAACGTTTAGCCTTTCATTTTTGCGAATTAAATAATGCGATGTATATTTGTGGCTATTTTAATTACTTCTAATTTTGAGCATTATGCAGTCTAATCAATTAGATTATTTACCAATCCTGATGCAAGCAGGTTTAGCGGTAGGATTTGTGGTCTTAACCATTATCGGTTCTAGCTTTTTAGGCCCAAAAAGACATTCCAAAAACAAAGACAAAAACTTCGAATGTGGTATTGAATCTGTCGGAAACGCCAGAATACCTTTTTCAGTAAAATATTTCTTAGTAGCTATTCTTTTCGTCCTTTTTGACGTAGAGGTAATTTTCCTTTATCCTTGGGCAATTAATTTCAAAGAATTGGGAATGGAAGGAATGATTAAAATGGTTATTTTCATGTCACTGCTGTTAGTAGGTTTCTTCTATATTATCAAGAAGAAGGCTTTGGAGTGGGAATAAAAAAACAATTGCTATGAGTACTACAAAACCAAATATGGTAGCTCCGCCCGAAGGAGTAGTTGGTGAAGGTTTCTTCGCAACCAAACTAAATGACGTTGTCGGATTGGCAAGAGCTAATTCACTTTGGCCATTACCGTTCGCGACTTCTTGTTGCGGAATTGAGTTTATGGCGACAATGGCATCACATTACGATTTAGCCCGTTTCGGTTCGGAAAGAGTAAGTTTCTCTCCGCGTCAGGCAGATATGTTGATGGTTATGGGAACGATTTCTAAAAAAATGGCGCCAATTTTACGTCAAGTATACGAACAAATGTCAGAACCTCGTTGGGTTATCGCTGTTGGCGCATGCGCCTCTTCAGGTGGCGTATTTGACACTTATTCCGTTTTACAAGGCATCGATAAAGTAATTCCGGTTGACGTTTACGTTCCCGGTTGTCCGCCAAGACCGGAACAAATAGTTGACGGTGTGATGCAATTACAAGAATTGGTAAGAAACGAATCGGTACGCCGAAGAAGTTCACCGGAATACAAAGAATTATTAGCTTCTTATAACCTATAATATGGCTTTAGAAACAGCTTATATACAAGACAAATTAGTTCAGACTTTCGGCAACAATGTACTGAATTTTGAAATGAAACGCGATATTTTCACTTTTGAAGCTACGCCAAGCACAATTCACGAAGTGATTCGCTTTTTGAAAGAGCAGGAAGATTTAAATTTCCATTTCTTAACGGATTTAACCGGAATTCATTTTCCCGACAATGATGACGAACACCAATTTGCTGTTGTCTATCAAATGCACAATTGGATTGAAAACGTGAGAATTCGTGTGAAAACTTATTTACCTGATCCGGCCGAAATAGAAACCATAACCGATTTATTTCTATGCGCCAATTGGATGGAAAGAGAAGCTTGGGATTTCTTCGGAATCAATTTCAAAGGTCATCCGCAATTGAAACGCATTTTAAACATGAATGAAATGGTTTCGTTTCCGATGCGAAAAGAATTCCCAATGGAAGACAGCGGAAGAACTGATAAAGACGACCGTTTCTTCGGAAGAACACCAGTTAATAATTAAATAATTCAACATTATAAATGTCAGATTTATTATTACCACCAGAGCATCGATATGCTAAAATCATAGAACAGACTCGCAACGAAGACGGAAGCGAACTCACTATATTAAACTTGGGCCCAACCCATCCGGCAACTCACGGAATTTTCCAAAACATCTTATTGATGGATGGAGAAAGAATCCTCGATGCTGAACCAACCGTGGGTTACATTCATCGTGCGTTTGAAAAAATCGCCGAAAACCGTCCCTTTTACCAAATCAATGTATTGACCGACCGTATGAACTATTGTTCTTCGCCTATCAACAACATGGCTTGGTGGATGACAGTAGAGAAATTATTAAATATTGAAGTACCAAAACGTGCACAATATTTAAGAGTTATCGTAATGGAGTTGGCCAGAATTACAGACCATTTGATTTGTAATTCAATTCTAGGCGTTGATACCGGAGCTTATACCGGTTTCCTTTATGTATTTCAATTCAGAGAAAAAGTATACGAGATTTATGAAGAAATTTGTGGTGCTCGTTTAACCACCAATATGGGAAGAATAGGTGGTTTCGAAAGAGAATGGTCGGACGAAGCCTTCAAAAAATTAAACACTTTCTTAGAAGATTTTCCGGTAGCTTGGAAAGAATTCGAAAACCTATTTGAAAGAAACAGAATCTTTATAGACAGAACTGTGGATGTTGGTCCAATTACTGCCGAAATGGCAATGGCTTACGGATTCACAGGGCCAAACTTGCGTGCAGCCGGAATTGACTACGACGTTCGTAAAGCCGCACCCTATTCTTCTTACGAAGATTTCGAATTTGATATTCCTGTTGGAAAATCAGGTGACACTTACGACCGTTTTTGCGTTCGTAATGCGGAAGTTTGGGAAAGCTTAAGCATCATCAAACAAGCTTTAGCGAAATTACCGGAAGGACCTATTCACGCTGACGTTCCCGATTATTATTTGCCGCCAAAAGAAGACGTTTACACCAACATGGAAAGTTTAATTTATCACTTTAAAATTGTGATGGGTGAAGTTCCGGTTCCGGTAGACGAAATTTATCATGCGGTTGAAGGCGGAAACGGAGAATTAGGTTTCTATTTAATTACCGATGGAAGTCGAACGCCATACCGTTTAAAATTCAGAAGACCTTGTTATATCTATTACCAAGCTTATACTGAAATGATCAAAGGTGGAATGTTATCAGATGCTATCGTTATTTTATCAAGTTTAAATGTAATTGCCGGCGAATTAGACGCTTAAGAATTATGGAAAGATCACCTATCAAACAAGAGATAAACATTACTGAACCGTTGATGGCTCGCATCAATGAGTTAATCAGTCATTATCCAGCCGATAAAAAGAAATCAGCCTTATTGCCTGTTTTACACGAAGTTCAAGATGCTCACGACAATTGGTTGAGCATCGAATTGCAAAACAAGGTTGCTGAAATCTTAGAAATATTACCAATTGAAGTATACGAAGTCGTTACTTTTTATACAATGTTCAACCAAAGACCCATCGGTAAATACATGTTCGAGTTCTGTCAAACCGCTGCTTGTTGTCAAAACGGCGTGGAAGATTTGATGGATTATACTTGTTCCAAATTGGGCGTAGGGATTGGTGAACCAACCGCGGACGGGCTTTTCGAAGTACGCGGCGTAGAATGCTTAGGTGCTTGTGGTTATGCGCCAATGATGCAATTGGGTGATTTCTACCAAGAACATTTGACCAAAGAAAAAGTAGACCAGCTAATCGCCGATTGCAAAGACGGAAAAATCACTTTACACGATAAATAATATCATGGGAAGAAAAATATTATTAGACAAAATCAACGTTCCGGGTATTAAAACCTACGAAGTATATCGTCGTGAAGGCGGTTATGCTTCAGTAGAAAAAGCCTTGAAAAAAATGACTCCGGATGAAGTTGTGGAAGAAGTAAAAACTTCGGGACTTCGTGGTCGTGGTGGCGCAGGATTTCCAGCTGGAATGAAATGGAGTTTTATCGACAAAAAATCGGGCAATCCAAGACACTTGGTTTGCAACGCCGATGAGTCGGAACCGGGAACTTTCAAAGACCGTTACTTAATGGAATACATTCCGCATCTTTTGATTGAAGGAATGATTACGTCGAGTTATGCTTTGGGTGCCAACCTATCTTACATCTATATTCGTGGAGAATACATGTGGGTTTACAAAATTTTAGAAAGAGCCATCGCCGAAGCGAAAGCGGCCGGTTGGTTAGGCAAAAATATATTAGGCTCAGGCTATGATTTGGAATTATTCGTCCAAATCGGTGGCGGTGCTTACATCTGCGGAGAAGAAACTGCTCTAATTGAAAGTTTAGAAGGAAAACGTGGCAATCCTAGATTAAAACCACCATTTCCTGCTGTGAAAGGACTTTGGCAAAATCCAACTGTAGTCAATAACGTAGAAACGATTGCGGCCGTGCCATGGATTGTAAACAATTCGGGTGCTGATTATGCCGGAATCGGAATTGGTCGTTCTACGGGAACCAAATTAATTTCGGCTTCCGGAAACATTAAAAACCAAGGTGTTTACGAAATTGAATTAGGCGTTTCAGTATACGAATTCATGAATTCTGATGAATATTGTGGCGGAATGCAAGCCGACAGACCATTGAAAGCATTGGTTCCTGGAGGTTCTTCGGTGCCAATTTTACCGGCGAATTTAATCTACAAAACAGCTACAGGCGAAGACCGTTTGATGACTTACGAAAGTTTGGCAGATGGTGGATTCGCAACAGGTTCCATGTTAGGTTCAGGTGGATTTATCGTATACGATGACCGAGCGTGTATTGTTCGAAACACTTGGAATTTCTCGCGTTTCTATCACCACGAATCTTGTGGTCAATGTACGCCATGTCGTGAAGGAACGGGTTGGTTGGAAAAAGTATTATGGAGAATCGAAAACGGACAAGGACGCGAAGAAGACATCGAATTGTTATGGAGCATCCAATCCAAAATTGAAGGAAACACGATTTGTCCCTTAGGTGATGCGGCTTCATGGCCGGTTGCTGCGGCGATTCGACATTTCAGAGACGAATTTGAATACCATATCCGTTTCCCTGAAAAAATTAAAAATAGAGATCATTTTGTGAATGAGCCGTTTTCACAAGTCGTAATGTCGAATGTCTAAAAGTCATAAAGTAAAATGGGGAGGTTTAAATCTTTTGAAGAAATTAGTTCTTGGCAGAAAGCCAGACAGTTTAATAAAAGGATTTATGAAATAACCGAGAATCAAAATTTTAAAAGAGATTTTGATTTGGTCAGACAAATAAGAAGAGCATCGATTTCAATTTCTTCTAATATTGCAGAAGGATTTGAAAGGAATACAGATAAAGAATTTATACATTTTTTGTTTATAGCTAAAGCATCCGCAGGAGAAATTCGATCGCAATTGTATTTAGCATTAGATTTGAATTATATTGAAAAAATTGAATTTGAAGAACTATGTAATGATGTTTCTGATATTTCAAAATTAATAAGTGGATTTATAAAATATTTAAATGACAGTCAAAAGTCATAAAGTCATAAAGTTGATACATTCGACATTAAGACATTAAGACATTAAGACGTTAAGACTTAATAAATGAAAGTAACCATAGACGGTCAAGAAATTGAAGTAGCACCGGGAACAACCATCCTGCAAGCTGCTCGTATGATTGGTGGAGAATCTGTTCCGCCAGCCATGTGTTATTATTCGAAACTAGAAGGAACCGGCGGAAAATGTCGTTGTTGTTTGGTAGATGTTACTAAAGGTAGCGAAGCCGATCCAAGACCAATGCCTAAATTGGTAGCGTCATGCGTAACCGGTTGTCAAGACGGTATGGAAGTGGCCAGCAAAAAATCAGACCGAGTTTTTGAAGCTCGCAAAGCCGTAACCGAATTCCTTTTAATCAATCACCCGTTAGATTGTCCGGTTTGTGACCAAGCAGGAGAATGTGATTTGCAGAATTTAAGCTTCGAACACGGAAAATTGCAACAGCGTTTCATTGAAGAAAAGAGAACTTTCGAACCGGAAGATATCGGTGACAAAATTCAATTGCACATGAACCGTTGCATTGTTTGTCAACGTTGTGTAGAAGTAGCAGATCAACTTACGGACAAAAGAGTTCACGGCGTTTTAAATCGCGGTGACCATTCACAAATTTCAACTTGTGTTTCGGCAGCAATCGATAATGAATTCTCCGGAAATATGATTGACGTTTGTCCGGTTGGCGCGTTAACCGACAAAACTTTCCGATTCAAATCGAGAGTTTGGTTCAACAAACCTTTCAACGCCCACAGAGAATGTACAACTCCGGGTTGTTGCGGAAAAACTACTTTATGGATGTTTGGTAACGAAATCCAAAGGGTAACCGCTCGCAAAGACGAATTCCACGAAGTAGAAGATTTTATCTGTAACACTTGTCGTTTCGACAAAAAAGAAGTGTCGGATTGGATAATTGAAGGACCGAGAAAATTCGAAAAAGATTCAGTTATCAACCAAAACAATTACACTCGTAAAATGGATAAAGTTATAATTGATACCGAAAAAGGAATCCTTCAAGGTAGAGACATCGACCGTAAAAAAATCAGTATGGCCGAAATCGATTACAACGAAAAAATAGATGGTAACCCGGTAAACGAAAAGAAAAATGGATAGTGCCTTTATTATAGAAAAAAGTATCGTCATTGTTATTGTTTTTGCAGTAACCATGATTATGGCCATGTATTCCACTTGGGCTGAACGTAAAGTTGCCGCTTATTTGCAAGACCGTGTCGGACCAAACCGCGCCGGTTGGGGTGGATTGTTACAACCGCTTGCCGATGGTATGAAATTATTTGCTAAAGAAGAATTTGAACCGAATACCAAAAATAAATTTCTATTCTTTGTTGGCCCAGCGATTGCCATGAGTGCCGCTTTAATGACGAGTGCCGTAATTCCTTGGGGTGACAAATTAGAAGTTTTCGGACGAACAGTACAATTGCAAGCAACCGACACCGATAGTGCTTTATTGTACATTTTCGCTATCGTTTCAATCGGTGTTTACGGCATCATGATTGGTGGTTGGGCATCGAATAACAAATTCTCTTTAATGAGTGCGGTTCGTGCGGCTTCTCAAATGGTTTCTTATGAAATCGCCATGGGATTATCCATAATTGCTTTATTGATGATGACCGGAACATTGAGTTTAAAAGAAATCTCCGTGCAACAACACGGATTCCATTGGAATGTATTTTATCAACCGTTGTCGTTTTTAATCTTTTTGATTTGTGCTTTTGCGGAAACCAATAGAACGCCTTTCGATTTAGCCGAATGTGAATCGGAATTAATTGGTGGTTATCACACCGAATACTCTTCGATGAAAATGGGATTCTATTTATTTGCCGAATATGCTAACATGTTTATCTCCGCTACTATTATTGCCGTTTTATTCTTTGGTGGTTACAATTATCCGGGAATGGGTTGGGCAGTAGAAAATTGGGGTGTCAACATCGCTAACGTAATCGGAATTGCCGCTTTATTTGCCAAATTGTGCTTCTTCATCTTCTTCTTTATGTGGATCAGATGGACAATCCCACGTTTCAGATACGATCAATTGATGCACTTAGGCTGGAAGATTTTAATTCCGCTTTCGATCTTCAATATTATAATAACAGGAATTTGCATTTTAGCTTTTAAATAAGAAAAGAAATTATGTCAGCATCGATACAAAGTATATCATTATCAGGCCATAAAAAGCAAGTTTCCAATAAGGAAATGACCTTTTTAGAAAGACTATACCTGATTGCCATTTTTAAAGGCTTATGGATTACCATCCAACACTTTTTTAGAAAAAAAGCAACGATTCAATATCCTGAGCAAGTTAGAGAATTCAGCCCGGTTTATCGTGGCCAACACATGTTAAAACGCGACGAACTAGGTCGAGAAAACTGTACGGCTTGTGGCTTGTGCGCTTTGTCGTGTCCGGCGGAAGCCATCACGATGAAGGCCGAAGAAAGAAAAAAAGGAGAAGAACATTTGTACCGTGAAGAGAAATACGCCTCCATATACGAAATCAATATGTTGCGTTGTATTTTCTGCGGATTGTGTGAAGAAGCTTGTCCGAAAGACGCTATATACCTAACCATTTCTAAAGAATTGGTGCCTGCAAGTTACGACCGTGAAGATTTCATTTTCGGAAAAGATAAATTGGTTATGCCTTTGGAAATGGCCATGAAGAACGCTCAACTTAAAAACGCTAACTAATGTCGCCTATATTAATTACATTCTACTTTTTAGCAGCCATCACTTTGGCTACGGCGTTTTTGACGATTTATAGTAAAAACCCAATTCACAGCGCGATTTATTTAGTGCTTTGTTTTTTCTCCATTGCCGGTCATTACTTGCTTTTCAACGCACAGTTCTTGGCGATTGTGCATATTATAGTCTACTCAGGTGCGATTGTAGTCCTGTTCCTGTTTACCATCATGTTGATGAATTTAAATAAGGAAGATGAAGTCCACAAACCTCGTATTACCAGACTTGGCGCTATCGTTGTCTTTATACTCACGAGTATTGTTTTGGTGACTATTTTCATCAATTCGAAAACCATTATGGGTGAATATGATACTTCAGGCGAAGATTTTCAATCAATCAAAATGCTTGGAAAAATATTACTGAACGAATATATGGTACCATTCGAATTCGCTTCTATCTTATTATTGGTCGCGATGATTGGTGTGGTTTTATTGTCTAAAAAAGAAAAAACGGAGAAAAAATAATGAACAATATTTTAAATGAAATAGGGATAGAAAACTACATTTTCCTTTCGGTACTATTATTTTGTATCGGAGTTTTCGGAGTGTTGTACCGCAGAAATGCCATCATCGTTTTCATGTCAATTGAAATCATGTTGAATGCGGTAAACTTATTGTTTGTAGCTTTTTCAACGTATCACCAAGACGCCGAAGGACAAATATTTGTATTCTTTTCGATGGCGGTGGCCGCAGCGGAAGTAGCGGTTGGATTGGCAATACTAGTTTCGGTTTACAGAAACTTAGGCTCAATCGACATAGATAATTTAAAGAATTTAAAAGGATAATCTGAGATGGAAACAAATTTAGCTTTAGTATTACTCTTATCTCCATTTGTTGGATTTCTTTTCAATATTTTCTTTGGAAAAAAAGTAAGCAGAAATGTATCAGGTGCCATTGGAACGTTGACCGTAGTAGTTTCGTTCTTATTGAGTATTTGCTTTTTTGCCCAACTAAACCAAAACGGAAAAGCCTTTGAAATCTCTTTATTTGATTGGATTCAAGTAAGTAATTTCAAATTAGACTTCGGTATTTTATTAGACCAATTGTCTTTATTGTGGTTGTTATTCGTAACCGGAATTGGTTCATTAATTCACCTCTACTCTATCAGCTACATGCACGACGATGAGAATATGTATAAGTTCTTTGCCTATTTGAATTTGTTCGTTTTCTTCATGATTACCTTAGTAGTCGGAAGCAATTTATTGGTCATGTTTATCGGATGGGAAGGCGTTGGTTTGTGTTCGTATTTGTTAATCGGATTTTGGTATAAAAACCAACCATATAACGATGCGGCTAAAAAAGCATTCATCATGAACAGAATTGGAGATTTAGGTTTCTTACTTGGAATTTTCATATTAGGTCATTGGTTCTCCACTTTAGATTTTGTTGAATTAAGAGCAGCTGTTTCTCATTTGAAATTAGATACTGTTGATTATGTGTGGTTAAGCGTTGCCGCTTTGTGTTTATTCATCGGAGCTTGTGGAAAATCTGCCCAATTGCCTTTATACACTTGGTTACCCGATGCGATGGCTGGTCCAACACCGGTTTCTGCGTTAATCCACGCCGCAACGATGGTAACTGCCGGTATTTTCATGATTACGAGAATGAACTTCCTATTTGACATTACTCCGGAAGTACAAAATATTATTGCCATTGTTGGTGCATTAACGGCGCTAGTAGCCGCATCCATTGGGTTATTGCAAAATGACATTAAAAAGGTTTTGGCCTACTCTACCGTTTCCCAATTGGGATTAATGTTCTTAGCTTTAGGTTTAGGAGCTTACACGGTAGCGGTTTTCCACGTAATCACACATGCCTTCTTCAAAGCTTGTTTGTTCTTAGGTTCGGGTTCGGTAATTCACGGATTGCATGGCGAACAAGACATGAGAAAAATGGGTGGTTTACGCAAAGCAATGCCAATCACGTTCTGGACGATGATGATTTCCACCTTAGCGATTGCCGGTATTTTCCCGTTCGCAGGTTTCTGGTCGAAAGACGAAATCTTGATGGTTGCTTTTGAACACAATAAAGTATTATGGGTGGTCGCTTCGATTGCTTCGATTATGACCGCTTTCTATATGTTCCGATTGATGTACCTGACTTTCTTCAAAGAATTCCGCGGAACAGAAGAACAAAAACACCACTTACACGAAAGCCCAAGCTTAATCACCATTCCATTGGTAATCTTAGCGATTTTAGCCGTTATCGGTGGCGCAATCAATTTACCGGGAAGCATGTGGTTGAACCATTTCTTAGAACCTGTTTTGGCAGCCAAACACGAAGCGCATCATTTAGGAACCCAAGAATTTATCTTAATGGGAATTGCTTTAGCCGGAGCTATCGTCGGAATTATTTGGGCGAATGCCAAATACATCAAAAGTGGATTTGTACCAAAACAAGATTCTGAAATCACTGGTTTTTCAAAAACCGTGTACAACAAATATTATGTAGACGAATTCTATATGTTCTTAATTGTAAAACCAATCAACAGTTTGGCGAATTTCTTCCGTACCACTTTAGAACCGGCTTTAGGCAAAGTGGTTTACGGTTTCGGAACATTGGCTAACGGTTTAGGAACGCAAGGGAAAAAATTACACAACGGAAACATTGGTTTATACCTTTTTGCCTTTGTAATTGGAGTTTGTGCCATCATAACTTATTTATTTATTACAACTAAAACAGTTCAATAATTTTACATAATGGATGTAACTACTATATTATTATTACTTCTTGTTGGTGCAATCGCCACGTTTTTCGCAGGAGATAAATTGGCTTCGAAAGTCGCGCTGGTATTCAGTTTAGGCGCTTTAGGTTTGTCTTTGTATTTGTTAAACTTATTGAACCAAGGAACAAACATCAGTTTCAACGGAAATTGGATTGCCAACCCAAAAGTAGCCTTAGCTTTCAAAGCCGACGGTTTATCCATGGCGATGGTTTTATTGACCACGGCGCTGACTCCGTTGATTGTTTTCTCCTCTTTTGGAAACAGCTTTACCAACGCTAAAAACTTCTACGCTTTAGTTTTATTTATGTCGTTTGCAATGGTTGGAACTTTCTTAGCCGCCGACGGATTATTATACTATATCTTCTGGGAATTGGCTTTGATTCCGATTTACTTCATCGCTTTAATTTGGGGTAATGGTGATGCCGAAGAACGCAAAAAAGCCGTGGTGAAATTCTTTATCTACACGCTTGGAGGTTCCTTATTCATGCTCATCGCTTTTGCATATTTGTATTCAAAAGCCGGAAGTTTCCTTTTAGAAGATTTATACAAACTAGATTTAACAACAACGGAAGAATGTTGGATTTTCTTCGCTTTCTTCTTAGCTTATGCCATCAAAATTCCTATTATTCCTTTCCACACTTGGCAGGCAAAAGTATACCAAAAAGCACCAACCGTTGGAACCATGCTTTTGTCCGGTATCATGCTGAAAATGGGATTATACAGCGTTATCCGTTGGCAATTACCTATCGCGCCTAGTGCTGCCAAAACTTATATGCCGGTATTAATCGGGTTGAGTATTGCCGGTGTGATTTATGGTTCGATAGTGGCTTTACGCCAAAAGGATTTAAAGAAATTATTGGCTTATTCGTCTTTGGCGCACGTTGGCTTAATCGCCGCAGGTTGTTATACTTTAACCCTTGACGGATTAAGTGGTGCAGTTTCGCAAATGATTGCCCACGGTTTTGTAATCGTTGGATTGTTCTTTGCGGCTGAAGTGATTTTCAGAAGATATGAAACGAGAACGATAGCCGATTTAGGCGGCATCAGAAGTCAAACCCCTAAGTTCACTTCGATGTTTATGATTTTGGTATTAGCTTCTGTGGCTTTACCGGGAACATTCAACTTCGTGGGAGAATTTACCGTATTGTATAGCTTAAGCCAAGTGAATATTTGGTTCGCCGTTTTAGGCGGAACAACCATTATTTTAGGGGCTTATTATATGTTGAAAATGTTCCAAGACGTAATGTTAGGAGAAACCAACACTAAAGTATTTAAAGACGTAACCACTAACGAAGCGATTACGTTTATCGTAATCATTGCGTTTTTATTATTCTTTGGATTATATCCAAAACCGATTGTAGATATGGTGACGCCAAGTTTAAAAGAAATTCTAGAAGTAATAAATAAATAATAAAATGCAAGTATTAATAACAATAGTATCATTAGGCGTTTTTTGTCTGTTGGCAGAAATTTTCAATTTAAGAAAACTACTGGTTCCAGTTACTGTAATAGGTTTACTTGCCATTTTAGGTATATCCTTAAATCTTTGGGCAATTGACCCAAGTATTGATGAGAAATACGCTAGTATGATTGCTGTCGATTCTTTTTCGAACGCTTTCTCTTCTTTATTTATTTTACTTACTATCTTTTTAGTCGCCTTAAGCGGTGATTTCTACAAAGACCACCAAACCAAAATATCCGACTTTATCGCCATCAAAGTATTTCTTTTGGCCGGAGCGGTGGCGATGGTTTCTTTTGCCAACTTATCCATGTTTTTCTTAGGGATTGAAGTGTTGTCAATCGCTTTATATGTTTTGGCGGCAAGCCGAAGATTAGATGTAAAAAGTAACGAAGCCGGAATGAAATACTTCCTCATGGGATCATTTGCTTCCGGGATCATCTTATTCGGAATCTGTTTGATTTATGGAGCGACAGGTTATTTCAACTTAGCAGAAATCAAAGACTTATCTTCTGGTTTAGGATTGCCAATTTGGTTCCCAATAGGCATCACATTAATGATTATTGGAATGTTGTTTAAAATCGCAGCAGCGCCTTTCCATTTCTGGGCACCGGATGTTTACGAAGGTTCGCCATCAATGACCACCGCAACCATGAGTACTTTAGCCAAAGTAGTAGCTATGGCCGCTTTGTACAAAATATTAAGCAGCATGACCTCATCGTTAACGCCAACTTTTGAAATGGTAATCGTAGTGGTTTCAATATTGTCAATGACCATCGGAAATATCATGGCGTTGCGTCAGGACAATGTAAAACGCATGTTGGCTTTCTCCGGAATATCCCACGCCGGATTTATGTTAATGGCCGTTTTAAGTTTATCGACTGCGGCAAGTACTTTATTTTATTACACCGCCGCTTATGCTTTAGCGGGAATTGCTTCTTTTGCCGTAATCATTTATGTAACACGCAACAAGGACAACGAAGCCACAGCCAACTTCAACGGTTTAGGCAAAACCAATCCGTTAATGGCAGCGGTATTAACCGCTTCGCTTTTATCCATGGCGGGAATTCCAATTTTCTCCGGATTCTTTGCTAAGTTTATGTTGTTTAGCGACACCATTAAATCAGGGTATTTATTCTTGGTGATTGTTGGGGTGATCAACTCAATCATCAGTGTCGGTTATTATTTCAAATTGATTTTAGCCATGTACACTAAAGAAGCTACTGAAGACAAACAACCGGTTCCGTTTGTGTATTACTTCGTAGCGGTAGTTGCTATTGTATTAAACATTGCCATGGGAATCTATCCTTCATTTGTAACTAATTTATTGAACTAAAAAGTTCCTTACTTCATTATACCATAACCATCAAAAGCAATTTTGGTGGTTTTTTTGTTCCGCTACTAATCAATGTCCTTTACTATATTTCAATAATCGCTACAAGATTTCATTCTACTCCGAAACCTGGTGATTTGTTAATCTTTACTAAAATCCTTTTTTAAAGCTTCTGAATAGTGTAAATTAGACCATTCGTTTTAAAACCATAAGACAATGACTTCACAACAATTTTTTCACAAAGAAACGTGCCTATCTTGGCCGATGTTGTCATTGACTTATCTCCTTGACGATGCTTTTTTAAAGACTTCAAAAGCTTTTATTAAGTAAGCCCTGCCACAACCCGAGGCAGGGAACATCCATTTCCTTTAACGATAATTACAAATCTTCAATCCCTGTTTGATGACGCTTTATGCATTAAATAACAATCTTGCGTTGTTGTGCGAAATTTAATGTTTGGGTCTTTAGTAAAACTCATCAAAAGGATTGATTTTCAAATAAAATATAATGTCACAAAATATCATTTTAACAACAGGAATTTATGATTTAATAAAAGATCATATCAGAAGAAAAAAAGTAACTCCAACGGAAGAAGAAATCTTAAAGTTGGAATTAAAGAATGCGGTACAAGTACCCAGAAAAATGCTACCCGAAAATGTAGTTACTATAGATTCACGCGTTACCATTAAAGACCTTACAACTAATGAAGAAGAGGTCCATGTTTTTGTTGCTCCTGATAAAGCCAAACAAAGAAATAACACTAAATCTATACTCACAGAAATAGGACTAGCCTTAGTAGGCTATAAAGTAGGTGACTCCATAGCATGGCCTTTTAAGAATGGTACAAAACACTTAGAGATTCTAAAAGTGGAGCGATTTGCATAGCTGTCATTTGTAGCTAATTTACTGAACTAAAAAGTTCCTTACTTCATTATACCATAACCATCAAAAGCAATTTTGGTGGTTTTTTTGTTTTATCCTCTTTTAGATAAAGTCTTATATTTGGGGATTAAAAATCAAATCACAAATGGAAAACACAAGTGTATCGGCTATTCTCAAACGTATTCCTTATGATATTGTCGTCTTTTTTATTTTTTGCCTTGCCATTACAACTTTTAGCTTTTATTTGAGGTTAGACATCAATAAAGAATTAAGAACTTCTTTAATGCCTTACACCGGTTGGGGATTTGGCAGAGGCTACATGAGTGCCATGATATTTATACTGATTGGTTTGATGTCCTCCAGAAGTTCAGCGAGCAAAACACTTCAAATCTTGCGAATCATTGTTATCGTTTTAATGTCAGTCAACCTTTATGATGGGGTTCAAGATTGGCTTCTAATCACTCCCGAAGACTATACCAATCCCAATCCCTATTTACGGTACGATATTTTAACACCTATTTATACCATCTTCACACCACTGTTTTGGATATTACTGATGGCAGGAACTTTAGGTTGGCTTTTCTTCAAAAGCAAAAAGGAAAACAACCTTAATCCTGAGGTACAATCTTAAAACACAGCTAAGCCATCAAGAGTAATTTTGGTGGTTTTTTATTGCTTATCGGAAATCAATAACAGTCAAGATATTAGTTAAAGCAAGGTCTCGGCCTTAGAATCTGGCAGGCGAGAGTCAATGGGTTGAAAAGTCCGCAAAAAGAAAAACTGTCTGAACGAAGTGAGTTTTTTTCTTTTAGGACTTGAAACCCAAAATTGACCGCCGAAGATTATTTCATCCGTTCGTCCTTCGGACTCGGGTCAAGCCTTGAAACCGAAGGTTCACGAATTCCTCTAAAAAACAATATAAAAAGCATGAGTAATTTTTGCTTCTTTTGTTTCAAGACAAAAGAAGATAAACTTCCAATAATATTTCTTTATTTATCAACACATCTAAGAAATAAACCTCTAATGTGTAACTTTACAAGATGTATGCTTTAGTCGATTGCAATAATTTTTACGCTTCGTGCGAACGTGTTTTTCAGCCGCAATTGGTTGGGAAACCCATTGTTATTTTATCCAATAACGATGGTTGTATTATCTCGCGCAGTGATGAAGCCAAAGCACTCGGCATTCCGATGGGCGCGCCTGAGTTTAAAGTACGCCAAGAACTCCAAGCCAAAAACATCCAGGTCTTTTCGTCCAATTATGCACTGTACGGCGATTTGAGTAATCGCGTGATGAAAATACTCGAAGGCTTTACACCACATGTCGAACCTTACAGTATAGACGAAGCTTTTATGAATTTTGACGGCGTAAAAATACCCGACTTTCACGATTATGGTTTGCAGATGAAAAGCCGCATCATGAAATGGCTCAGCATTCCGGTATCCGTTGGCTTTGCCGAAACCAAAGCACTTTCAAAAGTCGCCAATAAAATAGCCCGTAAGTATCCCGAAAGAACGCAAGGCGTCTACGTAATCGATTCAGAAGAAAAGCGCTTAAAAGCCTTGAAATGGACTAAGATTGAAGATGTTTGGGGCATTGGCTTTCGCCTGACTAAAAAAATGAAGGCCAAGAACATCAACACCGCGTATGATTTCACTTTGCCACACAACGAACCCTTTATCAAAACCACTATGGGCGTAGTAGGTTTGCGATTAAAGTATGAGCTCGAAGGGAAATCGGTCTTAGAAATGGAATTGCCCAAAGACAAGAAAACCATCGCCATCACCCGAAGTTTTGCCGGTAACATCACTACTTTAGACGAAATGAAAGAACGCGTTTCTACCTTTGCTACCGTTTGTGCCGAAAAGCTCCGCAAGCAGCAATCCTGTTGCCATGGCGTGATCCTGTATTTAAGAAAAGACAAATACAAAACCGAAAGATCGCGTTATAATTTCTACAAAATGGAAACGCTGCCTTTTGCCAGTAATTCTTCCATCACGATCAGCAGCCTGGCCGTAAAAATGCTGAAAGACGTTTTTGAAGAAGGCGAAATCTATAAAAAAGCGGGCGTCATCGTCACCGAAATCATTCCCGAAAACCAAAAACAGTTCCATTTGTTTGAAGAAGAAAATCCGAAACATTTGAAAATCATGCAAGTGATGGATGACTATTATAAAAAGACCGGCGAACGCAAAATACGATTGGGCAGTCAAGATTTACAACGCACCTGGAAAATGAATCAAAATTTCCTGTCGAAAAAATACACCACCGATTTTAATGAAATAATGAAAGTACAATGTCGATAAAAAACAAACTTACTTTCTTCAAGCCCGATGTCGAAAATCCGAAAACACTCCCCTATTTTGAAGGCGGCATCAAAGCAGGTTTCCCCTCACCGGCGACCGATTTTGAAGGAAGCCAAATCAGTCTAGACAAAGTATTGGTCAAAAACTTCGAAGCCACTTTCTACGCCAAAGCCGATGGGACTTCCATGATAGGCGCCGGTATAGACGATGGCGACATCATGGTCATCGACCGAAGCATAGAACCCACAGATGGTAAAATTGCCGTTTGTCTCATTGACGGCGAATTTACCGTAAAACGCATCAAGGTCGAAAAAGACGCAGTCTATCTTATGCCCGAAAATGCGTCATTCCAACCAATTAAAGTGACCGAAGACAATAAGTTGGTTATTTGGGGGATCGTGACTTATGTGATTAAAAGTGTGTAAACAGAAAAACTGCAGCGAAGAACAACATGCTTAATACAGCCGTTCTGAGTTCTTGGTTGTGAATAAATAATTAGACAGCACTCTACATGTGTAAAACCTCGAGCAGTGATGTTTGGGGTTTTATATTAAAATGTATACTAAAAGTGTAACAAAAAAACTTCATCATTTCTTATTTTAGCAAAAATTGATGTGCTACAAAATCAAACAATCCCGTTAGGAATTAAATATCGGTAGAAAAATAAATACGCACAACAACAAAATCCCGTCAGGGATGATATATCGGTAGAAAAATAAATACGCACAACAACAAAATCCCGTCAGGGATGATATATCGGTAGAGATTCAATATCGGTAAAAAAAATACGCACAACAACAAAATCCCGTCAGGGATGATATATCGGTAGAGATTCAATATCGGTAAAATAAATACGCACAACAACAAAATCCCGCTAGGGATGATATATCGGTAAATGGCAAACACCTACACACAAATACATATTCAATTGGTTTTCGCTGTAAAACACCGGAATGCATTAATCAATTCTTCATTCAAAAACGAATTGTACCAATACATAGCCGGAATAATTAAAAACCACAATCATAAATTATTAGCTATTAACGGTATGTCCGACCATATTCACATCTTTATTGGCATGCGTCCAACACAATCCCTTTCTGATTTACTACAAGACATCAAAGGAAATTCATCAAAATGGATAAATGAAAAGAAGTTTCTTAAAGTCAATTTTGAATGGCAGGAAGGTTATGGTGCGTTTTCTTATTCAAAGTCACAAGTAAATAATGTTATTAATTATATTAACAATCAAGAGCAACATCACTCAGTAAAAACTTTTCGGGAAGAATATTTAGAATTCTTAAAATTATTTGAGGTTGATCATGATGAAAGATATATTTTTAAAGAACCCTTGTAATTTATATCATCCCTAAAGGGATTTTTATCAAATGATATCCCTCCTACTACCCTTATTCAATCCCTAAAGGGATTACTAAATCCATACAACCCTTAGGACCCCAATATCGATAAAACACACACAACAACAAAATCCCGTCAGGGATTCAATATCGGTAGAGATTCAATTTCGGCAAAAAAACACAAATCCACACAACCCCGTTAGGGGTCCAATATCGGTAGAGATTCATTATCGATAAAAACACACACAACAACACAACCCAGTTAGGGGTTAAATATGGGTAGCATGGGTTTCAACCCATGAATAAAAAACAACAACAAAATCCCGTCAGGGGTTTAATATCGGTAGAGATTCAATATCGATAAAAAAATAAACGCGACAACACAACCCCGTTAGGGGTTAAATATGGGTAGCATGGGTTTCAACCCATGAATAAAAAACAACAACAAAATCCCGTCAGGGATGATATCTGGATAATGATATAATAATTCACCTTATAATAAAGGAAAACCCCAGGCAGTAATGCTTGGGGTTTTTTAATTCACAACCGAACAAAACTCATAAAAAAGAAAGCTTCTGACAAAAATTTAATGATACTGTACTTTTCAATATTTTTTTGTATTTTGAGAGATTTTTATCGATACTTTTGTTATTAATTATTTTTTTCGCATGACCGAAAAATTAACATACATCGACCTCTTTGCGGGAGCTTCCGGAATGTCGGAAGGCTTTATCAATGCGGGGTTCGAGCCGATTGCACACATAGAAATGAATCCCGAAGCCTGTCAAACAATTAAGACAAGAGCTGCTTATCATTATTTGAAATCTAAAAAAAATCTCGATTTATATTACCAATACATCAAAGGAGAAATATATCAGGAGACTTTCTTTAAAGATATTCCTAAAAAAATCATCGATTCTGTTTTAAATATTGAAATTAATGATGAAACTATTTCCGGTATTTTCGAAACCATCAAAAAATCAAAAAAGAAAATAGATTTAATAATTGGTGGCCCACCTTGCCAAGCCTATTCCTTGTTGGGAAGACATCAAGAGAATATTGAAAATGACCCTCGTAACAAATTATACATTCAATACGGTAGATTTTTAAAAGAATTTGAACCTAGAGCATTTGTTTTTGAAAACGTTCCTGGCATGTTAAGTGCCAACAAAGGACAACATTTCAAAAACCTAAAAGCCTATTTCAGAAGAATTGGTTATGAAGTATATCATGACACGCTTAATGCAGCAGACTACGGGGTAGTTCAAGCTCGCAAACGTATAATCATAGTAGGTTGGAAAAAAGAAAAAGATTTTGGTTTTCCTGAATTTAAAAAGATAGTCAGACAATATACCGTTAATGATGCTTTTGCCGATTTACCGGTTTTAAAACCTGGCGAAGGATTTAAAAAAACACCTTATATCGAAAGCAAAAACGAATACCTACAACGTTTTGAACTACGTAATGGTGTCGATTTTGTAACGCAACACATTTCAAGACCACACAATCCCCGCGATTTAGCTATCTACAAAACAGCCATTCAAAAATGGGACAAAGGAAAAGAAAGGTTAAAATATCCTGATTTACCCGAAGAGCTAAAATCACACAAAAATCAGAGTTCGTTTATTGACAGATATAAAGTTATTGATGGCACCGGTGTAGCACATACAGTAGTAGCACATATTGCTAAAGATGGTCACCACTACATTCATCCGGATGTTAAACAATGTCGTTCTATTTCTGTCCGCGAAGCAGCAAGACTACAATCATTCCCCGATGACTTTTACTTTGAAGGGTCACGCTCAGCAGCATTTAAACAAATTGGTAATGCAGTACCGCCTTTAATGGCAAATGCGATTGCTAAAAAAATGAAAGAATTATTATGTCAGAAATAATAAATATACATGATGACAAACAATCTTTGGTTAGTTTCAAACCAAGAGCTAGACTACTAATCCAATTAGGTGATCAACTTATCAAAAATGAAAGTATTGCATTAGTTGAATTGGTTAAAAACTCTTATGATGCTGATGCAAATATTGTCAATATCTATATGGAAAATGTTGAAGACCCAGAAGAGGGTGTAATTATCATAGAAGATGATGGTTTTGGAATGAGTCCTGAGATAGTTGAAAATGTTTGGTTAGAGCCGGGCGCAGATTTTAAAAGTGAACAAATCAAAAACAATAAAACTTCTCCTAAATATCATCGGCTACCAATAGGCGAAAAAGGGATTGGTCGTTTTGGCGTTCATAAATTAGGCAACATAATTGAACTGACAACCAAAGCTGATGATTTCAATGAAGTTTATGTTAGAATAAACTGGGAAGACTTTAACAAATATAAATATTTAAATGAAGTCCCTATCAATATTATTGAAAGATCAGTGCCACAACTTTTTAAGAATGGTAAAACAGGAACTAATATCATCATTAGTAATCTTAGAAAAAAGTGGGAAAGAGGAATTGCGCGTGAAGTTAAACGCTCAATTACTGCACTAGCCTCTCCTTTCGAAAATAATGATTCTTTCTTACCAACGTTTGATATTCTAGATAAACCGGGATGGTTTGAAGGTCTATTAAATTGGGAGGATGTTAAAGATTATTCTCTCTTCAGGTTCAAAGTAACAATGAATAGCAATTCTATTACAGATTTTGAATATGCTTTCACTCCTTGGTCAACAATGACGAAGTTGTTTCCTAGAAACATTGATATTAAAGATGAGCTAGTTGAGACATTCAAAATTCTGAAATGTAAAAACGATAACGGAAAAGAAGAAGCTTTTTCTCTTTCAAATTTTGAAATTGGCAAAGTTATATTTGAAGGATATGTCTTCGACCAAGACCCATTTCTTTTAAAAATGGGAGTGTCGGATAAAGTTGGTTTTAAAAAATATCTAAAATCAAATGGTGGTATAAAAGTATTCCGTGATGGTCTAAGAGTCTATGATTATGGTGAGCCTGAAAATGATTGGTTGAATTTAGACTATAGAAGATTCCAACAACCTACAAAAGCGATTAGTAATAACTTAATTCTTGGAGCTGTATATCTTGATCGAAAAGACAGCTCTGATTTAACAGAGAAAACTAATAGAGAAGGATTTGTCGAAAATGATGCGTATAAAGCGTTTAGAAATTCCATTCTTCATGCATTAGACATAGTTGAAACACTTAGACTTACAGATAAAAAAAGATTAAAAGAAATTTATGGACCAACTCCAAAATCAGCTCCTTTGGCATCAACATTAAGTGAAGCAAAAAATTATGTAGAGGAAAAAATTAATGACAGTGAAGTAAAAACTCAGATAATAAAATACTTAAATAAAATTGAAGTTGATTATAAAAGAGTTAGTGAAAATTTACTCAAGGCGGCAGGAGCTGGATTGAGTATGTCGGTTGTTGTTCATGAAGTTGAAAAAATTTTATATGAAGTTGAAAAAGTATTAAAAAATGAAAAAGCTTCAGATAGGGTGTTAAAACTAGTTACACATCTATCTTCATTAATTGACGGATATGCTGAAATTATTAGAAAGTCGAGTCAAACAACTGAAAACATTTCACAAGTTATAGACCAAGCCCTATTCAATACTGAATACAGGCTTATGTCCCATAAAGTAGAAATTACTAAACAATACAAGTTTTTTAAAGGAAATAACAAACTTAAAATTGCTAGAAATCTTCTGATTGGAACAATTATGAATATCATTGACAATGCAATTTATTGGTTAGACCAAAAATCTTTTGTTTCTACAGAAAAAAAAGAACTGTTTACCAAAAAGCTTTTTATTGATATTACAGAAGATGAAAACTCAACATATTTAATTATTGCTGACAATGGTACTGGTTTTTTAATCCCAACTGATGACATTACTGAACCTTTTGTAACTGCAAAACCAGGAGGCATGGGTCTTGGCTTACACATCACTAGTGAAATAATGGAGGCACAAAATGGGAGAGTAATTTTTCCAAATGAAGGTGATTTTGAAATCCCAGAAGAATTCAAAAATGGGGCAACTGTAGTACTATCTTTTAAAAAATAAATTATGTTTTTACCTATAAATGGAAGAATTGCGATTATAGATAATGAAGAGAAGGAAGCATTACCTTTAATCAAAATATTATCAAAAAATAGAGTTCCTTATGTTTTTTACAAAGGTACTGACATAAATTATTTGCCAGAAGAAAAAGACGAAAGCAACGACATAAGATTAATTTTCCTCGACATAAATTTACTAAACAATGCAAGTCCTTCAGTTCAAGAAATAAAATCAACTCTTTACAGTGTACTTAAAAGAGTTATTTCTCCAAACAATTTTCCATATTCTATTATTTTCTGGAGTAAACAAGAGAATGAATATTCTGATGCGGTTATAGATTTATTTAATGAACAATTATCAGACAGAAAGCCAATTAATTTTCAAAAATTCATTAAATCAGATTTTTTTCCAAACTATGGAGATGAAGAAACTGAAAACGAAAAAGATTTGATTACAGAAATTAATACTATAATCTCAAATCAACCTGGTTATAGTTATCTTTTAAATTGGGAAAACCAAGTACATAAATCAACAGACAAGACTTTACAGAACGTTTTCAGTTCATATCATGAATATCCTAATTGGAATGATAATTCTAATTATATTATTAATAAACTTGGAGAAAGTTATTCTGGTAGAGTAAATTTTAGCAAGAATCTCTCAGAGGAGCAAAAAATCATGAATGCATTTCAAGCATTTAATAATGTCTTCTTTGATTCTTTAGAATTTTCTACT
The DNA here is from genome assembly GCF_003634615.1 of Flavobacterium sp. 102. Classification (NCBI taxonomy): domain Bacteria; kingdom Pseudomonadati; phylum Bacteroidota; class Flavobacteriia; order Flavobacteriales; family Flavobacteriaceae; genus Flavobacterium; species Flavobacterium sp. 102. Next base: position 1,041,094 of record NZ_RBKX01000001.1, on the reverse strand, counting down.
TCAAATTCTCCAATTACAAATGCGGAAAATCTTACTTACGATATTGGAAAAATTAACACCGCGAATCTAAATTCAATTAACACCAAATTATTAATATCATTTGATAATGAACCTATAGAATATCCGGGATCTATATCAAATGACACAAATCCAAAGAGTGATACATATTTCTCCGACTTATTAAACAATAGTTTAAATAGAAGTTTTTTAAAGGAAAAAGTAAAAAGCGAGAACACAGAAAAAACACCTAAACAAATTGAAGTGTTAACAGGTAAAATTGCAAAAGAAACTAGACAAAAAATTAGAGAATCTTGGTTAAAATCTTATGTAGTAGTAACACCATTATGTGATTACGTACAAAATAAAAATTTTAATCACCGTGTTGTAAAAGCAATTATGATAAAATCAGAATTTAAACAATTTATAGACGACAAATCAGAAGCTATTTTTATAACTCCAAAGTTCAAATTTTCTGAAACTGATTATATTCTAGTTTTAAATTTTAGATATTTTTTCACATCAAATAAACCAGATGGTTTAAAATATATAAGTCCTATGTTTAGAGTAAGACAGCAATTATTAGCTGAAATTCAATCAAAATTAGCGAGACACATAACAAGACAAGGTGTATTGTTCATTGAATAAAACCCCCCGCTCCCGCACGAAATCAAAGATTCGACGAAGTCAATCTTTTCGTGTGGTATTTATATCACCCCCGCCTCCCAAAGCGGGTTTTTTCATTCCCCACCAATCTCCAAAAAATCCCTCCTCAACCCACCATCTAACAAAGAATAAATCCCCCCGCTACCGCACGAATCCTTTCGTGTGGTATTTAATCAACCCACCACGCCTCCCAGCAGGTTTTTCATTCCCAACCACCAACCAAAAAAACACCCCAACCCCCATTCAACAAACAAACCATCATTTTTTTATAGGCACGCATACTATTTTTATCTTTTCTCCGTTATCTATTTAATAACAACAAGTTATAAAAGTTTAATCCTAACGGTACTAAATGAAATAACATTACTTGGCACTTATCCATAAGGCAAAACAACCTTCCAAAACGGATAGGTGTCAGCGAGTAATAAAAATGTTTCTAATTAAACTTTTACATTATGAGTACCAAAAGATCAACCTCAGAAGTAGGGCATGCTAAGAACGTAGCCAACTTCACAGCCCTAATCCAGTTATTAGAAGAAATGGGCCCTTTGTACCAACCCACAAATCCCGCAATCGTAATTAGCCCTCTCATCATTCTGAGAGACGAACTCACCACTAGCATTCAAAACCTAGCCGACAAAATACCACCTTTCAAAATCGCAGTAGCCAACCGAGAAAATGCTTTCAAAGCCTTAGGAAAAAAAGCCACCAGAGTCAAGAACAGTTTCAACTCCATTGGTCTTTCAACAGCCGAAAATGACAACGTTTCAGCCATAGTCAAGAAAATACGAGGTGACCAACCCATCCGAAGGACTGAAAACCTCGAAAACGCCGAAACAGAATCCATCTCCAATGCCCAACTCAGCTACACCAGCAGAGCCACACACCTACAGTCGTTAGTAAGTCTCTTAAGTTCTTACCCTACATATGCTCCTAATGAGGAAGAACTTACCGCTCTTAAACTGTCAAACTTCCACAATAACCTCAAAAACCTCAATGAAGAGACAGCCGATAAAACCTATGCACTCATTACCGCACGCAAAGAACGAAATGACCTTTTATACAACAACCCCGGCAACCTACTCAGTTTGGTAAACCCCATCAAAGATTATATAAAATCAGTCGAAGGTGCGGCTGCATATTATAAGGCTGCCGTAGCATTAAAATTTAAAACAGTTCAATAAGAACTAATCCCGTTAAAGAAACCGAGGTAAATCATTTTACTTCGGTTTTTTTATACCCATTTCCGAAAAGAGACCTGCAACCTTTGAAATCCAACCTGCCAACTCCGAAAAAGAACCTGCCAATTCCGAAAAGACACCTCCAATCTCTAAAATCGAACCTGCCAACTCCAAAAAGACACCTGCAACTTCCGAAAAGACACCTGCAACCTCTGAAATCCAACCTGCCACTTCCCAAAAGACACCTGCCACATTCAAAAAGCAATCTGCAACCTCTAAAACGATACCCGCCAAAACTATTCACCCCAATTAAGAAACAGACAATTAAAATTATACCAGTTAGCAACAAAAATTTATCCCCTAAAAACCATTATAAAAAATAAAACTAGTATTTTGTGCTACTCAATTTCAAATAGTATCTAAAAATTGAATGCAGCACAAAGACAAATACATTTTGTAGCCTCCCTAAAAACAAAAGTAGGGGTTGGTTTGATACTCTGCCTTTTTTTAAACTTCATTATCATTGTCCTTGAACCCTTTGGCACCGATCAGTTTGAAGCCGATTACCGATTATTACTGCTTTTTGGTTTTGGTGTCGTGATGTTTGGCGCCTATATTATTCATAGTAGTATTGAAAACATTTGGTATTTCAGGAAAGGAAAGGTTTGGCTGGTTTCTTATGAAATCATTTCAACCATACTATTCCTTCTATTTTCAGGAACCATGCTCTATCTCTACAATACTGTCATAGTAAATCAGCTAGCGTGCACCCTGGAAACCTATCGCCGTTACTTACTCGTTACGGTCTTATCTATGGCTCCGGTTTTTGTCCCGACCATGCTCTATTTAAGACAGAAGTTTGGCGAAAGGATTGTTCCCCTGCCAAAGAACTCCTACCTACTCACCGGTGAAAACAAAAACGAAATCCTAAGACTGGAAAAAGACGACCTATTATTTATCAAAGCGGTAGAAAACTATGTGGAAATCTGCTTTGTTGATAAAAGCAACAAGGTCATTTCCAAAACCTTCCGACAAACACTCTCCAATGTAGCCCAACAACTGCCTTTTTTAGAAAAATGCCACCGGTCTTATCTGGTCAACATATCCAATATTGTATCAATATCCGGTAATTCACAAAGCGCAACGATATCTTTTGTGGTAGGTGAAAAAGAAATTCCGCTATCAAAAACCTATTACAAACACCTAAAAAATAGCGTGCCTTAATTTCCGGTAGTATTTATTTTTTATTTCCCAATATAATGTCGGAATATTGGAATGCGCCTAATACAATTTTTAAAAACCAACGTAAAACCCTATACATGAAAAATGAACACTTAAATTCCGAAGAAGCCCAAAAGATGGTAACCGCTATTTCGGAAAAAATGAATCCGTTACTGGTAGCAGGACGCAGCTATCATGCTGAAATAACCCGCAACGAGCATGGCCATTCCGGCGGTGGCGTATCATTTTATGAAGACGGACTGCTTCACAATTATGCCGAATCAGGAAAGTATACTGAAGATGAGATCAGCGATCATACCGATGCTATCGGCAATACCGATTTTGATGATTTGATTCGATTCTTTCCCGTGCATTCCAAAGTAAAATTTACCTTCAAAAAAGACGAACCCATCCAAGCAACGCAATATACTGTTGCGATGTTTTTGGAAGAGATTAAAAACAATATTGAAGACAACCGTTTTCAACCGGAAAACAAAATCCTTAAAAAAGAACTCCTGGTTCACTTTAAGCCGGAAGCTGACGAGTTAGGCCTATTTATAGACAGTACGGAATATTTTGAAAATTCCATGCGCTCCTTTGATTTCATGCAGAATAGCGAGGATTTAAAATCTATTTACTACCTGCTCGAAGAAAAGCTACAAACACTCTATTTCAAATATGAAAATGGTGCAATAGAAGCACAATCCAATCCCGCTTTTGAAGCACACGGACTAAAACCACTTGCTGTAACCGCAATAGAAGTAGAACCGGAATACAAAAAACGCCAGGAAGCCTTTAACGAAGGCGTAAAAGTTCGACATGACTTTTTTAATTCGTTAGGAAAATTAGACGAGCGCATCCTCTATTTAAGAGTAGGCGGTTTCAGGGATAATTCTTGGCCGGAAAACAGCACATCGCACAATTCCTGCAAAATGCGAGTGATTCATACGCCCGAAACTACCATTCTCATTACCGATGGTTTGACTGATATTTACACCCGTGCACAGCAAGATAAAAACTTGGAATACAATGGCATCGGAGCCGAATTCTATATGGAGTTTTTTGGACAGATTCCTTACGAAGTGATACACAAACATTTTGCCATGGCACTGATCAATAGTGTTTCTCAAATAGCATTAAGACACGGCGACATTAAAAGTTTGATGCTTGCCAAAAAACAAATCTCGATTGAATTCACAGAAGAAAATATTGAAATTTGGATCAACCGGGAAAACCATGCCAATCACAATCTTCGGACTTTCCTCACTCCGGAAGGTTTTTTGAAAGATGACAGTTTTGGCGTGTTATTGGGTACTGAATCGAAATTGGTTCCTCAACAGGTAAAGTTCAATCTGGAAGAAGTCTTAATGATCAACATCAAACCCGTAGAAAGCGTGTGGCTCAAAAAAACAAAGTTGCGAAGTGAAGATGAGGAAACAGCAAAAGAGGCCCGTGAAACAATCCTCAAAGAATGGAAAGAAAGTGGCGCATGGAATTTAGTACCACTGACCTACCAAAAAGAATATGTTCAAGGAGATCCCGAATCAGGAGGAATGGTACTTACTCCATTATTCCCATTTCACTAATAGTACTCATTTTTAAACCCATTCCGAATTTGTTCCGAATGGGTTTTTTAAAAATTACGTACGCAACACAGGCTTATTTTCTGTTCCAAACAGTCTAAAAACAGCCGGTGATTACTTTTAAGCAAAAGAGACTTATCTACTCGTCAAAAAAACAATCGTTTCATCAAAATTAGTTGAATGGCAAAGGATTTCGCATTTACTTTGAACACTCACTTAAATCATACCACCTATGCACACCAACACAAAAATGAAACGCCTCGTTTTACATTCCGTACTGATTTTACTTTTTAATTTTGCTGTAGCCCAAAAGAATCCATCGCATTTTAAAAGCGAAATAGATTTTGGTAACGGCACTGCATTTTCCACTTTTTTGGATGTTACTATTGCTAAAGACCAATTTACCATAACTTCTCCCAAAAATGCGGACGTACGTATATTTGGCGGCAAAGCAAAACTGGGAAGAATGTTAGGGAAATCCCCAAAGAAAGGAATCATCATTACCATTAGCGGACAGCAAAAAAACGATAGTTTGTTTGGAGACAGCAATATCCCGATGGTAGGGAAATTAAAGTTTAAGGGAATTATAAAGGATGAAACGCTTAGCGCAGCACTCCTCAATGAAGACGGAATAGCTATAGGCACAATACGTGGTATCAGTTCTACAGAAAACAAAATTGATTACAGCTATCTCTATCCAATGTTATTAAAGACCGTTCAGGACAATATTTATTCCCCGGCAGCGTTACAAACTCAGGCATGGAAGAAGTTCGAAAACGATATCAAAAAATTATCTACTACTGCCCACGACGATATTGAAATGTATTTCGGCTTTAATATACTCGCGCAACAACTTCCGTTTAGCCATTTAAGTTTAACCATAGCACAAGAGGCAACTGATAATGAAGAAACAGCCATCACCCCGAAATCAGTTGTCTTTGAAGAAAAAAACAGCACTACGGCCTATCTACAGATTAAGAATTTCAGTAACTCTACCCCGGAATTGGCAGCAACGTTACCCCAAATAGTAGCCAATCCAAACTATAAAAACCTGATCATCGATTTGAGGAACAATCCCGGAGGCGGAATAGAAGCAGCCTTTGAATTTGCCAAGCACATTACCGACAGTGATATGGAAGTCGGTTATTTTCTGACTAATAAATTACAATACACCGGTTACCAACCCGAATTATTTAAAACACTCCCGGAATTGCAACCCAAAGGCACCAAAGATTTTACCGATGAGTTAAAAGCATCACCCGGCGTTAAGCTTATCTTTAAAAAACCCACCAATCCTGTATTTACAGGAAATATATACGTTTTAACCAATGGCAAAACAGGAAGCACCTGCGAACCTATTGTCTATGCACTCAAAAACAGTAAAAGAGCCACTATTGTAGGCGAAAAAACCGCTGGTGCTATGTTAGCAGCATCTCCTTTTGTGGTGTCCGGAAAATACATGCTGATATTGCCCATTGCCGATTTCTATACGTATGACGGCATTCGCTTGGATAGAGTTGGTGTGAATCCCGATATTGAAGTGAAATCAGAAGAAGCTTTGAATAAGGTGTTGGAGATTATCACTGGTGGTAAAAGTTGAATAAACGCATTTTAAATTAAAAGCCTGATAATAAAGGTATCAGGCTTTTAATTAATCTCCCCTACTGACTGAACCTAGAACCGTAATTGTTTGTTAAATAGTTAACATTAAAATGTAACCCTTGTTGTTCTCGAAACAATTAGATGATGAGGTAAACTTGAATTTCGAATTCCAAATAAAACCTTTGAGGATTATTGCATCAATAGCACTTATCAGTAGATGGGGTCAAAAATGATTTTAGAGTTGGTATTACTTGTTAGTAACTAAAATCTTCTCCGTCATAATTACATTTCCAGATGCCACTTTAAGAATGTATAGCGCCGCGCCCGCTAAGAACAATGCTGAAGTCTTCATTATTTATACTAAATTCCCGTACAAGCCTTCCTCTGAAATCATACATTTTTGCTGTAGCATTTTCTGTAGAAGCAACGCCAGGTAGTTTTATAAATAAACGGTCAGATGCGGGATTTGGGTAAATTAAAATCTTTTCTTTATTAAAATCACTTTGGGCCAGAAGTCCTCCAGAATACATTGCTTTGTTCATAGTGCTATTCGTGCATACCGCCACAAATTTATCATTACCGTAGGCTACAGAACTCCATTTTTTAGCGTCACTGGCTTGTCTCCCGGGCAAAGAACCATTGGTAGTTAACACGACTGGGAAGATATTGATACGATTACTCATTAGACAGATTTATCGGTAATTTACTTATGATAAAATACTAGTTTTTACTTTAGTAAGATTAGGAATTATAATAACTGATTGGTTGTGTTCAATATTTTTTGTTAAAAGACAAAAGTGTATTTATAATTAAAAGATTCAGTCTGTGCTTGTCGAAGCCCATTAAAAGGATAGACTTAGACAAACTAAGTGTGACATTTAACAATAATACTAATTGCTCGCAACAGGTTACAAAGAAGAAATAGAATCTTTTTGATTCTAGTACCGTTTTATAACTACCATATCGTTTACATTTTTACAAGAGTAAATTCGATATGTAAAGATTTTACTTACTTTTTTGCGTATTTGTGTCTTTTTATCGATAAAAAAGGTGTTTTGTCTATGTTTGTCTGTATTTTTCTATATTTGTCTTTTAGTCGATAAAAAAGGTATTTTGTCTATATTTTAAATACAGAACAATTGCTTAATCATTAACACAAATAAACATTATGAAACAAAAAATTACTTTATTTTTTGCCCTGATTTTTGTAAACTTCTTTGGGCAAGCACAAACTACTCTTACAGCTGGTGACATCGCAATTGTTTTAATTAATGCGACTGACAACACTGTAAACACATCAACAGCAAATGATAACATTTCGTTTGTATTACTTAAGGACATTGCCTCAGGAACTTTGCAAATACTTAACAATAATTATTCACTATGAAAACAAGACTACTTCTCATTTTTGTTTTAGTTCTCGGAATGAGTGCTAAAGCACAGGTAAATGCATACTCCTATTCGACATCAACCGGAAATGCCCTTGCAACCGGATCTTTTACAAATCTATTAGGTACTTTTCTAGATGATGATGTTTCAGCCATTGCTAATATTGGGTTTACATTTAAATTTAATGGAGTTAACTACACCAATTTTTCTGTTACATCTAACGGACTTATAGAGCTTGGTGCAAGTGCTGTAACAGATTACAATAACGTAATCGGTAATCTATCAGGTCCTTATTTAATCCCGTATTGGGATGATAATTACACTGATGCAAATGGAAGCGTCAATTATCAAACTTCCGGTTCCGCTGGGTCGAGAATATTGGTTATCGATTATCACTTGTCCTATCTTGGGAATACAGGGGCAGCAGATAAAAATTTTCAAATTTGGTTATATGAAACATCAAATATTGTAAAATTTATTTATGGGGCCGGGAATGATTTTAATGGAGGCTATTCTGTTGGAATTTTGACAAATGGGGTATCCGATTTCGTTAGTGTTACCACAGCTTCAAATACGAGCAGTATTGTTACCGCTAATGACAATAATACAACTTGGCCCGGAAGCGGCAGATCATACACTTTTACTCCGATTGCCTTTCCCGTATCTCAAAATCAAACAAATGTTTCTTGTTTCGGAGGATCGAATGGTTCTGCAACCGTAACTCCATCAGGAGGGACCTCTCCATACACTTACTCATGGGCTCCATCAGGCGGAACGGGATCAACCGCTTCCGGATTGATTGCTGGAACATACATTTGCACGATAACCGATGCTGTAAGTTCATCCGTTACAAGTACATTCACTATAACTCAACCTCCAGCTATTTCAGTAACTGCTGCATCTCAAACCAATATTGCTTGTAATGGTGGGTCAAATGGCGCAGCAGCTATCAATACTCCAACTGGTGGTGCTGGCGGATACACTTATGACTGGACTCCGGGAACACCAACAGGTGACGGAACAACTTCTGTAACTGGACTTACTGCCGGAACTTGGACCTGTACGGTGACCGATGCTAACGGTTGTTCGGCTTCTCAAAGTTTTACAGTAACGCAACCAACTGCCATTTCAGTAACGGCAGCTTCGCAAACTAACATTGCTTGTAATGGAGGTTCAAATGGTGCCGCTGCTGTGAATACTGCAACTGGTGGTGCTGGTGGATACACTTATGACTGGACTCCCGGAACAGCAACAGGTGACGGAACAACTTCGGTTTCCGGATTAACTGCCGGAACTTGGACGTGTACGGTGACCGATGCTAACGGTTGTACGGCTTCTCAAAGTTTTACAGTAACGCAACCAACTGCCATTTCAATGACAGCAGCTTCTCAAACTAACATTGCTTGTAATGGAGGTTCAAATGGTGCTGCTGCTGTGAATACTGCAACTGGTGGTGCTGGTGGATACACTTATGACTGGACTCCCGGAACACCAACAGGTGACGGAACAACTTCGGTTTCCGGATTAACTGCCGGAACTTGGACGTGTACGGTGACCGATGCTAACGGTTGTTCGGCTTCTCAAAGTTTTACAGTAACGCAACCAACTGCCATTTCAATGACAGCAGCTTCTCAAACTAACATTGCTTGTAATGGAGGTTCAAATGGTGCTGCTGCTGTGAATACTGCAACTGGTGGTGCTGGTGGATACACTTATGACTGGACTCCCGGAACACCAACAGGTGACGGAGCAACTTCGGTTTCCGGATTAACTGCCGGAACTTGGACGTGTACGGTGACCGATGCTAATGGTTGTTCAGCTTCTCAAAGTTTTACAGTAACGCAACCAACTACACTTGCTTTAACTCCTTCTTCACAAACCAATATTGCTTGTAATGGTGGGTCAAATGGCGCAGCAGCTATCAATACTCCAACTGGTGGTGCTGGCGGATACACTTATGACTGGACTCCGGGAACACCAACAGGTGACGGAACAGTTTCTGTAACTGGACTTACTGCCGGAACATGGACCTGTACGGTGACCGATGCTAACGGTTGTTCGGCTTCTCAAAGTTTTACAGTAACGCAACCAACTGCCATTTCAGTAACGGCAGCTTCGCAAACTAACATTGCTTGTAATGGAGGTTCAAATGGTGCCGCTGCTGTGAATACTGCAACTGGTGGTGCTGGTGGATACACTTATGACTGGACTCCCGGAACACCAACAGGTGACGGAACAACTTCTGTTTCCGGTTTAACGGCTGGAACTTGGACCTGTACGGTGACCGATGCTAACGGTTGTACGGCTTCTCAAAGCTTTACAGTAACACAACCAACTGCCATTTCAGTAACGCCTGCTTCTCAAACTAATATTGCTTGCTTTGGAGGTTCTAATGGAGCAGCAGCTATCAATACACCAACAGGAGGTGCTGGCGGATATACTTATGACTGGACTCCCGGAACACCAACAGGTGACGGAACAACTTCTGTAACTGGACTTACTGCCGGAACTTGGACCTGTACGGTGACCGATGCTAACGGTTGTTCGGCTTCTCAAAGTTTTACAGTAACGCAACCAACTGCCATTTCAGTAACGGCAGCTTCGCAAACTAACATTGCTTGTAATGGAGGTTCAAATGGTGCCGCTGCTGTGAATACTGCAACTGGTGGTGCTGGTGGATACACTTATGACTGGACTCCCGGAACACCAACAGGTGACGGAACAACTTCGGTTTCCGGATTAACTGCCGGAACTTGGACGTGTACGGTGACCGATGCTAACGGTTGTACGGCTTCTCAAAGTTTTACAGTAACGCAACCAACTGCCATTTCAATGACAGCAGCTTCTCAAACTAACATTGCTTGTAATGGAGGTTCAAATGGTGCTGCTGCTGTGAATACTGCAACTGGTGGTGCTGGTGGATACACTTATGACTGGACTCCCGGAACACCAACAGGTGACGGAACAACTTCGGTTTCCGGATTAACTGCCGGAACTTGGACGTGTACGGTGACCGATGCTAACGGTTGTTCGGCTTCTCAAAGTTTTACAGTAACGCAACCAACTACACTTGCTTTAACTCCTTCTTCACAAACCAATATTGCTTGTAATGGTGGGTCAAATGGCGCAGCAGCTATCAATACTCCAACTGGTGGTGCTGGCGGATACACTTATGACTGGACTCCGGGAACACCAACAGGTGACGGAACAGTTTCTGTAACTGGACTTACTGCCGGAACATGGACCTGTACGGTGACCGATGCTAACGGTTGTTCGGCTTCTCAAAGTTTTACAGTAACGCAACCAACTGCCATTTCAGTAACGGCAGCTTCGCAAACTAACATTGCTTGTAATGGGGGTTCAAATGGTGCCGCTGCTGTGAATACTGCAACTGGTGGTGCTGGTGGATACACTTATGACTGGACTCCCGGAACACCAACAGGTGACGGAACAACTTCGGTTTCCGGTTTAACGGCTGGAACTTGGACCTGTACGGTGACCGATGCTAACGGTTGTACGGCTTCTCAAAGCTTTACAGTAACACAACCAACTGCCATTTCAGTAACGCCTGCTTCTCAAACTAATATTGCTTGCTTTGGAGGTTCTAATGGAGCAGCAGCTATCAATACACCAACAGGAGGTGCTGGCGGATATACTTATGACTGGACTCCCGGAACACCAACAGGTGACGGAACAACTTCGGTTTCCGGATTAACTGCCGGAACTTGGACGTGTACGGTGACCGATGCTAACGGTTGTTCGGCTTCTCAAAGTTTTACAGTAACGCAACCAACTGCCATTTCAATGACAGCAGCTTCTCAAACTAACATTGCTTGTAATGGAGGTTCAAATGGTGCTGCTGCTGTGAATACTGCAACTGGTGGTGCTGGTGGATACACTTATGACTGGACTCCCGGAACACCAACAGGTGACGGAACAACTTCGGTTTCCGGATTAACTGCCGGAACTTGGACGTGTACGGTGACCGATGCTAATGGTTGTTCAGCTTCTCAAAGTTTTACAGTAACGCAACCAACTGCCATTTCAATGACAGCAGCTTCTCAAACTAATATTGCTTGCTTTGGAGGTTCTAATGGAGCAGCAGCTATCAATACTCCAACAGGAGGTGCTGGTGGATACACTTATGACTGGACTCCCGGAACACCAACAGGTGACGGAACAACTTCGGTTTCCGGATTAACTGCCGGAACTTGGACGTGTACGGTGACCGATGCTAATGGTTGTTCAGCTTCTCAAAGTTTTACAGTAACGCAACCAACTGCCATTTCAATGACAGCAGCTTCTCAAACTAATATTGCTTGCTTTGGAGGTTCTAATGGAGCAGCAGCTATCAATACTCCAACAGGAGGTGCTGGTGGATACACTTATGACTGGACTCCCGGAACACCAACAGGTGACGGAACAACTTCGGTTTCCGGATTAACTGCCGGAACTTGGACCTGTACGGTGACCGATGCTAATGGATGTTCAGCTTCTCAAAGTTTTACAGTAACGCAACCAACTACACTTGCTTTAACTCCTTCTTCACAAACCAATATTGCTTGTAATGGTGGGTCAAATGGCGCAGCAGCTATCAATACTCCAACTGGTGGTGCTGGCGGATACACTTATGACTGGACTCCGGGAACACCAACAGGTGACGGAACAGTTTCTGTAACTGGACTTACTGCCGGAACATGGACCTGTACGGTGACCGATGCTAACGGTTGTTCGGCTACCACTTCAGCAACTATTACTGAGCCAACAGCTATTGATAATACTATAGCTGAAGTAACTACTGGTATTTTAACTGCAAATGAAGTGGGTGCTACTTACCAATGGTATGAATGTCCAAACACTTTATTAACTGGTGAAACAAATCAGAATTTTACACCAACAAGTCTAGGTGATTATAAAGTTGAGATAACCTTTGGAGCCTGTACAGTTGAATCGGCTTGTTATACCGTTACTACTTTAGGCACACCTACTTTTGTCAAAACACAATTTACAATATATCCAAATCCAACAAGCGGATTGCTATATATTGATACTAATTTTGATGGTGAGTTTTTAATTGTTAATCAATTGGGGCAAACTATTAAAACATTTAAAGCATATGCTAACTTAGAAAATAATATCAATGTTGAAAATTTAGCTGATGGTATTTATTATATCAAAGGAACAAATGGAATAAAAATAAGTTCTCAAAAGCTAATAATAAAAAAGTAATATAGATAAAAGGGTTGTTATGCTAGCGCATAGCAACCCTTTTTTATAGATTAAATTACTATATCCATTACTAAAAAAAGAAGAGTATTCTCCCTATTAACGAGAGCTCGATAATTCTTTTGATTTCTAATTTAGTAAAAATCTAAACTAAAAACATCTAATAATTAAAGAAGAGGTCTCAATAAAATGAGACCTTTTTTATTTTTTAATAAACTCTGAGTAATAATAATTTGCCTTTTCAGTATTTCCTAATTCTTGGTAAGACATGGCTAGAAACTTTAATGAATTCTTTTGACTTGGATCTAATTTATAAGCTTTTTCAAATGCAGTTATTGCCTCTTTAAGATTCCCTGAGGCCGCTAAAGCATTTCCATAATTCATCCACAATTCCACAAAATCTGAGTTTTGCTTAATACCTTCTTTAAAAACAGTAACTGCAGTTGCATATTCCTTTTTATTAAATAAAGCTACTCCGTAATAATTATAAGTGTTCTCTTGAGTATAATTATTTTCAATTAATTCTTTATAAATTGCAATAGCTTCATCATAATTATTATTTCTAAAATAAGCATCTGCTAAATTAGATTGCAAAGCATAATCCGTTTTGGTTAATTCTAAAGCATGTTTAGTAAAAGATATAGACATTTTATAATCCTTCATTCTATAATAACATACGCCTAAGTTGGTCAAAGTCCCTTTATCATTGGGATCAATTAACAATACTTTTTTATAAGAATCAATAATAAAAGGTAATTGTTGTTTTTGAATTTCAACATCTGAAGACAATTGATTAAAAAACACGGTAGCATAATTAAAATTTACACGAGCACTATTAGGTGCATTCAATAAATCCTCAGTAAACAAAGTTGTATTTGATTTCCAGGCTTTATTTCTATTAAATGTTTTAAATGAAAATAATAAAACTACAAAAGATAAAAAATATATTAATGGGTGATAAAAACTTTTAATCTTCATGTTTTTTGAAAGATGAAATAGTAAAAAAACTAAGGCAATAATAATACCTAAAACAGGTGTATATAACAACCTATCTCCCATTGTTGTACCAATAAAAACAACAATATTACTGGCTAAAAAAATAGTAATGAAAAAAAATAGTATTCCTAAGCTAATAAAGTTATTTTTTTTTCGGAAGAAATACATTGAAAATAAAAATATTCCAACCAGCAATAGACTTAATAAAAATGAGAAAGAGCTTATTGTTACACATGGAATTTGATTAAAAGAGTAATCATAACTCAAATTATAAGGATAAATGGATTTAATAATATATCGGGCTAATAGGGTAACTCCCGTTGCTATTTTAGATGTTAAACCATCACACCCAAAAAGGGAATTGTCTAAATAAGTATATTGAATTCTTTTAAAGGGAGAAGTTAAAATAATATAGCGATGCAAAATAAGCCAAAATGCACTGATACTGATAATTGGAATAGCTTTTAGAAAAAAATCCTTCTTATATTTTAACCAATATAAGAAGAAAAGAATCGGTAAAAATAAAATTCCTGCTTCTTTAGATAACAAACAAAATAGATAGGATACTACGCCCAGAACTTGATATACCTTTTTTTCTTTGATCAAAAGAAAATAGACACCGGCAATAAAAAAGAGAAAACAAAAAATTTCGTCCCTACTTTTAATATTAGCCACTACCTCTGTATGAATTGGGTGAACGGTAAACAATAAGACGATAAAAAAAGGAATCCAAATGGAATATTCTTTCAAATAATAGTACAATACTTTAAATAACAGTATAACACTTAAACTATAATAAAAGACATTAAAAAAATGATAGATGAAAGGATTATTGGGAAACAATTGCCATTCTACAGCAAAAAATACTAATGACATTGGTCTATACAAACCAGCATTTAAATTCCAATATCCTTGCCAATAAAAAGTAGAAAATAGTTCCGAAATCCCAGCAAAACCTTTTTTAACAAAACTATTTTGTTCAATAACTGCGATGTCATCTAAAACAAATCCGTGGCTTAATGTATTTGCATAAAGTAAAAATGAAAAAAGGGCTAAAAACCAAACCATTTTATTCGAGATATTTTTTAGGTTCAAATCATCAATTTGAATACTATTTGAAACAGTTACATTATTTTTTGCCATAATTATTCTATAATTAATTTATATATTTTATTGCATTATCTAAAAATTTACTACTTAGAGTTATCTGTCTAACAATAGTTAAATCTACTTCTAGTATAATTATTTGTTGTAAAATGAATTGGTTTTTGATAACGTCAAGGTGTTGAATTTCAAAATTTTGATTAATATTTATTGACCTTTTTTAATTCAAATAATTACACCCAACTGGTTAAATAAGTATTTCATAGCATTTAAACATACTTACAAAACTATTCAGTAATCATTGCAAAACCCTAGTGTATTCATTACAAACACTTCAATACCTTTGTTACCTATTTAATACATATTTCAAACCAATTGCAATGTTATTCTATACACAGTTGCAAAGTGTTAAAATTAAAAACAAAATTCATTTATATAATACTATTCTTTATTAAATTTAGGCATTATAATTTCACATCAATATATAATAACGCCTTTATTTCAAAACTCTGTCGTAATCAAATATCTAAATAGCCAAAACAAAAATACTATTGTTGAAAATGGAATACCTATAAAAATCATTTCCTGAATCATGATATTCAAGAAAATTTTAGAAATAGCAAAGAAGATATTTATAGTGTTGAAAATAGCTAAAGAACAATTTACCGTAACTTCTCCCAAAAATGCGGACGTACGTATATTTGGCGGCAAAGCAAAACTGGGAAGAATGTTAGCGGCATCTCCTTTTGTGGTGTCCGGAAAATACATGCTGATATTGCCCATTGCCGATTTCTATACGTATGACGGCGTTCGTTTGGATAGAGTTGGTGTGAATCCGGATATTGAGTTGAAATCAGAAGAAGCTTTGAATAAGGTGTTGGAGATTATCAATGGTGGTGGGAATTGAGAGGAAAGATTAAGCGTCAAATACCTCATACTTTTTAAGTAATTTTTCCACCATCTCAGGATACTTCTTTAGGTTTTCAATATATACCTTACTTTTCATAGCCTTAATATGCTTTTCGATAGCAAGAGCCTGAGATTTGGATCCACAGTTAATGGTGAAGAACAAAGTCCAATCATCAGCATTATAAGTAAACTTTCTACTCTCGGCATGCTCATGAAATTCCATTCTAAGGTCAAGATTAGAAGTATAACCAATATAAAAACGATTAATTTTCACCGAATGAAGAATGTAAACAAAGTGCATATATGTTCAATTTGAAATAAAATTAAATAAAAAAAGCCAGTCATAAGACTGGCTCTCTAATAAGCTCCCCCGATTACTATCGGGGCTCTGATTAACAGTCAGATGTAAATATTATATTCATTTGCAATGTAATTAAACAAAAAAAGCCAGTCTTGCGACTGGCTTTCTAATAAGCTCCCCCCGATTACTATCGGGGCTTGGGCTCGAACCAATCCCGATAGCTATCGGGACTATGATTAACAGTCAGATGCTTTAGCATTATTTTATAAATGAAAAAAGCCCGATACTTTCGTATCAGGCTTTCTAATAAGCTCCCCCCGATTACTATCGGGGCTTGGGCTCGAACCAATCCCGATAGCTATCGGGACTATGATTAACAGTCAGATGCTTTAGTATTATTTTATAAATGAAAAAAGCCCGATACTTTCGTATCAGGCTTTCTAATAAGCTCCCCCCGATTACTATCGGGGCTTGGGCTCGAACCAATCCCGATAGCTATCGGGACTATGATTAACAGTCAGATGCTTTAGTATTATTTTATAAATGAAAAAAGCCCAATACTTTCGCATCAGGCTTTCTAATAAGCTCCCCCCGATTACTATCGGGGCTTGGGCTCGAACCAATCCCGATAGCTATCGGGACTATGATTAACAGTCAGATGCTTTAGTATTATTTTATAAATGAAAAAAGCCCAATACTTTCGCATCAGGCTTTCTAAAAAGCTCCCCCTCTTGGGCTCGAACCAAGGACCCTCTGATTAACAGTCAGATGCTCTAACCAACTGAGCTAAGGAGGAAACTGTATATTGTAAATTCTATTATTTCAAAAAACATTTCTCGAACCAATCCCGATAACTATCGGGACTCTGATTAACAGTCAGAAGCTCTTTTTCTTTAGCTATAGAGGATATTTATATCCTTTTAAGCGGTTGCAAAGATAGAACGAATTTTATTTTTTGCAAATAAAAACGAATAAAATTTCAAAAAATATTACTTGCCTATGATTGCCTTGTAAATATCGTTTCCGTTAGCAAACAATAACAGGGAAATAAGTAATACAAAACCAACCATTTGGGCTCTTTCTAAGAACTTGTCGCTTGGCTTTCTGCCTGAGATCATTTCATACAACAAGAACATCACATGACCTCCATCTAAGGCAGGAATTGGCAATAAATTCATTACCCCTAACATAATTGACAATAAAGCCGTGATACTCCAAAAAGCTTCCCAACTCCAATAATCAGGGAATATATTATAAATAGCCGCAAATCCGCCTACGCCTTTGTAAGCTCCTGTACTAGGATTAAAAATAAGTTTCAATTGTTTCCAGTAGTTGCCCAATTGCGCAAACCCTTTGTCAATTCCAACCGGAATGGATTCAAAAAGCCCAAACTGCTCCGTGCTGAATTTGTAATAGCCTAATTTCTCCAGACTGCTTTCAGTCACTTGTGCCGGTCCAACACCCATTTTGCCTTCTTGGTTTACAATAAGCTTCACAGGCGTTTCTTTACCATCACGCAAAACGATAGCAGTAACCTCTTTCCCTTTATAGGAAGAAAGAACCGAAGCGGCTTGATCATAGTATTTTAATGATTGACCATTAACTGAAACAAAAACATCTTTAACTTTTAGTTGTTCTTTATTCTTAGAGTCATCAGCAAATCCGCCAACCACAAAAGGCATTCTCAAAGCAATCAATTCTTTTTTGTCTTTGTCAATAAATTTTCCGATAAAGTTTTGTGGTATAGCAATAGTCTTCTCTTCTCCGTTACGGTTAACCAAAACCGTTTTAGCCATCAAAACATCCAAATTAACAGAAGGTTCAAATTTTACAATTTCCTTACCGTCAATCGCGACAATTTTATCTCCTGTTTTAATCCCAACCTTTTCAAGCTCCGTGTTTTGAACCCAAACACCATCTTTCACTTCACTGTTGTTGATGTACTTTTCACCATAGAAAAAAGTCATTCCAATGTAAATAATAAAAGCCAAAATGAAATTTACCGTTACACCGCCCAACATAATAATCAAACGTTGCCAAGCCGGTTTAGAACGGAACTCCCAAGGTTGTGGTTCTTGTGCCAATTGCTCCGTGTCCATGCTTTCATCTACCATTCCGGAGATTTTCACATAACCGCCCAAAGGCAACCAACCGATACCGTATTCAGTTTCACCGATTTTCTTTTTCAGCAAAGAATATTTGATGTCAAAAAACAAGTAGAACTTCTCTACCCTAGTTTTAAATAATTTGGCCGGAATAAAATGCCCTAATTCGTGAAGTATAATTAATATTGATAAACTCAGTAAAAATTGAGATAGTTTGATTGCAATTTCCATTTCTTATTTGTCAGTTTCTTTTAAACGCACAAAAGTAAGGTTTTCACCTTACTCGTGCATATAATATTTGTTTTAGATTATTTTTTTATGAATTTTTTATGATAAGTCCCTTCCATTGTCTGAATTTGCAGGTAATGAACACCCGAAGACAAGTTGCTCACAGAGAAATCCAAAGTATTACTTTCCGATACTTTTTGCCCAAGACTGTTGTAAATAACCGCTTTTTCCAAAACAAGTGAAGTTGGCATTTGAATGTGCAAAACCTCAGCACTCGGATTCGGATACAGCACTATAGCATTGGCTAGGTCAAAAACCTCATTCCCAAGTGAGGCAGTATTGTTTTTAGAAATAATATGTTTTTCAGGATCAAATTCAACACCGGTTATGGCAAAAGGAACATTAGCAATAATCTCTTCACCATCAAAAGTGTTGTTCAAAACCAAATCGGCTTGTTCTCCCAAAGCACCATACACTCTAACCGGAACCGGCATTTCAAAATAAGTCACCGAAGGATCTGATTGTGTTTGGTTGATTACAAATTTGGCTTGACCTTCGCCCCAATTTTGAGCCGTAATGGTATAAATTGGATATCCTTGATTGTAAATCCAATCCTCAAAGAACTCGGTTAAATCTTGTCCGTAAACTGTTTCCAAATGCGCTTTTAAATCTGTAGTTACTGCGTATTTATAAGCCAAATTAGGATCGGCTAAATAATTTCTTATCGCTTGAAAAAAAGCGGTATCCCCCATTTTAAAACGCAACATTTCTAAAACCATCGCGCCTTTGTTGTAACTCAATCGGCTACTAAAAATTCTGCTGACATTAGTTGCTTGCACATCAGTTAAATACACATTTCCGGCCGGACTCGAAGTAATAAAATCAATCATCCCCGATTTTTGTATGATAAAAGCATCCAATCCGTCTAAATTCTCAATGGTGAGCGCCGATAAATAAGTTGCAAATCCTTCATTCAACCAAATGTCTTTCCAAGTTCCACAAGTAATTTTATCGCCAAACCATTGGTGTGCCAATTCGTGAGCAATCAAACCCCGACTGAAATTTCCCATAAAGGAAACAGTCGTATGTTCCATTCCGCCCCCAAAACCACATTGGGCATGACCATACTTTTCGGCACTAAAAGGATAGGTTTCAAACAAATTCTCAAACAAATCCATAATCACAGGCGTTTGGGCTAAAGAAACAACCGCCGCCGCATAACTCTCAGGATAAATATAATTTACAATCGGAAAAGTATTAGGCTCTATTCCGGCGGTTTGTGTATAAACTTGGTAATTAGTGACCGCTATTGCTACTAAATAAGCCGGTATAGGATAGCTGTGGTGAAAATGAGTGGTTTTATTTGCACCATTGGTTACCGGCGCTTCCGGTTCAACACCATTAGCCACACTAACATATTGCGATGGTGCCGTGATATACACATCAATGCTGTCAATCTTATCATTCAAATCTTGTTTACAAGGCCACCAATCTCTCGCTCCAAATGGCTCCGACAATGTCCAAATAATCGAAGCGCCATTATGAGTACTTCTCGTAAAAGCTTGCTCACCACTAGCCGGAGCACCGGAATAATTGATTTCCACAGTGGCAAAATTCCCTGTAATTAAAGTGCTTGGCAAAGTAATCACCAACTCATCGTCGGTGTTTTGCTCAAAAGACAAATCGGTAGCGCCTTGTTTTACGGAACTAACCGTCAATTGATCTGTTAAATCAAAAGTAACCGTTGTCATATCGCTCAACGCCTTGAAAGTCGTGGTTACTTTTCCGGTTATAAAATAAACAGCAGGATTTACTGTAAATTCAAGCTTGCTGTAAGTAACATCGTAGTTTGTGGTATTGGGATTGACCTGAAAATTCATGAGCTGTGAAGCAGATTTCATTTCCGATTCGGCAATTCTGTTAGTCTCTAAAATACCTTCTTGGGCAAAAACAAAAGATATTGTAAGATAAAATACTAAAAAGTAGCACTTTTTCATAGTAGGCAATTGATTTTTTTGCGAATATAGCAATTATTAAGGTAGACAACTGTCAAAGAAATGATAAATTAAACCTATCACTTTGATTATAATTTGGTTACAAAAGGCAAGTTTTTCAGCATCAGAAAGGATTTATCAAACATTTCATTAAATTTGCGAGCGCAATAAAGAAAATGACATGTTACAAATTAGTTACATCAGAGAAAATAAAGAGAAAGTGATTACCGCTTTGGCCAAAAAGCACATGGATGCTAAAGCCATTGTAACAGAAGTAATCCAATTAGACGAAAACAGAAGAAGCACACAAGTGGCTCTTGACAATACTTTGGCAGAAGCCAATAAATTATCTTCTGCTATTGGTGAAATGATGAAAAACGGAGAAAAAGCCAAAGCCGAAATCCTAAAACAAAAAACGAGTCAACTCAAAGAAAGCAGTAAAGAATTGTCTGAGAAATTAGATGCCTTCGCTACCGAATTGACGCAAAAAATGTATTTATTACCGAATCTTCCTGCCGATATCGTTCCGGAAGGCAAAACACCGGAAGAAAACCTAAACGTTTTTCAAGAAGGCGATATTCCTGTTTTACATGAAGGTGCGCAACCTCACTGGGAATTGGTTAAAAAATATGACATCATCGATTTCGAATTAGGCGTAAAAATCACCGGTGCCGGATTTCCTGTCTACAAAGGAAAAGGTGCTAAATTGCAACGCGCTTTGATTTCCTATTTCCTTGATAAAAATACCGAAGCCGGTTACCAAGAGTTTCAAGTACCGCATTTGGTCAACGAAGCTTCAGGTTACGGAACCGGACAATTGCCGGACAAAGAAGGACAAATGTACCACGTTGGCATTGACGATTTGTACTTAATTCCAACTGCTGAAGTTCCGGTAACGAATTTGTTCCGCGATGTGATTTTGCAGGAAAGTGAATTGCCGGTTTTGTGCACAGGTTATACACCGTGTTTCCGTCGCGAAGCCGGTTCTTATGGCGCGCACGTTCGTGGTTTGAACCGTTTGCACCAATTTGACAAAGTAGAAATCGTTCGTGTTGAACATCCTGATAACTCTTACCAAGCCTTAGACGGTATGGTAGAACACGTAAAAGGAATTCTTCAGGAATTGAAATTACCCTATAGAATTCTTCGCCTTTGCGGGGGCGATATGAGTTTTGCTTCAGCATTGACTTATGACTTTGAAGTATTTTCAACAGCGCAAGACCGATGGCTAGAAATCTCTTCGGTATCTAATTTTGAAACTTTCCAAGCCAATCGTTTGAAATTGCGTTTCAAAGGAAAAGACGGAAAAACCCAATTGGCACACACCCTAAATGGAAGTTCATTGGCTTTGCCTAGAGTTTTAGCCGGAATCATAGAGAATTACCAAACACCGGAAGGTATTGTAATTCCGGAAGTTTTACGTCCTTACACTGGTTTTGATATCATTAACTAAATAGTTAATCTTTAGCAAACAATGTACTAACGGAGCACAAAAAGTGTTACTTTAGTACATTGTTCGTTTAATTTGAAACATGAAATGAGCATTCCGAAAATTTGATTCCAAATGAAACACCATTTATGCGAATTACATTTGACCTTTGAAAAACAATAGAATTTACAAATGAAAAAAATTCTCTCTATCTTATTCTTATTCCTTTCGCTTTGGGCTTCGGCTCAAAACGAGCAATTGGCCAATAATTATTTTGACCGAGGTGAATTTGAAAAAGCCTTAGTGAGCTATGAAGAACTGCTGAAAGCACAACAAGGCAACTCCAATTATTTCCAAAAAGTAATTGAGTGTTACCAACAACTGCAACAATTTGACAAAGCTGAAAAAGCCATACAAGAAAGGCTCGACAAATACAAACAGAGTAGTCTTTTAATCGAATTGGGTTTTAATTTTCAGTTGCAAAAAAACCAAGAGAAAGCCAACAAACAGTACAATCAGGCAATTGACAGAATCAAAAAAAATGCCAACGAAGCTTATGGATTGGCTTACACATTCGAAAGAAAAGCTTTGTTTGATTATGCGCTTTTGGCTTATAAAACCGCTTTGGAAATCGACCCTAGATTGAGTTTCAACTTCCAGATGGCGATGCTTTACGGACAAAAAGGCGAAACCGATTTGATGATTGAAACTTATTTAATGGAAGCCAATCTAAATCCGCAAAACTTGCCGATTATCCAAAACCAATTATCGCGTTTTATGACGGAAGATGGTGATGAAAATTTCAACAATTCTTTGAAAAAAGCCTTGCTCATCAGAACACAAAAAACACAAGATGTGTTTTGGAATGATTTCTTAAGTTGGTATTTTGTGCAACAGAAAGAATATGGAAAAGCCTTTATCCAGCAAAAAGCCATTTACAAAAGAAACCCCGAATCTTTTGGAAATATCGTCAATTTGGGCGAAATGGCCATTGAAGATAACGACCAAGATTCAGCCAAAGAAATTTTGACTTTTGTTTTAGAAAACACCAACGATTTAGAACTGTTGATTCAGGCACATTCTTATTTGATGGAGATGAAAATTGATCATGCCACCGATAAAGATTATGTCGCCATTACTGCCGAATTGGATCAATTGATCAAAGAATTTGGCGTAAGTCCGTATACTTTATCCTTATTGGAATTGGAAGCAGATTTCACGGCTTTTCACCTCAACAATCCCGAAAAAGCGAAAGCAATTTTGAAAAATGCCATGGAAATGCCATTGAACCGCTACCAAACCGCAGCCATCAAAATGCAATTGGCCGATATTCTTTTACTGGAAGAAAAATACAACCAGGCGTTGATTTATTATTCTCAGGTAGGCGAAGACATGGGCGGTGATATTACCGGGCAGGAAGCGCAATTAAAAACTGCCAAAACCAGTTATTTTAAAGGCGATTTTGAATGGGCAACACACCAATTAAAAGTGCTCAAATCGGCTGCTTCACAATTGATTGCCAATGATGCTTTAGATTTGTTCTTACTCATCAGCGACAATACCGTAGAAGATTCGACTCAAATAGCATTAAAGAAATTTGCCCGCGCTGATTTTTTGTTGTACCAAAATAAAAAAGCGGAATCTTTGGCGCAATTCCAACTGATTTTAAAAGAACACAAAGGCGAAGAAATCGAACCGGTGACTTTATTACGCATTGGTAAAACCTACGAAAAAATGGGCGATTTCACCAAAGCTTTGGAAAACTATAATGCCATTGTAACCCATCACAAAGAATGCATTTACATAGATGAAGCGCTTTACTATTCGGCGGAGATTTACAATACCAATTTGAGTGATGTCGAAAAAGCCAAACCACTTTATGAAGAAATCATCTTCAAACACGAAGACAGTATTTTCTTTGTCGACTCGCGGAATAAATACCGAAAACTTCGCGGAGACACTAATTTATAGTGGTCAGTGTTCAGTGTTCAGTCTCCATTTAATTCCAATTTATAAATTTTAAACAATCATGATTTTATATAACGTTACCATTAACATACACGAAAGCGTTCACGACCAATGGATGCGATGGATGCAGGAAAAACACATCAAAGATGTTTTGGCTACCGGAAAATTTTCTTCGGCACGAATGGTAAAAGTCTTAATTGAAGAAGAAATGGGCGGCACGACTTATTCCATACAATACACTACCGACAGCAAAGAAACCCTGCAAAAATATTATGATGAAGATGCACCAAGATTACGCGAAGAAGGACATAGGCTTTTTGGCGACAAAATGTTGGCTTTTAGAACGGAATTGGAATTGATAAGCGAGCATTAACAGACTAACTTAGACTTCTTAGACTAGCTTAGACTTCTTAAAAAAAAGTCTAACAATCTAACAATCTAATAATCTAATAATCTAAATGAACCAAGTAAAAGCCAAAAAACACCTCGGACAACATTTCTTAACCGACGAAAGCATAGCCAAAGACATAGCCGACACGCTGAATCTGGAAGGCTATGACAACGTATTGGAAATCGGGCCGGGTATGGGTGTTTTGACCAAATATCTTTTGGAAAGACCGACCACGACTTATGTGATTGAAATTGATACCGAATCGGTAGCCTATTTGAATGCGCATTATCCAAAATTGGAAGGGAAAATCATTTCCAAAGACTTTTTAAAATATAACATTAACGAAGTTTTTGAAGGCAAACCTTTTGCCATCACCGGAAACTTCCCTTATAACATTTCGTCCCAAATTGTTTTCAAATGTTTGGAATTGCGCGAACAAGTTCCCGAGTTTTCGGGTATGTTCCAAAAAGAAGTCGCCGAAAGAATTTGTTCCAAAAAAGGCAGCAAAGTCTACGGAATTCTGTCTGTACTGGTTCAAGCTTTTTATGAAGCCGAATATTTGTTTACCGTTCACGAACACGTTTTTAATCCGCCACCCAAAGTAAAATCAGGTGTTTTACGCTTGCGCCGAAAAACGGATTTCCATTTGCCTTGCAACGAAAAATTATTCTTTAGCGTTGTCAAAACCGGTTTTCAACAACGCCGAAAAACACTTCGAAACAGTCTAAAATCGTTTAACCTTTCGGATAATTTAAAAGAAGACACTATCTTTGACCTCCGTCCGGAACAATTGACTGTAGAACAGTTCATAGAACTCACTCAAAAAATAGAAGCCAATGCAGTTTAAAATCAGCAAAGAACTCTTAGCGCAAATCGAGCAACTCATTCACGACAAGAACGACCGAGAATTGGAAGTATTGTTGAATGACATGCACCATGCCGATATCGCAGAGATTTTTGAGGAACTGGAAACTGCCGAAGCCACTTATATTTTTAAAATCCTGGACAGTGAAATCACCGCTGAAATTCTTCCCGAATTGGAAGACGATTTGCGTGAAAAAATCCTTAAAGGCCTTTCTGCCAAAGAAATTGCAGAAGAACTTGACGAGTTAGACACGGATGATGCGGCAGATATTATTGCCGAACTTTCGCAAAGCAAAAAAGAAGAAGTAATCTCGGAATTAGAAGACGTTGAACACGCCAAAGACATTGTCGATTTGTTGCGTTACGACGAAGATAGTGCCGGTGGTTTGATGGGAAAAGAGTTGGTGAAAGTCAATGAAAATTGGAACGTACTGACCTGTGTCAAAGAAATGCGAATCCAAGCGGAAAATGTCACTCGCGTGCATTCGATTTATGTGGTTGATGACGAAAACCGATTGAAAGGACGCTTGTCTCTAAAAGATTTATTGACCACTTCGACCAAAACGCCTATCAGCGAAGTGTATATCAAAAAAGTAGATTATGTTCGAGTAGACATGCCCAACACCGATGTCGCTCGCATCATGCAAAAGTATGACTTGGAAGCCATTCCCGTAGTCGATGAAATGGGCAGGTTGGTCGGTAGAATTACCATTGATGATATCGTAGACGTAATTAAAGAAGAAGCCGATAAAGATTACCAATTAGCAGCCGGTATCTCGCAAGACGTAGAAGCGGATGACAGTATTCTCGACTTAACAAGAGCGCGTTTGCCTTGGTTGGTTTTGGCTTTGTTTGGTGGTTTTATCAGCGTTAGAGTCTTAGGTTTATTCGAAGGTGCGATGGCGAATCACGGGAATTTATTCTTTTTCACACCACTAATTGCAGCGATGGCCGGAAATGTTGGCGTACAATCCTCGGCTATTATTGTGCAAGGTTTGGCCAACCAATCCATCAGCGGTTCGCTTTGGAATCGTTTGATTAAAGAAGTGTCTTTGAGTTTACTCAACGGCGTTATCTTGGCCACCATCCTTTTTGTGGGAAGTCATTTCCTTTTGAATGTAGAATTGATTATCGGAGAGATTGTCACCATTGCGTTGGTTTCAGTAATTATCATTGCTTCGCTTATCGGAACTTTTGTGCCATTATTACTGCACCGATTTAATATTGATCCCGCTTTGGCGACCGGACCGTTCATTACCACCAGCAATGATATCTGTGGAATTTTGATTTACTTTTCGATTGCTAAATTGATTTTAGGGTTTTGATTTTTTAGGAGCAGCACTTCCAGCTTCTTTTCACTAATCCTCCCGCCATCCGCACTACGCGGTAGTTTGCTCCTGTCGGGGCTATTTAGACAATATTTCTTTCTTACACTAAATAAAAAAACCTCTCATTACTGAGAGGTTTTGTACCCGGAGTGGGAATCGAACCCACACTCCTAAGAACACGAGTTTGAGTCGTGCGCGTCTACCAATTCCGCCATCCGGGCATTAAGGTATTTGTGTTTTGTGGGTGCAAATGTAAAAAAAAATTCTTCATACAATCAAAAAAATACTTAAAAATATCCTTTCAGAGTCGGATTTAATTTCTAAATTTGCACCTCGGTAAAACGAACAACAACTAACTAACTACACCCGAGGCAATTAATACCTAAAGTTTAGACAGACGTCAAAGCAGAATTGTATGTAGCGCAGCGGAGTAACAACAACTAATTACAATGTCGCATTTAGAACCCGAAGCAAAAATATTTGCCTGTTCACAAAGCGTTCATCTGGCCGAACAAATAGCTACTAACTATGGGATTCCGCTGGGGAAAGTTACGTTCTCAAAATATAGTGATGGCGAGTTTCAACCTTCTTTTGAAGAATCAATAAGAGGATTACGCGTTTTTATTGTCTGTTCCACTTTTCCAAGTGCCGACAATTTAATGGAGCTTTTGTTAATGATTGATGCAGCGAAAAGAGCATCAGCACGACACATTACTCCGGTAATACCTTACTTTGGTTGGGCAAGACAAGATCGTAAAGACAAACCAAGAGTTCCGATTGGAGCCAAGTTAGTAGCCAAATTATTGGAAACTGCCGGTGCCACCAGAATCATGACTATGGATTTACATGCTGATCAGATTCAAGGTTTTTTTGAAAAACCGGTGGATCACTTGTTTGCTTCGACTATCTTTTTACCGTATGTAAAGAGTTTGCAATTGGAAAATTTAACGATTGCTTCTCCGGATATGGGCGGTTCCAAAAGAGCTTATGCTTATTCTAAGTTTTTAGAATCAGACGTGGTGATTTGTTATAAGCAAAGAAAAATCGCCAACGTCATTGACACAATGGAATTGATTGGAGAGGTAAAAGGCAGAAATGTGATTTTGGTTGACGATATGATCGACACCGGAGGAACCTTAGCCAAAGCGGCGGATTTGATGATGGAGAAAGGCGCAATTAGCGTAAGAGCTATTTGTACACACGCTATTCTTTCGGGAGAAGCGTATGAAAAAATAGAGAACTCTAAATTATTGGAGTTGATTGTTACCGATTCTATTCCGTTAAAGAAGGAATCAAACAAAATAAAAGTGGTGAGTTGTGCGCCGCTGTTTGCAGAAGTAATGCACATGGTGCAACACAACAATTCCATCAGCGGTAAATTCCTGATGTAATTCAATTAAGTATTTTTTATTAACTATATATTTTTACAATGAAATCGATTACGATTAAAGGACAAGAAAGAGAAAGCGTAGGCAAAAAAGCTACTAAAGCCTTACGTGATGCTGGAATGGTCCCTTGCGTTATTTACGGAGGAACTACACCACAGCATTTTGCAGCAGAAGAAAAAGCATTCAAAGGCTTGGTTTACACTCCAAACGCACACACTGTTGTAGTTGATTTGGCTGGAAAAACATCCAATGTTATTCTTCAAGACATTCAGTTTCACCCGGTATCTGACAAAATTTTACACATTGATTTCTTTCAATTAAACGATAGCAAAGAAATCACTATGGAAGTTCCCGTGAAAGTGGTTGGAACATCACCAGGTGTATTGTTAGGTGGTGATTTACGTTTAAACACCAGAAGATTAAAAGTGAAAGCTTTGCCAAAAAATCTTCCTGATTTTGTTGAAGCTAACATCTCTGAATTGCAAATGGGTAACAAATTGTACGTTACTAAATTAGAAGCTAAAAACTTCAAATTGATGCACCCGGATAACACTGTGGTTGCTCAAGTGAAGATTTCACGTGCTGCTATGAAAGCCGCTCAAGAAGCAGCAAAAGCAGCAAAAGCTCCGGCAAAAGGAAAGAAAAAATAATTTTCAATACCTTATATTCAAAAGCATCAGTTCACACTGGTGCTTTTTTTATGAAATCAAATTAGCTACTTTTACGCTATGAAATGGTTGACCAAATTATTTACCCCTAATACAACTTCTGAAAAAATACCAGAAATGAAGAAATACCTCATCGTCGGACTAGGAAACATCGGTGCCGAATATGTAAATACACGCCACAATATTGGCTTCAAAATTTTGGATTATGTGGCCCAAAAAGAAAGCTTGTCTTTTGAAACCGCCAAACTAGGAACGATTACTGAATACAATATTAAAGGCAGAAAGCTAATTCTGTTGAAACCCAATACCTATATGAATTTGAGCGGCAAAGCGGTTCAATATTGGATGGACAAAGAAAACATCGCCAAAGAAAACGTCTTGGTCATTACTGATGATTTAAATTTGCCTTTTGGCACCATCAGAATCAAAGCCAAAGGCAGCGATGGTGGTCACAATGGGTTAAAAAACATCCAACTGATTTTAAACTCCTCGGAATATCCGCGTTTTCGTTTTGGAATCAGCGATGAGTTTAAAAAAGGGCAACAAGTAGATTATGTGTTAGGCGAATGGAACGAAGAAGAAAAAGCCAAACTTCCGGAACGATTTGCCATCTCCAAAGAAATCATAGAATCCTTTGTTCTTGCAGGCTTAAACAACACCATGAATAGCTTTAACGGAAAATAAAAAAAGCTATCAGAAATGATAGCTTTTTTTATTGATATAGTACTAAATTACTCAATCACAATTTTCTTGGTTATTACTAAACCATTATCACTTTTGATATTGATAAAGTAAATGCCGCTACTGGTATTTTCTAAATTAATAGTCTGAACTAAAGCAGAAGTCAATTCAAAGTTGTTGTCATAAATAATTTGACCCGCGATATCATAAACCTCTACAGCATAACTATTGGTTAATTCTTTTAACTCTATAGTAAAACTTCCTTTACTTGGGTTTGGGTATACCTTGAAATTACTTGATAAAACTTCATTGTTTGATAAAGCAGTAGTTGAAAACTGACTGGCTATAGCATTATAATAAGCTCTCATTCTGTTTTCTTGTCCTAAAGTAAACATGTACATACAAGCATCATCCACATAATCCATGTAGTTCATTGTAAGCGCTAACTGTTCGAATGAACAACTTCCAACCTCACCAGCGGTTAGACAGCCATAAGACTCTTCAGCTACCTCAGGCGTATCACAAACTCTATCTCCTTGCGTATTACAATTGGTATTAGTACTACAAGTACCATTGTTGAACGTATGATTTAAATTAAAGAAATGCCCTAACTCATGCGTTAGTGTTCTACCTAAATTAAAAGGTGCTGCAGGAACATAACCGGTACAACCGGCACCAGAACCAAAACAAAATCTATTAATCACAACTGTTTGACCCGAACCAGGCGATCCACCAAGCGGAGAATATCCTAAAATTGAACTCCCTTCATTTCTCACCACTAAGTTCATATAACCTGCCCAAGTAGCATCTGAATCAGCACCGCTTAAGAAATCTGTACCAAAAGTTATGGCTAAATCTCCGTTATTCAATCCGGTTCCTGCCGGATGGTTTTCTGTAGCCAATTCAAACTGAACCCCAAGATTACCGATAGAAATACCCGGATAAAAATCGGTATCACCTTCAGTAAAATTGATAATGTCTGCATTAGCTGCATTGTAATCGGCATTTAAAATATTGATTTGGTTTTGTGCCAAAGCTCTTAAACAAGTTTTCACCGCTTCAGTAGCTGTTCCGGCAGAAGGATAATGAACCGCTACGGGAATTCTAATCGCTTGAACATTATTAACAGCGTTACTATTTCTGTTAAGTGAGGACTGTTTTTGAAGTTCAACTTCAAACTTGGCTTGTTGTTGAAGATACAACTGTTTAGCAGCAGGATCATTCATAATCTGTTGCATGTATTGCTGCATTCCACAGGTTCTTTGTTGGGCAAAGCCAATTTGAACTAAAGCCAACAACAGCAAGGAGAATTTTAATTTCATTTAGTGTTTTTTTATTATTTATACATTTTAAGCTCAAAAAGGAGAAAGTTTCACAACTCTCTCCTTTTGAAACTATTTTAAATTCATTTTTAACTTATTCAACAGCTATTCTTTTTACTACTTTTCTGTTACCATCAGTAACGTTCAATAAGTAAATACCTGATTGGGTATTATTCAACTGAATGCTTTCGTTAAACATACCTTGGTTCGTATAAGTATTTTCGAATATTTTTCTACCTCTCATATCATAAACATCAATCTTTGTTTCCTCTGAAGTTGGGTTGTCAAATTGAACGGTAAAGTTTCCGTTGTTTGGATTTGGATATACTGTTAAATCAGCAATATCAAATTGTTCATTACCCAATGTACATCCAAAATCAATTCCCCAAGAGGTAATGGAACCCGTATCACCATTATAAAAATCCTGAACGGTCAACGTCCAAACTCCGTTAGATGGCTTTCCGTTAAAAGCGGCTAAAGCTTGAGCTGGACTATATGTTCCTGTTGTTGGGCTGGCACAAACCGGCGCAGGAGAACCATCAACAAAAATAACACTCATTCCTGTTCTTTGTGGATTGTTACAGGTTCTGTTCCATAGGTTAATTTCTGTACCGTCAGGGTGTTTCAGTTTAACTACTAAATCCCCAATCCAAGTATGACCTGTACTGAAAGAAGCCTTCATATTGTCAATTGTAACACTATTTGGAAAATTGATAGTACGAACTGATGCGGCACCAGGGTTATTAGCTCCTAATCCGTCAGCTATTGCTGCACCCGGAGCTTCATTACCTACATTACAATCATATCCTAAAGAAATATTATTAGATACGGCATAAAATATATTACCAACAGATTCAATTAATAATTTACTGTTTAATGCCGGAACAGAAGGCATTGTTATAGCTTCTGAACCATCATTTGGAGTATTTGCTACTAAGGTTGTGAATGTAGCGCCATTGTCTGTTGTCAATAAGATATTAACGTTTGCAGTGTTCATACCGTTTGCAGTTGTACCGGCTACATTCCAAGTAATGGTTTGCGTTGATCCTAATGGCCATGAAGTTGGTGTACTTGGATTTGTGAATTCAAAGGCTCCACTAATGTCAACTACATTAACTGTGGTTTGTGCTGTATTTGTTTGTCCACCGCCAAGAACGTTATCTCTAACAGTTAAGGTAAATGCTAATGATCTTGGTACCGTTGAAACCGTTTCCCATGGATTGACTAAATTACCGTTTAACACATCAGAAAAAGCTGGCATATAACGAAACGAATCAACACTTGGCACAACAGATCTGAAATTAGGTCCGTCTGTTTTGGTAGGAGAAGGTAATGAAGGTACGGCACCTATTATTGTGGCATCATTGTTTTGCTCCCAAGTATAAGTTAGTATTTCCCCAACAGTTCCTGTTCCTGATCCAGTTAATTTAAAAGCAGTTCCCACCGGAATTGTATAACTGGTACCTGACACAGCTACTGTAGGTCTAGGGTTTGTTGCAACAATACTGGTACTTACCGGACAAGTCTTACCCGCTAAATTATTTTGTATTTGAAGAATACTTCTATAAGTAAAATAATCGTCTGAATTGGCTTGCATATCTGTTCCACTTCCTCCAATTCCGGCATAAGCCATCACAGTAGAACCACTACCCGGCTCAACATTTACCGCATTGTTTTCATTAAAGTTGATTCCGCCATGAGCGAAGGTATGGTTAGCTCCCATTTGGTGTCCCATTTCGTGAGCTACATAATCAATATCAAAAGTATCTCCCATTGGAACTCCATCAGCAGGTGAAGTATACCCGCTTCCTTTACTAGCATCAACACAAACACAACCTATACAACCGGCACTTCCACCGCCTCCTGTTGCGCCAAACAAATGACCAATATCATAATTAGCAGCACCTACATAAGTTACATTGTTTAATGTTGCTTGTAACTGAGCATTCCAGTTATTCATTCCTGAGGCAGCTGAGTATGGGTCAGTGGTAGCGTTAGTAAATACAACATTGGAGTTATTAGCAATAATAATTAATTTAACCGCTAAATCTCTTTCAAAAACACCGTTACAACGAGTCATTGTAGCATTCATAGCCGCTAAAGCTCCGGCAACAGTACCTCCGTGATAAGCCGCATATTCCCCTGTACAAGATAAAGCCAAACGCATGGTTTTATAAGACTGATTGTTTGCCATAACTACATTACCATTTCTTTGCAAGTTATTAGTCAACGCTACGTCATCTGTAGAACATACAAAAGGCAATTGACCAGGCGTTCTTGTTTTTGAGTCAAAAACAACATAAACTGATCTGTCTTTGGTGTAAGGCTCAATAAATTCAGAACCTAAACCTGCTCTGAATATCATTGTTTGAATGCCTGAAGGCGCAAAACTAAAATTTAAAGTAGCAGCAGGATCGGTAATTCCTTTTCCAACATAAGCTCTGATTTCAGGAAAATTAGCTTGTAATTCCGGCGCAAAGTTTGAGGATTCCCAAACCATAAACTTTTCTAGTTTTCCGCTGATATTTGGAATTGAAATTTCTACTCCAGGAAGTCCTGTAGCTATATCCTTAACGTTTGCTAATAATTGTTTGAATTCAACTGAATTGAATTGTAGTAATTTTTGGTTTTCAGAGTACTGGATTTCTCTTACCTTTTCAGAAGCAACTGTTTTGTCGCTGCTTAGTAGCTGCCAAGGCGAATTGCTTTGAGCATAAACCTGGCCTATTGAGAAAACCAAAATGACTAATAAATAATGTTTTTTCATGGTGTTTTTTGGATTTTTTAAAAAGTAGCCAAAGATAATTATCTTTCAATAGATTACAAATTACAAAGCCCTTTTTTTGAAAGATTTCAATTTAAATTTAACATAAAGTTGGTTATTTCCATTTTTTTAACAGTCTATTGCCTAATATTTTCATAGCGTTATCGTTAAAACAAAACACTTCCTCAAACCTTATTCTCCTTAATTACGAAAAAACAACCACTAAGGTTCAACTTAAATAGTACTATTTAAGCAAAACAATTTCAATTTGCCCGAATTGATTTAGCTCAATACTTCCGATTTTCCGCATTAAAGGCTTAAAAATTATTGTATTTAATTTGTAAAACATATTTTTGCAGTATTACATTTATTTACTTCTTGAAAATAGTTCATTCCATACAATCTTTTGTTGCCCATAAACCTACCATAGTTACTATCGGTACTTTTGACGGCGTTCATTTGGGGCACCAAAAAATATTGGACCAAATTATTTCCGGTGCCAAAGCTCAAGATTGCGAGAGTTTAGTCCTGACATTTTTCCCACATCCGCGAATGGTGCTTCAGGAAGGAACCGAAATGAAACAACTCAACACGCTCAACGAAAAGATAGCTTTGCTAGAAAGCTTAGGCATTGACCATCTCGTGGTTCATCCTTTTGACAAAGATTTTTCAAGATTGACCGCTGAAGATTTTGTCAAACACGTTTTGGTAGACACTTTTAAACTAAAAAAAATCATCATTGGCCACGACCATCGCTTTGGCAGAAACAGAACTGCTGACATCAATGATTTGACCGAATTTGGGAACACTTTTGGTTTTGAAGTGGAACAAATTTCAGCTCAGGAACTCAATGACGTTTCTATTAGTTCTACTAAAATCAGAACTGCTTTAAGCGAAGGCAATATCGAATTGGCCAACGACTATTTAGGCTATAACTATTCCCTAACCGGCAAAGTTTCCAAAGGCAAACAACTCGGAAGAACCATTGGTTATCCAACAGCCAACATCCATATTGAAGAAGATTACAAACTTATTCCGGAAAACGGCGTTTATATTGCTAAAAGTGTGATTGACCAAAAGACGGTTTATGGCATGATGAACATCGGCAATCGCCCAACAGTTGACGGCACTACACTGAGCATAGAAATCAATTACTTCGATTTTGACCAAGACCTTTATGACCAAACCATAACCGTTTCTCTTTTGAAACGCATGCGTGACGAACAAAAGTTCGAGTCTTTAGACGCGCTCAAAAACCAATTAGCCTTAGACCAATCGACCGCAGTAGACTATATCAAGCAACTGTAAAAAATTTAAAATTGTCTTTATTTTTTTAAAGCAAAACTTTCTTTTCTGTTAAATAATTACTATTTCTAAGATAATTTCTTAAATTTGATAGACACTTTTTGATTACTCACTTAAATCTATCACGATGAAACTGCCAAAAGAACTACTAAACGGGATTTTAATCTTCGTTGGAATTGCCATCTACTTTTTTATCATGGAATTTTTCGGGCTATCAAATATCTTATTCCTGAGAGCTTTTAATGCTGCTTTTGTATTTTTTGGTGTCGCCCGAACCATAAAATCAAACATCAAAGAAAGAAAAACAGGCTATGTCTCTAATCTTCTTTCTGCCGGAATAACCGCCATCATCGGGGTTTTGCTCAGCGTCGCCGGATTGCTCACTTATATTTACGTTAGAGGCGGCAATGCATACATTGACAATCTATCTGAAGAATTTTTATTTGGCGGAGAACCAACTGCTAACGAATATTGCATTGGGGTTTTATTTGAAGGAATTGCCTCAGCTGTTATCATGGTTTTTGTGGCGATGCAATTTTGGAGAAAAGATTTTGCTGCCAACAAATAATTATAGCGTAATCCAATAATCACTTATTGGTACTTAATTACAAATTGACTACTTTTGGTGCAATATAAAATAGCACCTATGAGTATTACAAAACACAACTGGACCAAAGACGAAATCATTGCTATATACAACAAACCGTTGATGGATTTGCTTTACGAAGCGGCTTCCATTCACCGTGAGCATCATGATCCAAATGTGGTTCAGGTTTCCACTTTACTTTCGATAAAAACTGGCGGTTGTCCCGAAGATTGTGGCTACTGTCCGCAAGCGGCACGCTATCATACGGATATAACCGGAAACGATTTAATGACCGTAAGCCAAGTAAAAGCACAAGCTTTGAGAGCCAAATCCAGCGGTTCTTCTAGAGTTTGTATGGGTGCTGCGTGGCGTAATGTAAAAGACGGCGAAGAGTTTGACCAAGTATTGGAAATGGTGAGAACCATCAACAAACTAGACATGGAAGTGTGTTGCACACTCGGTATGTTAACTGAAAACCAAGCCCAGCGATTAGCCGAAGCCGGTTTATATGCTTACAACCACAATTTAGACACTTCAGAAGATTATTATAAAGAAGTCATTTCAACCAGAGGTTTTGAAGACCGTTTGCAAACCATCGAAAACGTACGCAAAACAAACGTTACCGTTTGTAGCGGTGGTATTATTGGGATGGGCGAAAGTATTGAAGACAGAGCCGGAATGTTAGTCGCTTTATCTACTTTAAATCCGCAACCGGAATCTGTGCCGATTAATGCCTTAGTAGCCGTTGAAGGAACACCGATGGAAAACGAAAAACCGGTTGAAATTTGGGAAATGATTCGTATGGTAGCTACCACGCGTATCGTGATGCCGGAAACCCAAGTGCGTTTGTCTGCCGGAAGAACCGAAATGTCTCGCGAAGGTCAAGCCATGTGTTTCTTTGCCGGTGCCAATTCGATTTTTGCAGGCGATAAACTATTGACTACGCCAAACCCTGATGTGAATGAAGACATGAAAATGTTTGAAACCCTTGGTTTAGTCCCTCAAAAACCATTTATCAAAATCATGCAACCAACCACTGTTGAAGCAGAAGATTCACAATTCCAAGCCCTTGGCGAAAAGCCAAAATGGACACGTCCGGGACACCAAATTGAACGCAATTTAGAAGCATCAACTAAAGGAAAATAATTCCCAACCCACATAAAAAAAGTCCCAAACTAATTTAGCTTGGGACTTTTATTTTATAATTATATAGCTTTATAGGAGTACCTTTTTGGTTACTATTATTCCGCTTTCCAATTTAATCTTCACGATTACCGATTGTTGGCTCATGGAGATATTTGACGTCATTAAATCATTTGTCCCAATCCCTTTTTGGTTGAATAATTGTCTTCCCAATATATCATAAACCGTTACTTCTTCCAGCGTTTGCAAATACGATTTTATTGTCATTTGACCATTATTACTGGCAACCACAACACTATTGTTTAAAGTGTCAAAATCATGATTGCCTAAAGCCGAACCATCTGTATAGCGCAATATAAATCTGTTGTCAAATCTGCCTCTTTCTGTGGTAAAAGTATAAGGCGATAATTTTAAATCATGAATAATATTCAAAAACTTATCTTCTAAATAAATATTTTGATCACCCACAAACAATCCATCAACCGTTGAAATAGCGACCGAATAACTACCGGATGCTGTGACATTAATACCTAATCTTACTGTATCTGTATTGACAAATGGCAATGTTCTACCTTGAATACAAAATTCTTGCAACTCATAATCTTCTGTGAAGGAATAAAGCTTTAACCCTTTTGCACTGGTAACGGCATCGTATAATCTATCCTTATTATTGGTTGCTTCTGTCACATAACCCACCACTGTTCTGCTAACTTGTCCTTGATCTGAAACAATGTCTAACCAAATTCTACTTTTTTCAACAACATCAGTAGTTTGATTTACTTCATTGGTTGTTCTGTAAAACTGAGAATTGTCATAAACCGAATTATTTAACAAATCACTTCTCATGGCATTATTGAATTCAATGGACTGCGTGGCGGCAGGACCATCGGCCATTAAGACAAAAAATCCTTGACCCGAAGCAATATTTCCATTAAAACCGGTAGGCCCATTGATGGTAGCTGTCCCATTATAAGTGATATAATCATCAGTGTCATAATTATAAGCAAAGTCAGCATAAAAAGGGTCATTTATCAAGGTTGGCTCACTGTCGTGCGTCCAAAGGTTGATAAAACCTTCTAAATTAGTATTTTCATCTAAAAACGCTTCTGCATTTAACGGAGATGGATATGGATTCCCTACCAAATTCCAGTTGTCGTCCCATCTTGTTGTATTGATATTATTAGGATTGGAAGGTTCTGCATCATATGGCAATCCGGTAGTAATACCATCCCCAAAATAAGTTCCTCTGGAAACGTTCACACTCGTAATCGAACCATTGTTGGGCTGACCGTTAAAACTAAAAGGAAGCGTAATCGCTGTGTCTGAACCATTAAAGGTTCGGGCGATATATCCGGTTCCGGTTTGCATTTGAAGTGTTGGAGGAGCTACCCAGTTGCCTTGCGTTAAATTGAAATTATTAAAAAGCGGATTCCAAACATATCGGTAACCATTGGGTAAATTGGCAACATTAAACAACTTCGTCGGCGCACTCCAATACACATAATCAATGTCTTTGGCGGTGTAGTTTCTTCTTATCACAAAACTTGTCCCGGTATAGGTTCCTGTATTGGTATCGATATCATCAACCTGAATCAATTGACCACCACTTTCAATAGTCATAGTACCACTATGATCCAATGTTTTATAGGCTTTTATAAATCCGTTTGTATCTATAGAAACGTCTCTACCGGTTCTTACCGTTAAATTGCCTGTTGCGATTAAGTTATTAGAAACTGCGGTATCAAAATCATTGTCTAAAATAACATGGTGAAAAGTTTCTGTTCCTACTATGTCAGCACTACTAATTAATTGTGGTGTTGTACCAAGAAACTCAACGGTTCCGTTTCCTTCTAAGAAAGCGGCGGTACCAACACTATTGGTCCAATTACCGGTTAGTTTAATGATTCCATCAGCATTACTCGAATTGCCTTCATCCATATCTAATACGCCCGAAGCACTAATACTCAAATTACCATGCACTTCAAGAATATTGTTGGTGCTCGCTTCCACTTGAACTTTCAGGTCGGTAATACTTAAATTATTACAAGTAGCAATATCATTGTAATCATCTGAATAAACTGCTGTAGCATCCACTACTGCATCATTAACAGAGGAAGCACTCAATACTACATCGGTATCATTGTCGGGCACTTTAAGCCCTTCCCAATTCGCACAATTGAACCAGTTTGTGTCAACATTACCAACCCATGAACCTGCCGGATTACTTGGCCCGATAAGGAATGTCTTTGCCGCACGAGTGGTCAAAGAGGACGTAGGGTCTTTGGTATAACCGCCGTTACTTAAAGTCCAATTGGATGCCACATTGCTAACTGCAGTAATGATTTGTCTAATGGTAGCCAAACCGTGTTCTTTATCATTTTCATAAAACCCTGACTCCCCATTTACTAATACACTTTCAACATTAAAACACGTCAAAGCCGCCGGTAATCTTGATTCTCTGGTATTTCCTCCTGAGGAATCTCCATTACAAGCATTTGTTAATGGCACCCACGCCGCTCTATTGGTTAAACCATGCAACAATCTTCCCGAAAGGATATAGTTGGCTTGGTCAACATCAATAGAACCATCTGACACAAAATTCCCTTGAATTAAATACATCTGATCGGAAGCACCGGTTGAAATGTTAGGATTAAAAGTAGTCCCAAAAACCAAAGAACCACTAAAATCAGCTGTCCTTGTAGTAGTCGTAGTACCGGTGATTACCGCTACACTCCCAAACCAATTCGCAGAATTATCTGTGGTGATTACTAAAACAGATCCTGCCGGTATATCCGAAGTTCCATTGTAAGTAATCAAAGCCGTATAAGGTGCCTCTGAAGCATTATCGCCGCCGCCGCCCCATTTATCTGTTCTGTCGTTGGCCACTGCACCGGCTTCATAGCGAGAGTTCACTATAGAAAACTGAGTCCCCGGTTTAATATCAACCATAGTGGCTATTAAATATTCATCGTCGGAACCGGTAGCAACTTGTCCGTCATAACCAACGAAAAGCAACTCTCCGGTATTAAAAATTGTAACCTCAATAATATCAAAATTGGTACTGGTAGCCCCGGTAACAGTTGAAGTAGCAGATAACGTTAAATTAGTTCCAATAACCGTATGCACTATTCCCGAGAATGTTGCAATACCTCCTACTGCCGCAACCGGCGTAACAGCATTCATCGTTCCCGAACTGGTCAAAGAAACCGCATTAGTAAAACCGGTATCTAAGTTGTTACAAGCATCATATGCTCTGACCACTACCGTTGACATACCAAGATCTAATCCGGTTGTGGTAGGCTGGGTTGAAAACACCAATTTGGTAGCTTGTACATCAATAACATTAGTGCCATTGGTAGAAACGGCTGCCGTGAATGCCGACTTTCCGGAACCCGTAGCCGAGAATGTAGTATTCGCATTAGAAATAGAAAAAACAATATCTTCACCATCCAAAGCATCTGCGCCTAAAGGACATTTTAAAGACAGTCGCAACGATAGTGTTTTTGAGGTATTATCGGCCACAGAAACATTTAAACCACTAAACGTTATTTGCGTTCCGGTAACGGTGCCATTAGCAATAAAAGTAGCGCCGTCAAACAATCCTATAGAAAATATAGCATCAGACCAAGTCCCTACTTCGTTACCTGCCGCTTGCGCGATGGTAAATGCGTTTAATATCGTTGGACTAGAATCGGCATCTGCTGAAGCGCCGCCGTCTCTAACCGTGATTTGCCATACTTGAACCCCATTGGAAACATTGGCAATGGTAACCCCATTAACGGTACTGGAAATGGTACCCGCTTCTGAACTTCCAACCGCTATAATATCAGA
The DNA here is from genome assembly GCF_003634615.1 of Flavobacterium sp. 102. Taxonomy (NCBI): domain Bacteria; kingdom Pseudomonadati; phylum Bacteroidota; class Flavobacteriia; order Flavobacteriales; family Flavobacteriaceae; genus Flavobacterium; species Flavobacterium sp. 102. The sequence goes on along the minus strand of NZ_RBKX01000001.1, from coordinate 1,000,924 downwards.
AGCAGTACTAAGGGATACTGTAGTACAACTTGTTGTTCTAATACCTGCCGCCGTTCTGTAATTAGTAGTGTCCGTAATATTACTAAATACACTGAAAGGCACCAACATAAAATGATAGGTTGTTCCAGGATTTAAGCCGGTTACATTGTAGGTTGTTGCACCTCCTGTAAATCCGGGTGTGTAACCATGAACTGTTGAATTGCCAATGGTGGTTCCGGCAGAATAATAAACGCCGTCTGTCGGAAGACCGGTTGGTGCTGCGCCTGCTCGATATAAAATGAGATAACCATTACCACCAACTGTATTCGCCGCTGTAAAGCTTAAAGAAATGGAAGTTGAAGTAGGTGAAGAACAGCTAAACGTAGCCGGATGGGCTGTAGGTTCAGTCGCCAAAGTATAAAAAGTAGCCGTCAAAGGTATAGCCTGTCGGTAACAAATAGTACCTCCTCCACCGGTATTGTAGGCATAAATCATCACGGTATATTCAGTCCCCGGGGTCAAACCGGTAATGTTGGTCACTGAAGCGCCGGTTCCCCTATATACTACTCGGTTGTTGGTATCTATCTGCCCGGCGGTTGCCCAAGCTAAATCTGGAATGTAATCGGTATTGTCTGTTGGTGCGGTAGCCGCAGCAGCGGTAGGTCTGATGACTACTAAGGAACCAGTTGCCGAGGCTGACTCTGTCCAAGCAATATCAATACCGCCAACGGTTCTGTTGGTAAGCAATATCGAAGTGTCTTGTGCACTTGGATCGCTACAAGGTCCGGTGGCAACAGTAGTACCGTTTAAAACTACGTTATTAAAAGATGAAGAGCTGTCAAATCCACCTGTTCCTCCTGTTGCTGTAGCGCCATATCCATAAAGTCTGAAAGTGGTTGCTGTGGTAATATTGGTTAAGCCTGAAATTGTGATTGTTCTTGCCGTAGTTGTAGAGGCACCACCACTTGTCATTCCTGTAACTGTTCCTAAATCTGTAGCATAACCATCGGCAGAAGAACGAAGGGTTACATTAGAAGGGCCTGTCCCCGACCTGTCCCAATAAAAAACAAGGGAAGTCGGTGTAAAAGAAAAACCTACGTTAGGCGTAACTATAAATTGGATGTAATCATTCCCTGCAATAGCTTCTGCTAAAGTATTATTAGTTGAATTACCTGTATTCCACCAATCACCTCCACCAAAACGGTTACCATTAGCAAGAGCAGATATCGTTCCTTGCGTTAAACTAGCGGCTGCCACATTAGCATCATTGGCAACACTAGGCTCTGTTGTTTCAGTTCCGGCATTTCCAAAAGTATTCCATTGCAAAAGTTGCCCATACGAACTAACAGAGGTCAGTAACAAAACAAAAAAGGCAACGAGTAATAATTTAAATTTCATACAATTTTAATCAAATAGTTTCATAGTTATCTGTTTGGTTTTGACTTAGAAAAAAAAATCAAGCCTGAACAAGTAGAAAAAAGGGCATACAAAACTACTGCTAAAATATTAATTCACAAGCTATTTCCCCCAAGAAAAGATTAACAAATTGTAATTTTATCGGTTAATTAAATCTAAGTCCTACAAAGCCCTTAAAACCTGTAGAACTTTTACAAAAAAAGAACCGCAATAGTTTGACAAACAATAATTTAAATATAAGAATCAAAAAATAATGAACGGCATTATAAAGCTTCTTTTTATCGGTCATTGTACCCCAAAATCAGTTGGTTCACAAAAGAATCCTGAACGCCGGTGTAGCACCTTGAAGCAGTAATGCGAGAGTTAAAAAAGTACTGCTCTTATCCAGAATTGCACTTTCCTAATTAAGAATTGTACTTTCCTAACTAAAAACTGTGCTTTCCTTACTAAGAATCGTGCTTTCCTGCATAAAAACTGTGCTTTCCTAACTAAAAACAGTGCTTTCCTAACTAAAAACTGTGCTTTCCTGATTAAGAATCGTGCTTTCCTGCATAAAAACTGTGCTTTCCTTACTAAAAACAGTGCTTTCCTGATTAAGAATCGTGCTTTCCTGCATAAAAACTGTGCTTTCCTTACTAAGAATTGTGCTTTCCCGATCAAGAATTGTACTGCTCTGCACTAGAATTGTGCTACGGAGCATTGAAACGGTACCCTAAAAAAGTCTATTCCCTTATCCCTTATCCCTTATCCCTCTTCCCTTATCCCTCTTCCCTTATCCCTTTTCTCTTATCCCTTATCCCTTTCCCCTCTTCCCTTTTCTCCATTCCCTCAAAAACCCTTACTTTTGCCTTTCATTCACCGCCAAACATGACCGAAAAACCAACCCTAGCCGAAGCCCAACTCAAACTGGAATATTACTGTTCCTACCAAGAGCGTTGTCATCAGGAAGTGGTCGATAAATTGTACCAACTCGGCCTAAAAAGCGATGAGATTGATGTGATAGTCGTGCATTTGCTACAACACAATTTCCTCAACGAAGAACGCTTTGCCCGCAGTTTTGCCCGAGGCAAACACCGCATCAAATCTTGGGGCAAAATCAGAATCGTCAATGAGCTCAAGCAAAGGCATATTTCGGCACCCAATATCAAAGCCGCACTAACGGAAATCTCCGAGGCACAATATCAGGAAACTTTTCACCAATTAGCCGAACGCCATTGGAACAGCCTAACCGAAAGAAAAGGCGTAAAAAAGAACAAAAAATTCTGTGATTATTTATTGCGCAGGGGTTGGGAAAGCCAATTGGTTTATGAGAAGATGAAGGAACTCGAAAAATAGTTATGAATTATGAGTTATGAGTTAAAAAGATTGAAAAGTTAATATTTTCATTTCTAAGTTGTAGTTGAACCAACTCATAACTTATAATTTATCACTCATAACTCAACAACACACTCACCGCATTACCCCCAAAACCAACCGCGTTAATCAACACTTTACGAATGGTTTTGCGTGGATTAGGTTCAGCGACATACGGAATTCCGATAAACGTTTGGTGTTGCATCATCAACAATGCCAGTTCAATATTCAGCATACCGGAAGCCCCAAAAGTATGTCCGATTTTCCATTTGTTGGTGGTGAGCATCGGCAAGTTATTGCCAAAGATTTTTTGGATGGCTTTGTATTCAGAAGTATCTCCTTTTAACGTTCCCGGTGCGTGCATTACAATCGCATCGACTTCGGCTAATGGAGTATTTCCCAAAGCCATCGCCATCGATTTCTGAAAACACTTGGCCTCTTCTGAGATTGAAATGTTGTGTTCTAAATCGTCCGTCGCATAGCCAATACCGGTGATGTAGCCTAAGGCTTTTGGGCTTTCGCCTAATTCTAAACATGCTATTGAAGCCGCTTCTCCGAGAACCATGGAGTTTTTGGTTTTGGTAAAATCGAAAGCGCGACAAGGCCATTCGGCAAGCTCAGGCTGACAATCATTTGGATTCGCATAAATCTTCAAAGCTTGCATTTGTGCCAACGTAAAAGCGGTCAAAGGCGCTTCACTACCACCGACTAAAAACTTAGTCGCTAAACCCGATTGCAACCAAGCCACGGCATTTAACACCGCATGCAAAGCTGTTGAACACGTAATGGAATGCGATATTTCAGGTCCGGTACTTTTTAAATCGTGTGCTACCCAAGAAGAAATATTACCTAAAGTAGTCGTTGGAGAAGTGAGTGTGGCAGTTTTGCCCGTTTCTAAAAACTCTTGGTGGTACTTTTCAAACAACTGTGTCGCACCACGTGAAGAACCAATGTTGATTCCGAAGTCGTCTCCTTGTTGCCAACCTGCAGTTGCAATCGCTTGGCGCGAAGCCAATATCGCCAGTAAAACTGTTTCGTCTAAGGCTTTGTACTTGATATCTTCTTTGCGCAAGTTATCTATAGCTGTTCTAATTTCCGCCGGAATCATCGCTACAAATTGGCTTTTGCCATTAAAATCTTGGGTTGAAATTAAGGTTTTAGGCGAAAGATAATTGTTCCAAATCGCTTCAGGGTTTTTCCCCAAGGGCGAAACAGAAGCTAAAGAGGTAATGGCGATTTTGGTTTTCAACATGGTAGTATTCTGAAGTGCAAAGGTAGTTATTCTTTGGAAAAAGTGGGCAGTAGCTTTGCGCACTTTGCGTAAAACTTTGCGCACTTTGCGGTTAAATTCGTTACACAGAGACTCACGGAGAAAAAAGGAGATTCGCAGAGAACTTGAAACCTAAAACTTGAAACTCTTAAACCATCTCAACTGCGTCTTCCACTACTTTATATACTCTTTCCAGTTGTTCATTTGAAATAACATATGGCGGTAAAATATAAACGATATTCCCAACCGGTCTTAAAATCACGCCGTTTTCGATAAAGAAATTGTAGAGCTTGGTTCGCATGGTTCCGTAGTAACTTTCGGTGCTGTCGGTTTTGATTTCTAAAGCAAAAATCACTCCGAGTACGCGAGTCGTTTTGACTTTTGGATGGGCTTTCATTTTTTGGGCGAAAGCCAAATGTTGGGTGTTGATTTGGGTAATATTATTTTGCATTTCAGCCGTTTCCAATAATCCGATACTCGCCAAAGCGGCTGCACAACCCGTTGGATTTGCGGTAAAAGTATGACCGTGGAATAAGGCTTTATTGACATCATCGTTATAAAATCCGTCAAAGACTTCTTGGGCAAAAGTAGTAATCGCCATCGGAATCGTTCCGCCGGTTAAGGCTTTTGACAAACACATAATATCGGGTTTGTTGACCAAATAATCCGTAGCGAATGTTTTGCCGGTTTTCCCAAAACCTGTCATTACTTCATCGGCTATCGTAAAAACTTGGTGCTGTTGACAAAGGGCAATCATTTGGTCTAAAACAGCCGGTTCATACATTACCATTCCGGCTGCACCTTGTACTAAAGGCTCGAAGATAAATGCGGCGTATTCCTTAGCAGCAATCAAATCCTGCAAAGCTTTCAAACTGCGTTCCTCATTGCCCACCGTTGGCACCGGAATGCGAACCACTTCTAACAAAGAACCCTGAAACGCTTCAGTATAAAAAGAAATGCCGCTCGCTGCCATGGCGCCAAACGTATCACCGTGGAAAGCATCTTCAAAAGCGATGACTTTGGTGCGTTTTTCGCCTTTGTTGTAATAATATTGCAAAGTGCCTTTGAGCGCCACTTCTACCGCAGTCGAACCGTTATCGGAATAAAAGATTTTCTTTTGGTTGGAAGGCAAAATAGAAATCAGTTTCTCCGACAATTCGACCGCTTTGTTATGTGTAAAACCACCGAATAAAACGTGTTCTAAGGTTGTTAACTGTTCGTAAATCGCATCGGCTATCACTTTATTGGAATGCCCGAAAGGATTGACCCACCAAGACGCAATGGCGTCGATGAATTCCTTGCCGTTATCATCCCAAAGCAAAGCATCTTTGCCTTTGACAATGGCGGGCAACAAGCCCATGGTTTTGTGTTGGGTATAAGGATGCCAGTTGTAGAGCTGGTCTTTCTCAGAAAGTGTCATATGCTATAAACTTAAAAGGTTGTCCCGAAACTTGTCAGCGTAATAAGAAACCACATTCGCATCAAAATAGGGTTCGTTGTCAATTCTGCCGATACATTTGACACCGGTTTTGTTTAGGATAATGTCTTCAGTAGCTTTGTTTTCATCTCCTGAGAAAATGATTCCGGCTACTTTTATCTTTCTATTTTGCAGTGCTTCAAGCGTTAGTAACGTATGATTAATACTGCCTAAATAATGTCGGGAAACAACAATCACCTTATACTCTTTTTGGATTAAATCGATGACGCATTCTGTTTCATTTAATGGCACGAGAACTCCGCCTGCGCCTTCGATAACCAAATAGTTTTTCTCCCGATAGCTATCGGGATTGGTTTCGACAATTTTACTGATATCGATGCGCACGCCGTCTTTGGCTGCAGCCAAATGTGGACTCGCAGGCGTTTGGAGCGCATAGGCGTTCGGATGGAAAACAGATTTGTCATTAGACACCAACGCTCTTACTTTATGACTATCGGAATGGTCTAAATCTCCGGCTTGTATCGGTTTCCAATAATCGGCTTCTAAGGCTTGAGTTACTATTGCGGATGCGACAGTTTTGCCGACATCGGTGCCGATTCCTGTGATGAATATTTTCATGGTATTTATTTAACCGCTAAGTTCGTAAAGTTTGGAACACAGATGACACAGATTTGACAGATTATCACTGATTATTTTAAATTCTTGCGGTCATTAGTGTAAATAAACCTTTTGAACTCAGGAGTTTCACCAAAATTCAATAAGAGTCCAACCTCTATATCTGTTGCTTTCAAGTAATTGATAAGTTGTGCTTTATGAGCGTCCATTAAACATTCACAAGCTTTAAGTTCTAAGATTATAGTGTCATCAATCAGCAAATCTGCATAATATTCTCCAACCACCATTCCTTTATAATAGACCTTAATTTGTTTTTGTGGTTCAACATTATATCCTTGACTCTTCAACTCTAGATACATTGCGTTTTGATATACTTTTTCAAGAAAACCATATCCTAAATTATTATACACCTCATAATAACTTTTCAATATTGCGTCGCTTAGTTTTTTATGTAAAAAATTTGTCATACTCAATTGGTGAAAATCCGTCAAATCTGTGTCATCTGTGTTCCAAAAACAAAAGTACTCAACAATTCCAACACATTTGAAATTTCCGCCTCTGAATTGTAACTGTGCAAGCAAAAACGAAGGCGTTCTTGTCCTTCGGGAACGGTTGGAGATAAAATGGGTTTTACATCAAAACCTTTTTGTTGTAATTGCGTTGCGATTTTCTTCACGGTAGAATTTCCCGGAATGATGGCGCATTGTATTGCTGATTTGGAATAGACAAACATCGGTTTTAATCCTAATCGGAGTTTTTCTTGGTTGAAGAAAAGAATGTTGCTTCTTAACGCTTTCAATGTTTCTTTTTCCTGTGCCAAATGTTGGTAAGCTACTAAAATCGTAGCAACACTATGAGGTGATAAACCAGTGGTATAAATAAAACTTCTCGCGAAATTGACTAGATAACTTTTCAATTCGGCACTGCCTAAAATCGCCGCACCGTGACACCCTAATCCTTTTCCGAACGTCATGATTCGGGCAAAGACTTTGTCTTGTAGGCCTACACTCTGTATTAATCCTTCGCCTTGTTCTCCGAAAACACCGAGCGCATGGGCTTCGTCTATGACTAAGTAAGCGTTGTGTTTTTCAGTCAAGGCAACAAGTTGTTCTATATTAGGACAATCGCCATCCATAGAGAAGACTGATTCTGTGACTATGTAAAGAGTTATGAGTTTTGAGTTATAAGTTATGAGTTTTTGCTGCAAATCCTCCAAGTCGTTGTGTTGAAATTTATAGGCTTTAGCATGGCTCATTTGGATGCCGTCTCGGATGGATGCGTGACAAAGTTCGTCATACAGAATCACATCGTTTCGTTGTGGTACGGCGCTGAAAAAACCCACATTGGCATCATAACCGGAGTTGAAAATTAAAGCGGTTTCGGATTGGTGGAAGTTGGCGATGAAACTTTCTGCTATTTCATATAAGTTATGGTTTCCGGAAATCAAACGCGAACCGGTGGCGCCGTTGGTTTTGATATTCTGATCTAGAAGGTATTGATGGGTTTGATGAAAGATAGTTTCACTATGCGCAAACCCGATATAATCATTGGATGCAAAATCTACCAAGTTCTTGGCTGCCGGCAATTGGCGCAAAGCGTTATTGGCTTGGCGTTGCTCGAGTTTAGTTTGTAGTGATTTTGGGAGTTTCATATTGTCACTTTTTCAATCCATTTATTGTTTCCTTTTTCCGTGGCGTCTAATAAATCGATATTGAGCTTTTGGGCAACCATGACGCCAAATTTATGTGCATGTTCTTTTTCTATAAACGTATACATTTTGTAATGCTTATTTCCTTTGTACCAAAGATTTACCTCGTATTCTTCTTTTGAATTAAAAAATACCGAAACATATTCCAGTTCCGGTACAACGGTCAATACATCACGGGAAAAAGGACCTACGGCATATCTTGAAATCAATTTATTTTTATCAATATCAATTAGAACCGTTTTGGTTATTGATAAAGCGATGCCTGCAACTAAACCGGAAGATATTTTTTTTATGGCATCAGGAATAGTCCTTGCAGGAATACTATCAAGTGTCATGTTGTTACAATAGATAATCAAAAGATAAACGTTATAAATTACACCAGTAAATAGAATAGCAGCCAAAAATACTCGCCACCATGGGATTTCCCCTTGGGCTACCACTAACTCGAATTCCTTATCCTTTTTCATATTTCAAATATAGTAAATAGCCCGGATTGCAACGGCATCCTTTTTATTTCGTTTGCAAAACGAAATAAAAAGATAGAGTGGAAAGCCGGATTGGCTCCTAATAAAAAAGCCCGATATTACTATCGGGCTTCTTCGTTTATACTGAATTATATTAGTCGGCTAATACAATTACTTTGTTGTCTTTCATTTCAATAGTTCCTGAATTGATTTCCAAAGTGTAGTTTTGGTCGTTTACTTTGGTAAACTTCTCGGCTACTTCTTTGCCCAATTTAAAACTATCGGCAACGATTTTCACGGTACCTTGTTTTAAGATAGAAACTATAGGCGCGTGGTTGTTCAATACTTGAAAAGAACCATTCACACCCGGTAAAGAAACCGAAGTAACTTCGCCTTTGAATAAGGTAGCTTCCGGTGATACTATTTCTAAAATCATACTTATTTAGTTATGAGTTATAAGTTATGAGTTATAAGTGAGTCGAAACTCATAATTTATAACTCATAATTCATAATTATATTACGCTTCTGCTAACATTTTTTGTCCTGCTTCGATTGCCTCTTCGATAGTTCCTTTCAAGTTGAAAGCCGCTTCCGGAAGGTGATCTAGCTCACCATCAATAATCATGTTAAATCCTTTGATGGTTTCTTTAATGTCAACCAATACTCCAGGAATACCGGTAAACTGCTCCGCTACGTGGAAAGGTTGAGACAAGAAACGTTGTACACGACGTGCTCTTGATACCGAAAGTTTATCTTCTTCAGACAATTCTTCCATACCTAAGATGGCGATGATATCTTGTAATTGTTTGTATTTCTGTAAAATCTCTTTTACTCTTTGTGCACAGTTGTAGTGCTCGTCACCTAAGATTTGAGCAGTCAAGATTCTTGAAGTAGAATCTAATGGGTCAACCGCAGGATAGATACCTAACTCAGCAATTTTACGAGACAATACCGTTGTGGCATCTAAGTGAGCAAAGGTTGTTGCCGGTGCCGGATCCGTTAAGTCATCCGCAGGAACGTAAACCGCTTGTACAGAAGTAATCGAACCTTTGTTAGTAGAAGTAATACGCTCTTGCATCGCACCCATTTCAGTGGCCAATGTTGGTTGGTAACCTACCGCAGATGGCATACGTCCTAATAACGCGGATACCTCAGAACCTGCTTGTGTAAAACGGAAGATGTTATCCACGAAGAATAATACATCTTTTCCTTGATCAGAACCAGCACCATCACGGAAATACTCAGCGATAGATAATCCTGATAAAGCTACACGAGCACGAGCTCCAGGTGGCTCATTCATTTGTCCGAATACGAAAGTAGCTTTTGACTCTCTCATCCCCGGTTTGTCTACTTTAGATAAATCCCATCCTCCATTTTCCATAGAGTGCATGAAATCTTCCCCATATTTGATAATGCCTGACTCTAACATCTCACGAAGCAAGTCATTTCCTTCACGGGTTCTTTCTCCTACTCCTGCGAATACAGAAAGACCACCGTGACCTTTGGCGATATTGTTAATTAATTCTTGAATCAAAACCGTTTTACCTACTCCGGCACCACCGAATAATCCAATTTTACCCCCTTTTGCATAAGGCTCGATCAAATCGATTACTTTAATACCGGTGAATAAAACTTCTGTAGAGGTTGATAAATCTTCAAATTTCGGAGCTGGTCTGTGGATAGAAATTCCATCTTTTCCTGCTTTTGGCAAATCTCCTAATCCATCGATAGCATCACCAATAACGTTGAACAAACGTCCGTAAACATCTGGACCGATTGGCATTTGAATTGGCGCACCTGTAGCTTTTACTTCTGTTCCTCTGCTCAAACCGTCGGTTGAGTCCATGGAAATCGTACGAACTGTGTTTTCACCAATGTGTGATTGAACTTCCAGAACTAAAATTGAACCATTCTTGTTAATGATTTCTAATGAGTCGTAAATTTTTGGCAACTCAACATCTTTAGTATCAAATACTACGTCAACTACCGGACCGATGATTTGCGAAACTTTTCCTATTGCTTTAGACATTGTTTATGTATTTATTAAATAGCTATTTAGGTTTGAGAAAAACACCTCTTTTTTCAGAGCGCAAAGGTAAAATTTCTATTTCGAAAAATCAATATTTATGTAGAGTTTTTTTGTTTATTTTTTTGACGAATTAGCAATTAAACGCAAAGTAAGCCTTCATCAAAATAAAAAACCACTAGCAAAAGCCAGTGGTTTTGAATATTCTATAGTATTCTTGATTAGAAATTAGCCGGATCTTGTGGGTATAAAATTCGGTAAGTCCCTACATCTACGCCTTTAAAATTAGAACCATAAGTTGTGTTAATCGCTTTCAGGAAGATGTTAGCTATGTAAGCATAACCTCTAGGACTTGGGTGCACTCCATCAAGAGAAAAAGTTGCTCCTGTAACATACGCCGAGGTTAGTGTATAATTATTAGCAACAATTCCTGTAGTGCTTAATTGATCCATAACTACTTTTGCGTCAACGAATGCTAATCCGTTTGCTGTGGCTGCAGATTGTATTGTTTGGTTATAGGCATCTGTTGCTGTTTTAACTTCTAAAATTTCACTTTTAGACAGCACCCATTGGTCTGCTAACGGAACCGAAACCCCATTAATTTGAGCAGGATTCCCGCCTACAAGTGATCCAATAAAAGCTCTTGCCGGTAAAACGATTAAATCTTCATTGGTAGCTTGACGGTAAGATGGAATACCAAAACCGGTTAGATTGGTTAAATACTCATCAACAATAACAACTCTGTTAGTGCTTGAAGCAGAGAACGAAATGGTTCTTTGTGCCACTTCGGCGGCAGTCAATAATCCATTGGATTGCGCAAACAACAATCCGTTATTGTACGTAGCAAATCCAGCATTCAACTGAGCAGCTGAAGTGGCGTTTAACGGAACCGGATTATGTGGTACAGTTGTAAAATAAGGCAAAGTACTTACGTAAGGTAAATTGGCCACAACGCCTTTTCTTCCGCCGGCAACTAATTGACCAACAATTGAATTGTATACCGCATTAAATGTAGCCGGAGCAGTGATATCCGCAGGATTTACCCCTCCTGAAGTAGCATAACCAAGGACATCATTCCCTCCAATCCAAAGAGAAAAGAAGGTTGGATCTTGAGCTAAGGCATCCTCTAAAACTGTAGCGGTAGGTGACGACGCAAACCTAGCAAAATAAGGGTTCCCTGCAACGCTACCATAACCTGAAAAAGTCAAGTGGAAACTTTTGGCACCGGGAATTCCCATATTGTTAAAACTTCCCGACAAATGCGTAGAGATATCAGTAGATGAAACTCCGGAAACCGGCAGTGGACTACTAGTAACTGCATTGAACCACAATCTTGGTCCATATGCTGATATTTGCGCCCCTCCAGAACTAAATCCTCCAATGTTATCATTCATAAAAGGATTAGTAAACTCACCACCTCCTACTAAAGCAAATTGTGAAGCAATAATATTTGGATATGAATTTTTTTGTCCTTCCATAAATAAAGCATTATCTGAAAATCCTGCCGCAAAGGAATCCCCAAGTGCAACATATTTAGAGAAATCAGCTGTTCCTGCCGTAAGCGGTGTTCCGTCTGTTGAATTTGGATCAGCAACAAATTCATCATCACTATTACATGCCACAAAGGTTAAGGAAACCAAGAGTAGCCATTTAAAATTTTTTATCATAACTATTATAATTTAATAATTTGGTTTGAATTATGGATTGATTGTTAAAGACAAGAAATATTGTTGACCAATTAATCCAGGCCCGATAAGTTGTCTGTATTCTTTTCCACCTAAGTTCGTTGCTCCAGCTTTTATAACTGATTTTAAACTCGGAAGACCATAACTGATTTGTGCATCAATAACAGTTACTGCATCTATCATCCCATCAGCGAAAGTTGATTCCCAATAATACTCATCACTCCATCTTCCACTTACATTGAATCCAAAGTTTTTGAATAAATTATCGTTACTGAAGCTGGCTTTAACTCTGTGTTTAGGAGTATTAAATCCGGCTTCGAAACTTGGATCTTGCGCTTGATCAAAATCAAACTCTGCGTAGTTGTAGTTAGCAGAAACCTCGAAATTTTTTGGTAATTTTTTTGATATTCCAACTCCAAATCCCAAGGATTTGATTTCAATATCGGTATTAGTATACAATTGAAAAGCTCTGGTATTTCCTGTAGCTAAGGCATCTACTGATTGAGCTCCCGGATCTGTTGGCCCTAATAAAGGATTAGGAGCGTCTTGTGCAGTTCCGTATAATGGTGCCACTACGGTTAAGTTTCCGATAAAATCATTATAGATATTATAGTAACCATTGATATCATAAGTAAAACCTTTTACTTCGCCTCTGTATCCTAATTCAAATGCTTTTACGGTTTCAGGTTTTACTAAGTCTACATTAGTTCTTACCAATAATGCAGATGCCGCAATTGGATCAGTTGGTGCTAATGCAGCAAATGCTTGAGCAGATTGCGCTGTGTAAGAATTAAAATAAGCATCATTCCCATCAATTGTTGTTGTTCCTCCAACTAATGCTTGTCCTAAAGGAGAAGTTACCGGAAGTGTTTCAATATATCTTGTTAAGTTATCCGGTGCAGAACCTAGTAAAATAGCATTCCCTACGTTGAATCCAATATATTGGTCTTGGGTTGTTGGGTTACGGAAACCGGTTTGGAATGAACCTCTGAAAATATGATTTTTAGCTTCTCCCGCGCTGTATACTAAGGAAATTCTTGGCGAATAATTTCCGTCAAAATTTTCAGCTTTGTCATAACGAACAGAACCTGTAAATTTCAAACGGTCTTCCATTAATTTTTTCTGAACCTGAGTATAAACTCCATACTCATCATACTTAATTCCGCCAAATTGTGGTGTGTCCGTATAAATTCTTCCGAAAGAGTTTAACTCATATCTTCTGTAAGAACCACCAACTTGAATTTCGGCTACTTTGATTAAATCTTTGAAGTTATAATTAGCATCTGAATGGTAAATTTTTGAATTGTCCACCAATTTTGAACCGGATAACACGTCAGGATTAGATGTTACTTGATTGAATGCATTTTGGAATTCAGGAGTGCCCGGTAAAAATCTTCCGGTATCAGCAACGTTTCTTGCATTGGCGTGAGCTTGAGATGGTGTTGCTCCACCTAAAGTAGATTGCACATATGCACCAGCATATTGTCCAAACCAAGTAGCATCAGGCTTCCATGCCCTGTTGATATTAAGTCCGGTGAAAAGCATATCATAAGAACTTCCACCATCTTCTGTCGTGAAATAACCTCTTACGAAAAAGTTTTTCCCGGTAAGTTCTAATTTGTGTTGTTGCATGGAAAACCCATTCAAATAGTAACGATTCGCTCCTTGATAAACAGAATTTCCGAAACCGAATTTACTTTGCCAAATTACTTCAAGATTTTCGTTTCCGAAAGGTCTTAAGTGTAAAGAAAAATCAATTTTAGCATTTCTAACTTCGTTATCCGTTAAATCTACTTCGTTATAACCTGTTCTTGAAACGTTTTCATTTGGGAGTAAGTTTAAAGCTGAGGCAGGAAGTAAACCTAATCCAACCAATGTTTGTCCAACACTCTTGATATTGGTTGACGCTTCATCTCCATAAACATTGATACCATTATAATTGTGGTGACTTCTGTCTCTTCCGTCAACTGTTCTGTCATCGTAATCTGTTGCCCACCACTCGGTACCTTTCATGTAAGTGAAATTGGCTTTGGCCGCAAAATGCTTAGAAAAAGCATGTGCTACTCTTACCCCATAATCTCTATAATCGTTAGAACCGGCCGCTTTTTGACTGGTGGCTCCATATTTAACATAAGCAGAAATACCTTGGTATTTGAATGGACTTTTACTATTCATAAATAAAATTCCGTTAAAGGCATTAGCACCATATAAGGCAGAAGACGCACCCGGAAGCAATTCCACGCTGGCCACATCTATATCTGAAACCCCTATAAGGTTACCTAAAACGAAGTTCAACAATGGTGAAGAGTTATCCATACCATCAACCAATTGCATAAAACGCGTATTGGCTACCGTTGCAAATCCACGAGTATTGATTGATTTGAACGACATACTACTGGTATTCATTTGAACTTCTTTCAAATTTTCCAAGCCATCGTAGAATGTAGGCGATGCTGTTTTTTTGATATCTCTGATAGTCATTCTCTCGATAGTTACCGGAGATTCTCTTACCTTCTCAGGTGTTCTCGAGGCAGAAACTACAATTTCATCTAATTGTGTTTCTTGTTCTGACAATGAAACACTTACTTTTTGGTTGTTGGAAGTTACACTAACCGTTGAAGAACCATAACCAACACTCGACACTTCAATGTCAAACGGCGGTTTTTTGGTAGTGGTTAAGCTGAAATTTCCATCACTGTCAGTAACTGTTCCTGCACTTTCACCGGATACTTTAACATTGGCTCCAGGAATTGGTTGGTTTTTGCTGTCTTTTACCGAACCAGATATTGACGTTTGCGAATAAGTAATGCCGCAAAAAAACAATGAAAGGATAAATAAATAAATCTTCATTTGGTTTTAAATTTTGTTGGTTTATGTAGCCAAAGTACAAATATTTTTTTTACATCCTCAAAAAAATAGTCATCATTTTAGCAATAATCAATTATTTGGTTTGAATATTGATAATTCAACAACATCCGGCTTTTTTAAGGTTTTATTAACTTTTTGACACTATTGCTAAAAAAAATACTATGCATACATACAAAACGAAGATTCTTTTAAATTAATCACAAATAATTAGCAAAAAAAAGGCGAGAATAAATCTCGCCTTTTTGTGTTTTTTGTAGTAAAAAAATTATTCAACTGTTACTGATTTTGCCAAATTTCTTGGCTGGTCAACATTACAACCTCTCATTACCGCAATGTGATAAGACAATAATTGCAATGGAATAGTTGTAATTAAAGGCGATAAAGCATCCGAAGTTTCAGGAATTTCGATTACGTGATCCGCTAATTCTTTTACTTGTGTATCTCCTTTAGTCACCACGGCAATAATTTTACCGCTTCTTGATTTTATCTCTTGAATGTTACTAACTACTTTATCATAATGTCCTTGCTTTGGTGCAATCACTACAACCGGCATTTGCTCATCAATCAGCGCAATCGGACCATGCTTCATTTCTGCTGCTGGATAACCCTCGGCGTGAATATATGATATCTCTTTTAATTTCAACGCACCTTCCAAAGCTACCGGGAAATTATAGCCTCTTCCTAAGTAAAGACAATTGGGTGCATCTTTGAATATCGCTGCAATTTCTTTCGCTCTATCATTGGTTTCCAATGCTTCTTTTACTTTGTCCGGAATGACTTCTAATTCTTGTAAATAACGGTGGAAATCTGAATTAGAAAGCGTTCCTTTGGCTTTAGCCAAACGCAAAGCAATCATTGTCAGCACCGTAATTTGTGTGGTAAATGCTTTGGTAGAAGCCACCCCAATTTCCGGGCCTGCATGGGTATAAGCTCCGGCATGCGTTTCTCGTGAAATAGAAGAACCAACCACATTACAAACTCCGAAAACAAAGGCACCTTTTTCTTTGGCCAACTTAATCGCTGCTAAAGTATCGGCTGTTTCTCCGGATTGTGAAATTGCGATTACTACATCTGTAGGATTTATGATTGGATTTCTGTATCTAAATTCGGAAGCATATTCTACTTCAACAGGAATTCTAGTGAACTCTTCAAAAATATATTCCGCTACCAGTCCGGCATGCCATGAAGTCCCGCAGGCTACGATTAATATTCTTTGGGCGTGAAGGAATTTTTCAAGATTATCTTCTACACCCGCCATTTGGATGATCCCTTGATTGGCTAATAATCTTCCACGGTAAGTATCTTTGATTACATTAGGTTGTTCGTAGATTTCTTTTAGCATGAAATGATCGTAACCGCCTTTTTCAATTTGCTCCAAATTCATTTGAAGTTCTTGAATATAAGGATCTACTAATGTATCGTCTTTAATTTTTCTGATTTTTAAAGGCTTGTTCAATCTTACAATTGCCATTTCTTCATCTTCTAAATAAATGGCATTAGAAGTGTATTCAATAAATGGTGAAGCATCAGAAGCGATAAAAAATTCATCTTGTCCAACGCCAATAGCCAATGGACTTCCCAATCGGGCTACAACAATTTCATCCGGCTTTTCTTTATCAAAAACACAGATGGCATAAGCGCCAACTACTTGGTTTAAGGCTATCTGTACTGCTTTCCCCAATTTAATGTTTTCCTTTTTCTTAACCTCTTCAATTAAATTGATTAACACCTCTGTGTCAGTGTCAGAGGTAAAAGAGTAACCTCTTTTCAGCAATTCTTTTTTTAACGGCTCATAGTTTTCTATGATTCCATTGTGGATAATTACCAAATTGCCCGAATTGGAAACATGTGGGTGAGAGTTAACATCATTTGGAACACCATGGGTTGCCCAACGGGTGTGACCCATTCCGATTGTGGCTTTAGACGTTGCTAATCCTTTTGATTTTTCTTCAAGATCAGAAACTTTTCCTTTGGTTTTAGCTATGCTGACATCTTTACCGTCACAAAGCATAATCCCGGCACTGTCATAGCCACGATATTCTAATCTTTTCAAACCTTTTATTACTATTGGGTACGCTTCTCTGTAACCAATATAGCCAACAATTCCACACATAACTTTAAGTATTAATCAGGTTTTGTATAATAAATTTCAATTTTTAATCTCTTGTCGTAATTTGGATCCCCAACAGGAATGTTAGTACCATATAATATGGTTCCTGTCGGACTCAAAACAGACATACTTGGAGCGTATCCAGTAGTAACGTTAGCCGTTCTCAACTTAGAAAAACCAATATTATTAATGGTTTCCGTTACCGAAAGCCCTAACCTTACATTAGTCGAATCATTTGCAATCATATTTCTCAGATGATTAGTAATTCTGACTTTATATTTAATTCCTCTACCATTTTCAACATCTTCTCTTTCAATAAGTCCTCCATGAACTATCTTACTAAGTTTAGGATTAAAAGAACTGGAAGAAGAATCAAAGATATAATCAACCAATGTTTTTCTGTTGTTTAAATCATACAAAAAGATACGATCAGGCTCTACTGATCTGGCATCTAACATGGCTGTTCTATCAATGTAAAAAGTAAGATTGGCTTCATTAATCAACCAGCCATTCGCTTTAATAGCTTCTATTTCATCTGCAATTCCGTTGTTATCAGCATCAGCTCCAAATACATCAATAACAGCTACAGAACCTTGTCCTCCTTTTAAATAAAGTTTAGAAGCTTCTTGACTACTATTGGCCGCTGTTAAATAATCAACATTTTCATTAGAATTATTAAGCAAACTAACGGTATTCCCGGTCATACTCATAGTGAGTGTTTTGAATTGTCTTTCAAATGTAGTGACATTGTCAACTGTCTTTTTAAGGTCCTCATTATAGTAAACCGTGATTTTCCCACCTTGGAAGTTCATCATAGCCATTTGTCCCGGATTTCCATTCTCCACCTTGAAATACAATCCTCTAAAATAATTTTTAAACACGGCATTGTTAACCAACTGTCCGCTTGGGGCATTCAAAAGTAAATTAGTGAAAACGGTTTTGTTTAGGTGCAAACGCATAGAAGGCGCGAACCTCGTATCTACTGACACGGGCGGTTCTGCGTTATTCAAAGCTGAAGTTTTGTGCTCTCTTTTGTCAAAATAAAACTGAGTATTCTCATGCCCATTAGCATTATTGCCTGAAAGAGGTGCGTCATTCAATAAAATCGGAATCTTATTGTTGTCTATGTCACTATCCATATCCGTATAATAAAGCTGACGCTCACCAAGGGATTGACTAGGATCTAAATCTCTTAGAAAATAATTAGATTGATAAATACTTAATTTGAATTTAGAATTTTCCGGACCGTAAATTGAATCCAATTTATAGGTAGTATGTATTTCTGTTTCACCATCAACTTCAACTTCTTCTACTTCTTCCACCTTACTGTAATAAGGAATATTTAAAATGATACTGTCAATTACTGTCGGGTCAATATCATAATTTTCAGGATCAACATTGTTAAAGGTTGGGTTTTCGCTGTCTAATTCAACTTGGGTCACAAAATTGGCCTGGGTTGTCCCAAAAGCAGGATTATTATAAAACCCAAGTGGATTTATGGGTAAATTATTAGACGAAATCGGGCCCAATTTTTGATTGTAAGCTTTCACAGACGCATCGGTGTATCTTTCAAAAAGAAAATGATCATCACCAACAATATCTGTTCCTAATTCGTTAAAGTCTTTGTCACAGGAAGCAAAAAGCAAAACGGCTGCAAAGCCAAATAAAATCTGTTGTAAATAGGATTTTTTAAACATAAATCTTAATAATTATTTTTAAGGAAGCATCTCCTTATAGAAATTGGTATATGCTTCTGAAAATTTGTCTTTCGAGGCGAAAGGTAAAAAAGGTTTTCCTGAAGATTCTATAAATTTTGTTAAACTTGAAGACAGGTTTTCAGAGGCAATAATAACGGCGTCCGAGTGCATCACAGAAGACTTGATTAGGTTTTCATAGTTAGGCAATTCTAAATCTTGGATAGCGTCATGCGGAATGTTATCAAACTTAATTTTGTTAATCATTTCCGTATTTAAAGTGCCGTCAAAAGACTGACCATAAACCGAAGTCACAATTTTAGTATCCGAAAACAAAGCTTCATCTTTATAGTAGTGCTTCATGTAAACCGGCAACAAACCGGCCATCCAACCGTGAACGTGAATAATATCGGGAACCCAATTTAGTTTTTTAACGGTTTCCACTACGCCTTTGGCAAAGAAAATAGCTCTTTCGTCATTATCAGGATACATCACGCCATCTTCATCGCTGAACGTAGCTTTTCGCTTGAAGTATTCATCATTATCAATAAAATAAACCTGAATTCTCTCTTTTGGAATAGAAGCCACTTTGATAATCAAGGGCATATCCAAATCATTAACTACTAAATTCATTCCTGACAATCGGATAACCTCGTGTAATTGATGCCTTCTTTCATTGATATTTCCATATCTTGGCATAAATATTCTTATTTGCCCGCCTTGATCATTAACCATTTTAGGAACGTCATACGACATTAAAGAAACCTCATTCTCAGCCAGATAAGGCACCACTTCAGATGATACATACAATATCCTCTTATCTTCCATAATCTATTTTACTTTATTTATTGGCAATAAAAAACAGGCAAAAGTACAAAAATTTATGCAGTTATTTATGAAAATAGTAAGTTTGCAACTCATTTACCGAAAGCCAATGCTCATTTTTAACAATCAAAATGAATTAGTTGCTCACTTAGCTTCTGTTTCAAACACAGCAACCACCATTGGTTTTGTACCTACTATGGGCGCACTTCATCAAGGACATTTGTCTTTGCTGTCCGAAGCCGTGACCAACAATTCAATCACGGTGATCAGTATTTTTGTCAATCCGACGCAGTTCAACAATCCGGAAGATTTAGCCAAATATCCCAGAACTTTAGACGCTGACATCGAAAAAATAAAAACCGTTTCAGATAAAATAATCGTTTACGCACCAAGTGTAGATGACATTTACAAAGGCAATACCGTTTCCCAACCTTTTGATTTTGATGGTTTGGAAAACCAAATGGAAGGCCAATTTCGTCCAGGTCATTTTAATGGCGTTGGAACCATCGTAAAAAGACTTTTCGAAATTGTAAAACCAACAAATGCTTATTTTGGCGAAAAGGATTTTCAGCAGCTGCAGATTGTCAAAAAAATGGTTGAGAAAGCACAAATGCCAGTACAAGTTATTGGTTGTCCTATTTACAGAGAAGCGAACGGATTAGCCATGAGTTCAAGAAACGAAAGATTATCCGAAACCGAGAAAAAGGAAGCAGCAATCATCTTTAAAACCATTTCGCATGCCAAAAAACTATTCGCTACAAAATCAGCAACCGAAGTAACAATTTGGGTCAAAAAAACCTTTGAGAAAAACCAAAACTTTGCCTTAGAGTATTTCCAAATAGCGGATGAAGCCACTTTGTTACCATGTATTCGAAAAAACAAAACCAAAAAATACCGCGCTTTTATCGCAGTTTTTATCAACAATATTAGATTGATTGACACCATATCACTAAATTAATTTAACTTTGCCCCATGCAAATTGAAGTAGTAAAATCGAAAATTCATCGTGTAAAAGTTACCGGAGCCGACTTGAATTACGTCGGAAGCATCACCATTGACCAAACTTTAATGGAAGCTTCTAACCTGATTGAAGGTGAAAAAGTATCTATAGTTAACGTCAACAATGGCGAACGTTTTGACACTTATGTTATACCGGGAGCTAAAAATTCAGGTGATATTACACTCAATGGTCCGGCCGCCAGAAGAGTACACAAAGGCGACATCATCATCATCATGTCGTATGCTTTAATGGATTTCGAAGAAGCCAAAACCTTCAAACCTTGGTTGGTTTTTCCCAATGAAAAAGACAATTCTTTGACCTAAATCACTTGAAAAATCAAATTCGTAAATGGCTGACTATTCTTATTCCTCTTTTCATAGGAGTCGCTATTATTTACTATCAATACACCACGTTAAAACCTGACGAAATTGACAAAATAAAAGAGAGTTTTCAGAAAGCGAATTACTCTTATATTTTTCTGTCATTA
The DNA here is from genome assembly GCF_003634615.1 of Flavobacterium sp. 102. NCBI lineage: Bacteria > Pseudomonadati > Bacteroidota > Flavobacteriia > Flavobacteriales > Flavobacteriaceae > Flavobacterium > Flavobacterium sp. 102. Next base: position 979,986 of record NZ_RBKX01000001.1, on the reverse strand, counting down.
TTGGTTGCCTGTGTTGGCTACTGGTCAAGAGCTTATCGCTGGAAATTTGCCTTGAATCATTTGGGCTACCACACCAAATTTTACAACAATTTCTTTACCGTAAGTGTTTCTTATTTGGTCAACTTAACGGTACCGCGTTCAGGCGAAATCTCTCGTGCCGCTCTTTTGAAAAAATATGAAAATGTACCTTTTGACAAAGCTTTTGGAACCATTGTTGCCGAGAGAATTGTTGATTTGTTGATTTTCTTATTGTTTGTCTTTATTGGATTTGTTTCTCAGTTTGACGAAATTTATAAGTTCCTATTAAGTAAAAATGTCTCATTACAATCGTTAATCTATTACGGTGTTGCGGCTGTAATTTTAGGCATCATTTTTTTGCTGATTTGGATTTATGCTGAATGGCCAATCATCCTAAAACTAAAGAAGAAACTATCGGGATTGATTGAAGGCATGACAACTGTGGTGAAAATGAAATCAAAATGGGAATACCTTTTTCACTCTTTTTTTATCTGGATTTCCTACCTGACGATGTTCTACATTGCCATATTTGCTTTACCCGAAACTTCTGAAATCAGCTTTGACATCGTTATTATGGGCTTCATTTTTGGGAGTTTGGCTGTTGGTTTTTCCAATGGTGGATTAGGTGCTTATCCTTTTTCTATCGCTTTAATTTTCTCGCTTTACGGTATTTCAAATGATATTGGAATTGCCTTTGGTTGGCTGGTTTGGACCTCGCAAACTATCTTAGCCATTCTTCTCGGACTGATTTCCTATGTTTTGCTTCCGGTGTTCAATAGAAAAAAATAATTTACTATCTTGCTAATCATTTTAGCAACGATTTCTATTCAACCAAAAAAACCATTTTCATGAAACAACTGTTTTTTCTATTACTGTTTGTTTGTTCGGGCAATTTATTTGCACAAAGAACAATCACAGACACCATAACTTCCCAAAAATTAAACGAAGACCGCGAAATAAAAATCGGACTTCCACCATCTTATGACCAAAACAAAACGCAAAAATATCCTTTGCTAATCCTTTTTGACGGTGAATTTCTTTTTGATGCCTTTCAAGGTGCTTTGAGTTATGGCTACTATTGGGATGATTTGCCTGAAGTGATTGTTGTTGCTATTAGCCAAAACAAAAATAACGAACGCGAAACCGATTGTACTTTCGATGAAACTACCGGGTTGCCTTCTGAAAAAGGAGCTGATTTCTTTGAATTTGTCGGGATGGAATTGATTCCGAGTATCCAAAAAAACTTCCGCACTGCGCCATTCAGAATCGTAGCCGGTTTAGACACGACGGCAGCCTTTTTGAATTGTTATTTATACAAAGACCAACCCATATTTAACGCTTACATCTCTATGAGCCCTGAACTTCCGGCCGGAATGGAAGAACAAATTCCGGAACGATTGGCAGCGATGCAACAAACGACTTTCTTTTACCACTGTACAGCCGAAGGTGATATGAAAAAAATGAAAACCCGTATTCAAGCTTTAGATGCTGCGGCCAAATTGGTAAAGAATCCAAAACTAAATTATCTTTATGAAGAGTTCAAAGGCGCTTCGCATTACTCTTTAGTTTTGCATGCCATTCCGAGTGCTTTGTACCAAATTTTTGCGGTTTACCAACCGATTTCTACGGTTGAATTTCAGGAGAAAATTGCCGTATTACCTTCGGGTTATGTCAAATATTTAGCTGACAAATATGCGGTTTTGGAACAATCTTTAGGTCTAAAATTACAAATCAGGATCAATGATTTCAAAGCCATTGAAGCGGCTATTTTAAAAAACAAAGCGTATGTCGAGTTTGATGAATTGGCTCAATTGGCCCGAAAAAATTACCCGAAATCGATGTTAGCGGATTACCATTTGGCACAACAATATGAAAAAACGGGCGATTCCAAAAGAGCGATAAAAAGTTACCAAGCCGCTTTCCAAAAAGAAGAAATCGGTGATTTGACCAAAGACATGATGCTAGAAAGAGCCGATGCTTTGAAAGGCGCTTTGAAAAACAAAAAAGAAGAAGTAATTGAAGAAACTCCTCCAACAGAAGAAGTGCCAACAGATGCTCCGGCAGAAACACCAACCGAAGAGAAAAAATCAGAATAAATATAGCCTAAATGTCGAAACTCAAAACTACATTTTTTTGTCAAAATTGTGGTACCCAATACGCCAAATGGCAAGGCCAATGCAATTCCTGTAAAGAATGGAATACCATAGCCGAAGAGATTATTCAAAAAGAAGAAAAATCGAGCTGGAAACCCGATACTTCCGACTCAAAAAGAGTTTCAAAACCGCTTAGAATCAAAGAAATCGATTCGACGCAAGAAGTGCGAATGGACACGACTGACGGCGAATTAAATCGCGTACTCGGTGGCGGCATTGTTCCGGGTTCGTTGATCCTTTTAGGTGGTGAACCGGGCATCGGAAAAAGCACATTACTGCTTCAAATTTCTCTAAAACTACCTTATAAAACTTTATATGTTTCGGGCGAAGAAAGTCAGAAGCAAATCAAAATGCGTGCGGAAAGAATCAATCCGAACAGTGACAATTGCTACATCTTAACCGAAACCAAAACCCAAAATATATTCCGTCACATCGTAGAAACCGAACCCGATATTGTCATCATCGATTCAATTCAAACCTTGCACACGGATTATATTGAATCGACCGCCGGAAGTATTTCTCAAATCAGAGAAACTACTGCTGAACTGATAAAATTCGCCAAAGAAACCAATATTCCGGTGATCTTAATTGGTCACATTACCAAAGACGGCAACATCGCCGGACCCAAGATTTTGGAACACATGGTTGACACCGTTTTACAATTTGAAGGCGACAGAAATCACGTGTACCGAATATTACGTTCGCTCAAAAACCGATTTGGTTCTACAGCTGAATTGGGTATTTATGAAATGCAAGGTTCCGGTTTAAGAGAAGTTTCCAATCCATCAGAGATTTTAATTTCGCACCGAGAAGAAGAACTGTCCGGAACCGCGATTGCTTCTACTTTGGAAGGCATGCGACCGTTAATGATAGAAATTCAAGCCTTGGTTTCTACAGCAGTGTATGGAACGCCACAACGAAGTACGACAGGTTACAATGCCAAACGATTAAACATGATTTTGGCCGTATTGGAAAAGCGCGCCGGGTTCCGATTAGGCACTAAAGATGTTTTCCTAAATGTTACCGGTGGCATTTCTGTCGATGATCCTGCGATAGATTTAGCGGTTGTAGCGGCAATTTTATCTTCCAATGAAGATATCGCTGTGGGCAAGGATGTTTGCTTTGCGGGAGAAGTGGGTTTGTCGGGCGAAATTCGTCCGGTGAATCGTGTTGAACAACGCATTCAAGAAGCGGAAAAATTAGGCTTTTCGACCATTTTTGTGTCTAAATACAATAAAATTGCCACTAAATTTCCGGGAATCAAAGTGGTTTTAGTCTCTAAAATTGAAGAAGTCGTTGAGCAGTTGTTTGGGTAATTAATTATTCAAAATTATACTAAAATAATAGAAAACACGTTTATAAGTAAAGTAATCTATCGCTTATGAAAACCAAACTTTTACTCTTCTGTTTTCTATTTGTTATGTTAATATCTTGTGAACCATCAGGCATTTACAGTAAATTTTACAAATCAGCGGAAAACAACCGATGGCCTCAATCCGAGACTAAGACTTACGAATTTACCGTTGACAACGATACCCTTTTGTATGATATAAAATTTCATTTTAGTCATGTGTATGATTATCAATTTGCCAATGTTCCCATTAATTTCAGTATTGAAAGTCCGGATGGAAAAAAGGAAAATATCGCTATCGATTTGGCTATCAAAAATGACAAAGGAGAACAATTGGCGAATTGTAGCGGTGATATTTGCGACTTGATTTATAAGATTAAAGAAAAGATAAAACTCCTAAAAGGAAACTATAAAATTACTGTTTCGAACCGTTTTAAAGGCCCTTATTTGCCGAATGTCCTTGGTGTTGGTTTAGAAGTTGACAAAGCTGAGTAATGAAAACAAAAAAACAAAAAGTATTCCTTTTTCTTAAAATATGTGGTATTCTTATACTGCTTGGAATTGCTTTGGTTTTTGCTTTTCGAAATACCCTTTTAGAGAAAGTCATTCATCGCATTGATGCTAAAATGGAACGCGATTATCAATGCCGTTTAAACATTGCCAAAGCCGAATTTCACGGTTTAACGAATCTCGAATTCCAACGAATTACTTTAGTGCCAAAAGACGCAGACACTTTGGTTCGCATAGACGAATTGAAAACGAGTGTTAGTTTTTGGAAATTATTGGTCGGCGATATTCAGCTGGGCAAACTCGAAATCAATAAAGGGTATGTTCAATTGGTGAAAACCAAAAACGGTAGCAACTTTGACGCTTTTCTGCGTTCCAAAAAAGAGAAAAGTGTCAATTCGGAAATCAATTATGCCAAACTTTTAAACAGAATATCCTCTAATTTAATGGATTTGGTGCCAACGGACATGCATGTTAAAGGATTTGCTTTTAAGATTGATGATAAGGGCAATAAAGTAATTTTTGATTTCAATCAATTGGCTTTAGCCGATAAAAAACTCAACACTTTGATTCAAGTGACTTCTGATGGTTTTTCACAACAATGGGCGATTAACGGTTTTGCCGATCCGAGAGACCGAAAAGCCGATTTAGCGTTTTTCAATCCAAAAAGTGACACGATACGCATTCCTTATTTAGACAAAAAATTCAACCTGAAAGCCGGTTTTAAATCGATTCATTTCAACTTGGAAAATCTTTCAATGGACAGTGGTGAGTTACACATTGACGGTTATTCCTCTATCCAGAATTTGATGGTCAATCATCCCAAAATTGCCAGCAAAGATGTAGTAATTCAAAACGCACGATTTGATTATCGTTGGATTGTTGGTCCTCGATTTATGGCTTTGGATAGTACTTCGATTGTGCAATTGAACAGTATTAAATGCCAGCCTTATATTTCGTACACCAATGAAAAAGACAAAGTCTATGCGTTCAAATTGACCATTCCGAAAATGAAAGCGAATGACTTTATTACTTCTTTACCCACTGGTTTATTTCGCCATTTTGAAGGCATGGAAGCGCAAGGCAATTTCAGTTATGCACTGAATTTTGAATACAATGATCACAAACCGAACGATATCATTTTTGACAGCCGTCTAAAGCCCGAAGGTTTGAAAATTATCAAATATGGCGAAGCCGATTTAAATAAAATCAATGGCGAATTTACCTATCGTGCCATTGACAAAGGCGTGGCGCAAAGACCAATCGTTGTTGGGAACGCCAACTACAATTATACGCCGTTGTCGGCCATTTCGCCTTACCTTAGAAAATGCGTGTTGACTAGTGAAGACCCGTCTTTTTTTGAGCATCGCGGGTTCATCAATTCGGCTTTCAAACAGTCGATTGTGAAGAACATTAAAACCAAAAAATTCACCCGTGGCGCAAGTACGATTAGCATGCAATTGGTCAAAAATGTATTCCTAACTCGTGAAAAAACCTTGTCTCGAAAACTGGAAGAAATCTTATTGGTTTACATCCTGGAAAACAACCGCATCAGTTCCAAAGAACGCATGCTTGAAGTGTATTTCAACATTATCGAATGGGGACCAAATATCTATGGCATTGGTGAAGCTTCCCGTTTTTATTTTAACAAAATGCCTCAGGATTTAAATGTGAACCAGTGCTTGTTCTTGGCCAGTATTATCCCAAAACCTAAAGGCTTCATGTCGCGTTTAGAGAATACCGAAAAACTCAAACCTTATGCCCAACAGCAAAACGATTTTCTGATGCGATTGATGTTTAAACGAAATCTTATTACGGTCAGCGATACCATTGGCAATTTTGCCTTAGATATCTCAGGACCGGCAAGAATGTACCTCAAACAAAAACCCATTGCCGTTCAAAATGATAGTTTAAGCGTAGACGATTTTGATTTTTAAAAATTACAATACTAATTCCAACCTTTTTGCGTTATAATTGCTCTCAGTAATATGACCATAATTTAATTATCATGAAAAGACTAGTCTTATTAGCCTTCTTGGTTTCTGCCGTTGGCTTTGCGCAAAACCTCAAAGAAACCGTACTTTTTGATTATGATAAATTCTTTTTAACCGATAATGCAAAGTCAAAATTGGAAGCTGTCGTTTCAAAACTGGAGGTCAGCCAATTAAAATCGGTTGAGCTAAACGGCAATACTGATGCTGATGGTCATTCGAAATACAATATCACTTTGTCGAAAAACAGAGCGAATGAAGTCTTGAATTATTTGGTATCCCAAGGTATTCCTGGGGAAAAAATCCAATTAAAATTTGACGGAGAAAACAAACCTGTAGCCGAAAATGCAAACGAAACCGGCAAACAGCAAAACCGAAGAGTGGAAATCACTTTTGTCTTCACTGAAAAAGAATACACCAATACTATTTTTAACCAATTCGAAAAGGAAAGTCAATTTTTCACAGGAAAATCGAACGAAGTCATTACGATTACCGGTAAAGAAGGTACAAAAATTACCATTCCTAAAAATTCATTAAAAAAAGCCAACGGGAAATTTGCCATTGGTAAAATCGATATTGAGCTTCAAGAATTTTACAAAAAATCGGATGCTGTAGCGGCAAATTTACATACAATGTCAAACGGTATAATGCTCGAAAGTGGCGGAATGGTTTACATCAAAGCTACTTCCAAAGGCGATGAATTGCAACTTAAAAAAGGTGCTGAAATAACCCTTGAGTTTGCTTCTAAAGACAATCCGAATGACATGCAAACATTTTATGGTTACCCCAAAGAGGACAAGACAGTTGATTGGAATACAAACGATAACTTTGTAACAACAGAAGAAGAAAATTGGTCAACTTATGCTGTTTTCTATTCGGATGGCAGAACTCAAAGAGATACTGTATATGGAGAAAGCCCTAAAAAAAAATCTTTTAATAGAGCCACAACCGACACAGAAAAAGTAAAAGCGATAAGCACAACCATTTTAACCTCAACAAAATTAGGCTGGATCAACTGCGATCGTTTCTATGAAATAAAAGACAAAACCGATTTATTGGTCGACATCGATTTAAAATACAAACCCGAAATCAGATTGGTTTTTAAAGACATTAATTCTATCATGTCGGGTTACATCGATAAAAACAACAAACTAATTTTAGGTGGAATTCCCGTTGGCAGAAAAGCCACACTCATGGCTTTTAGTTGTGTAGAAAACGAAGTGTATTTTGCCACCAAAGAAATTGTAATTGATAAAGATGCTACTATTGGTTTAGAACTCAAAAAGACATCTGTAGCAGAATTTAAAACTGTATTACAACAACTCAATTAATATTTTTCATCTTAAACGCAGTCATTTCCGGTTGCGTTTTTTTATAACCTTTTGATTGTAATGGTTTTATTTCTAACTTTACCACTCGAGACCGAAGGTCGAACTGTATGAAATAAAAAACAACCTACTATGAAAAAGCTATTCCTTTTCTTTTTTGGTCTTCTGACCATTTGTTCTTTCGCCCAAACTATAGGGCTTCAAAGTTTTGCCACAGGGTTTTCTTCACCGGTTGAAATCGCTCATCCGGCCAATGATGCTCGATTGTTTGTGGTGCAACAAGGCGGTTTAATCCGAATTATAAATGCCAATGGAACGGTTAATGCAACGCCCTTTATCAATCTATCCACTATAATAAACAGTAGCGGTTTCGAGCAAGGTTTATTAGGTTTAGCCTTTCATCCCAATTATGCTACTAATGGTTACTTTTATGTGAATTATACTCGTGCCAGTGATGGCGCTACCGTAATTGCTCGTTATACGGTTTCAACTGATCCAAACATAGCGGATGCTTCCAGTGGAACAGTTTTATTGACCATATCGCAACCATTCGGCAATCACAATGGTGGTTCTGTAAAATTTGGTTCCGACGGTTATTTATATATAGGAACGGGTGACGGCGGTAGTGGTGGCGATCCGGGAAATAGATCACAAAACATCAATGAAAATTTAGGGAAAATGTTGCGAATCGATGTCGATTCGGCTTCTCCTTATGGAATTCCGCCAACCAATCCTTATGTTGGTATTGCCGGTAACGATGAAATTTGGGCAATAGGTTTGCGCAATCCCTGGAAGTTTTCTTTTAACCGTTTGAATGGTGATTTATGGATTGCAGATGTAGGACAAAATGCCATAGAAGAAGTTAATAAAACCGCTTCACCTTTACCCAATACGGCTTTAAATTATGGATGGCGTTGTTATGAAGGCAACGTTGCATACAACAATTCAGGAAGCTGTCCGACTTATGCCAATACCGTAGCACCTATTTCAGTTTACACACATGGTTCAACCGGCAGGTGTTCGATAACCGGTGGTTATTTTTATACCGGAGCTACTTATCCGAATTTTGCCAATAAATATTTCTTTGCTGATTATTGTACTGCAGAAATAGGATGGATTGATGCTTTGGGCAACCTCACTTGGGCTTACAATGCTCCAAGTACCATTACCACTTTTGGAGAAGACATAGACGGAGAATTATATGTCGCGAATGGTGGTACCATTTACAAATTGATTGATACTTCATTAGACACGGATACCTTTACTCAAAATAATATTCGCCTTTATCCTAATCCTGCTAAAACAGATTTGTTTCTGAAAAATGATAGTACTATCGGACTAAAATCAGTAAAAATAATCGATTTATCAGGCAAAACCATTTTAAGTCAAGATCTTATTGACAGCGAAATCAATTCCATAAATATTTCAAGTATAGCCAAAGGAATGTATTTAGTGGAAGTAAAAAGTCTAAATGGAAACTATTTTCAATCTAAATTGGTAGTCGAATAAATTTGGTATGAAGAAAATATTTCTGGGCTGTTTTACAATTATGGTGCTTTGTTTTGGATATCATTTTGGACTTAAAAAGAAGGTCAGTATGACTACATCAAATCATATTAAAAGTAACCTCACTAATGAAAGATTGAAAAAACAAGTTGACAGCATCAAGGCTTTTGTTTCAAAAAACACTCAGTACAATCAGGAAGTTGCCTTCTTTATCGACATGAAAATTAATTCGGGAAAAAATCGCTTTTTTATTTATAATTTAAAAGAAAGCACGATTGTAGACCAAGGTTTGGTTGCGCATGGTTCAGGTTCAGAAACCGGAATCGAAGGTCAACTGAAATTTAGTAATGTTCCCGATTCAAATACTACTTCTTTAGGTAAATATTCCATTGGACATCATTATGTTGGAAAGTTCGGGAAGGCTTATAAATTATATGGTTTAGACAAAACCAACAGCAAGGCTTTTGACCGTTATATCGTCTTACATTACTACAGTAAAGTGCCTTATGAACAATCTTTGGAACCTATTTGTAATAGTTTAGGTTGTCCAATGGTGAATGAAAAATTCTTCAACCGACTTGAAAAAATATTGGATGGTTCAGAGAAGAAAGTTCTTTTGAGCATATATTATTAAAGAGAATTGCTTTTCGAGCAGTCATTTTTTGCTTTGCAATTCAGCAATTTTCGCCAACAATTCTTCAATTTGTTTTTCCTTTACTTTATTGTCCACTATCAAAGCATTAATTTGCTCAATTATACGTTCCGGAAAATTGTTTTGCCAATCACTATTCGATAATCCATTTTTCTTTTGATCCTCAAACTCTGATATCTCTTCCAAAAAATAATTGAATCCTACCTTGAAATAGTGGCAAACTTTATTCATCAAGATAAAATCAATCGATTTATCTTCATTGCTTTCAATATTACAAAGTTTAGTTTGTGAAATCCCCAAAACCGTTGAAAGCTCCATTTGAGAAATTTTGGCACGTTCTCTTAACCGCTTAATCTTAATTCCAATTTCCATAATTTATTCATTTTCGGTTTAAAATTATTTAAAATTAAATAGAAATTTACTACAAATATAAATAATTTTGAGTGATTTAATTTGTTAAATCATAAAATATATGTAGGTGTATTTTTTATTTTTCTTTGCATAACTTGTTATCTTATTGAAGGATACAAATCTAAAGAATGAAAAATATAAGAAATTTATTTTATTTGTAATAATTTTCTACTATATTTGAAATACAAAATTTCAATTCAGTCCTTTTAAGACGTTTACCACTTTAGTCTTATATAGATCTATCATACTTATAGATAATACGATAAGATTGTTTACTCTAAACTACAATTCATTTAATGATAGAGATTAGAATTTTGTTTAAAACAAAATCTTATCGTTTGAGTGAATGAAATCATTTCGCTCACATAAACTTATTTTGATAACAGAATAAATCATTATTAACATTTAAACAATACCTATGAAAAAATTAATAACCTTATTATTACTCACTATTGTAGCGGGATGCTCCAATGAGGATTCAAACAGTAATCCAGAATCACTATTGCCTGAAATTACCCACACAGGAGCCAATACGTTTGGATGCTTAATAGACGGCAAACTATTTATTCCGAGAGATGGCACCGGAACTTGGTCTGGAAATGATCCTGGGCTAAGTTACTTAGGAGGTTATCCTGAGGGTGCTTATAATGAAATCGATATAAGAGATTACAAGAGTGAAAAAACAACTCGTATGTTAATACACCTTCATAATTTATATCAGATTGGAGTAGCAGATTATATTATTAACGAATCAAACGGAATGAGTAATGTTGACGGATTAAATCACACTTATTTACATTGTAAAGTATTTAATAAATCAACAAATAGTTATCAATATTACCGGTCTTTTGAAAACTCAGGAACAATTAAAATCACACGATATGATTTTACAAACGGAATAGTCTCAGGCACATTCAGTTGTCGTGTTAAAAACTCTAGTAATCCGGAAGATATTATAGAAATAACCAATGGTCGATTCGATATAAATGGCTACACTTTACCAAATATAGTTTTCCCATAAAAAAAGGGTTGCTAGTGGAATAGCAACCCGAAATTAGATTAATAAAACAATTTTACTAACCCAAAAGCAAACAAAAGTATGAAAAAATTCTATTATTTTCTGCTAGCTTCATTTCTATTTCTTGAAGCTAATTCTCAAACTATTCCTGCCGGAGAAAACATAAGTTTAGACCAGCAACTGTCGAACATCAATCAAACTAGTGTAACTAGTGGTATCATTTACGAAAGAGTTATACAAATAGCTAATATTTATAACTTTAATTCTACAACAAACTTTAATACTGCAAACTTTAATTATTTCCAACAAGCGCTTGATGAAATGAATCGCGCAAGTAATGGCACAAAATTCACGACACTCGATAATTTCAAAAATCTAATTGCCACAACTACTGCCGAAAATCAAGTTGATTTATCCATATTGAATACTCAGTATCACATCTTGAATTATAATGAAGACAATCCTAGTCAAGGAGGTTTAACATTCAATACTTCAACAAACAAATTTGTCCAAATTAGTGGTAAGGTTCCTTTTTACATGCTAAACACCAGTATTATAGCGCCAACCAAAGATTATGTTTCCGGTACCTCTGTAATTTATAAAATCAGGAATGATTTATACTTCAAGAATGGAACTAAAAACATCAAAACTTTAGTGGCTAATTTTGGTGATGGCATAAATAGAACTTTAATTAGCTCTCAACTACTAACCAATCAAAACATAACGGTGAACTACACGAGTAGTGGTGAAAAAATAAGCACGTTCACTATTACCTATTCTGATAATACGACTCTCACAACATATGGTAAAATTTTCTTTCAATTTGTTGATAGTACTTCAAGAGATGCCACGGCAGGCTGTTTCGCCACTGATCCTTACAAACAAGACTTTCAATTACAAGCTGATATTCCATTTACCGGTTATGTTGCCGGAGATCCAACAATAAAGGCAAAGATTGATTATCGTGTATTTTATGGCAATACCAATACGGATAAAAAAATAAGAAAACCAATAATCATTATTGATGGTTTTGATCCCGGAGACAAACGCAAGATTGAAGACTGTGATTGTGAAAATATTCCCGATTGTGCTGCAAGAAACACTACCAATGGTGTATTTGATTCAGAGAAACATAGAGCTATGGTTGATTTAATGGAGTATTATAACGGCCCATCTAAAAAGCTCCTACTCCCTGAGTTACGCCTTTTAGGATATGACGTAATCATGGTCAATCACCCAAAATACACTACAACCAATTTACAAAATGGTCAAACAGTTTCAATTGATGGTGGAGCCTACTATATAGAAAGCAATGCAATGGCATTAGTAAAACTATTAATTCAAACAAAACAATTATTAATCAATAATGGTAGCACTAACAATATTGCTGTTATTGGTCCTAGCATGGGAGGACAAATTTCAAGATATGCATTAGCATATATGGAGAAAAACAATATCCCCCACAACACTTATTTATGGGTAAGCATTGACAGCCCACATCTTGGAGCTAACATACCTTTAGGAGATCAAGCATTATTAAATTTAGTAAAAAACAGTAGTCACGAAGCTAAAGCTTTTTATGAAAAAGATTTGTCTTCACCGGCAGCACAGCAACAATTAATCGAATTCCACAGAGAAGGATCAAGCTATCATCTGGTAAATCAGAATTTTTTAAATGCGCAAACAACTTCTCAAGGAATGCCTAACAACAGAGGGAATTCATTTTTTCAAAGACATTATAACAATCAATTTTCAAACGGTCTCACTAATTCAAATGGTTGGCCAATGAATTTGAGAAAAATATCTTTGGTTAATGGATCGCTTTCAGGATCTAAAGAAACTATCACATCTAACGGACAACCATTTTATAATTTTGCCAATGATAATGAAAAGGTTTTAAACTTAAGAGGCTTTCAAAGAGTTAACATAAGTTCGCCATTTGGTTCAATAACTTTCAGAATTCATATTGCTTCCTTGGAAGCTAACTTTCTTCCAACAAGCGGTAGCGCAGATTCAAAAATAGCAAGATTCAAAAAGCTATTTAATGATAGAACTACAAAAGCACCAAATTATAACCCAAGAGGCAATATGGATAACGTTCCTGGAGGACATTTTGGTGCTCAAAGTGAAATTGCTAATCCGACTCAGAATACAAATCCGGTCCCGGGAACTTATCCGTTGACTAATTGGTCTTTAAACAATTTATCCATCAACAATTTTATTTATAGTATCAGCCAAATGTTAGGAGGATCAGAATGGTATTTACACGAATTTAATCCAATCCATTCTTTTATACCTTCTTTTTCAGCTCTGGGTCATTTACAACCTAATCAAAATTGGGCGAACCCTTTGAATACAAACTTAAAATGTCCGACAAATAACCTAACCCCTTTTGATAGTTATTTTGGTTTAAGCAAAAATACCCAACATACCTCATTTACAAAAGAAAGTGTCAATTGGCTTCTTAAAGAATTAGCGGGTCAACCTCAAGTGCCGTATTTCCCAGTAGAGCCCAATACATTGGTTGGTTTGGACAAAATTTGTTTAAATACCACCACTACCTATAGTTTTACAAATCCTTGCGCTGTTCCGAGTGCAGTAATTAATTGGTCGATTAGTCCAAATTTAGAATTGATTAGCCAATCAGATTATAATATTGTTGTCAAAGGGACGGAGAACGGTCAAGGTACCATAACCGCTGTTTTTCAAAATGGACAAATCTTAAACAAAACAATTTGGGTTGGATCTCCAACATTCAATGAAATTGTCTATGGAACTGCCAATACCATTCAAACTCTTTGCTTAAGTCCCGGAGGCGACTACAGTTATTCAATTCCTGAATTAAACGATTCTAACAAGATTAAAGCTGTATTTGGGGGCTTAACCTCCTCGGAAATTAACACCAATTCAAATTGGGAATGGGCTCCCTTAAACAATTTAATAATGCTTACCGGAACCAAAGACTCCCGCGAAATTTGTCCTATGGGCACTGGCCAAACCGGTTTAAGATTCCGAGCAAAAAATGCTTGTGGTTGGAGCGAATGGGTTGAATTTCCTTTTGAAATCGTTGAACTTCCTTTTTATCATAAACAAGGTCAATCCGTTTACAAGATTTATCCAAATCCCTCAAAAGATATTGTAAATATCGATTTAAGAACCAAAGAGATCCAACCAGAAAATGGAGCGATAATTTCGGGGGAATTGTTTGACGTTTTAGGGATTTCAAAATCAAAAGTTGAAATCAAAGAAAATAAAGCAACCTTTTCTGTTAATGGGCTGATTAAAGGCATTTACATTTTAAAAATTTATATAAATGATCAAATAGAAAGCCATCAAATAGCAGTTGAATAATAAGACTGAAACTAAAAAATATTATTGTCCTAATAATATATTTATGCTCATGAAACAATTAAATAATCAAGGCGCCGGATCAGGAATTACCGCTTGAATTTTGTTTATACCGGCAACAACTTCAGGAGATAATTGTACTTCAAAAGAAGCAATATTCTCCTGAAGTTGTTCCATTGTTGTAGCACCAATAATTGTTGACATCACAAAATCCTGTTGGTTCACAAAAGCCAAAGCCATTTGGGTCAAAGTTAATCCGTTGTCTTGCGCTAATTCTTGATAAAGCTTCGTTGCTTTGTGACAATTTTCATTAGAATACCGACTGAATTGAGGAAACAAACCTAATCTGGAATCCGGTTGAATCCCGTTCAAATGCTTACCGGTTAAAAAGCTAAATCCCAATGGCGAGTAAGCCATCAAACCTACATTTTCACGCAAACAAATTTCAGACAAACCCACTTCAAACAACCGATTCAACAATGAATAAGGGTTTTGAATGGTAGCGATTCTTGGTAAGTTGTGTTTTTCGCTTTCACTTATAAACTTCATGACACCATACGGATTTTCATTAGAAACACCAATGTGTTTGATTTTCCCTTCTTTGATTAAACCATCATAAACACTCAAAACTCCAAATAAATTATCTTGCCATTGAGTGTCAATTTTTGAAAGACCGCGTTGACCAAACATGTTCATCACACGCTCCGGCCAGTGCATTTGATACAAATCGATATAATCCGTTTGCAGATTTTTTAAACTCAAGTCTACCGCCTCGTGAATATTTTGCTTGGAAAAATTCAATGGTTTTCGAATGTATTCCATCCCACGATTCGGTCCGGCAATTTTGGTGGCTATAACCAAATCATCACGCTTTCCTGATTTCTTTAACCAAGTGCCAATATATTTTTCTGTTAAACCAAGAGTCGCTTGACGAGCTGCAATCGGATACATTTCGGCTGTGTCTATAAAATTAATGCCTTTTTCGACAGCATAATCCAATTGAGCATGAGCATCGCTTTCACTGTTTTGCTCGCCAAAAGTCATCGTTCCTAAACATATTTTGCTGACTTTTATATCGGTATTCGGTAATGTAGTGTAATTCATTCGTATAGATTTTTCGCAGGGCAAAAGTAAAATATTAGACTCGTTAATTTGGCGCGCTTAACACATTTTTTGGAAACGTTTACAACAAAAAAAGGTTCCGAGAAAATCTCAGAACCTTAGTTTCTTAGCACTTCCGCACCTTTATTTTAAAACTCATTCAACATTTTGGAAATCTCATCCAATTTTGGTGTCAAAATAATTTCTATTCTTCTGTTTTTGGCTTTACCTTCCGGTGAATCATTTGTCATAATCGGTGCATATTCACCACGACCGGCAGCAGTTAAATTCTTCTTCTGAATTCCGGTATTTTCACCTAAAATATTCACTATCGCTGTAGCTCTTTTAGTCGATAAATCCCAATTGCTTTCGATTCCGCCACCAATGCTTCCAAGGATTTTATCATTATCGGTATGACCTTCAATCAACACGGTGATATCAGGATTTTGTGCCAATACTTTACCCACTTCAACTACTGCTCTTCTACCTTCTGAACCTACAGCCCAACTTCCGGTTTGGAACAACAATTTGTTTTCCATCGAAACATAAACCTTTCCGTTTTTCTGTTCCACCGTCAAACCTTTACCTTCAAAAGCATTCAAGGCTTTCGACAAAGTTTCCTTTAGTTTTCTCATACTGGCGTCTTTGGCGGCAATCATGCTTTCCAATTCGTTTAAGCGTTGCGTGCTGGAAGCCAATTCGTCTCTCAATTTATTCAAACGGTCTTGCTCGGCAGCCAGCGCTTTTTCTTTGGCTTCCAATTGCGCTAACAATTCACGGTTTTTGCTCATATTGGTTTCCAAAGCATCATTACTGTTTTTCTCCAACGCTGAATAAGATTCTTGCAAAGTCTTTAAATTATTAGCAGTCGCTGTACAATCTGCTTGCAATTTATCTCTATCGGCTTTGAGCTTTGTCAACTCTGCGGTCAACGATTTGTTTACCGAATCAAACTCCGCATTTGCTTTGTGCAATTCATCTACTTCATCCGCTAATGAACGATTCTCTTTCTTTAAATCGGTGTATTTGTTCTCTAAATCATTGTAGATTTTTTTGGAAACACAGGAAGACATCAAAGTCAATGCGGCTACTCCTAAAACTATTTTTTTTATCATGCTACTATTTTTAAGTCTGTTTTCTTTATTCTTAATCAATTTCTACTAAAACCGGACAATGGTCTGAATGCTTGGCTTCGGGCAATATCACGGCTCTTTTTAACCTGTCTTTCATCGGTTCGCTAGCCAAACAATAATCAATTCTCCATCCTTTGTTATTGGCTCTGGCATTGGCACGATAACTCCACCAACTGTAATGATCAGGTTCTTTATTGAAAAATCTGAAGGTGTCTATAAATCCACTTTTCATAAATTTGTCTAACCAAGCACGTTCTTCCGGTAAAAATCCGGAAACGGTTTTGTTGCGAATTGGGTCATGAATATCAATCGCTTCGTGACAAATATTGTAATCGCCACAAATAATCAAATTCGGAATCTCCTTTTTTAATTCGTCTACATAATTTTGGAAGTCATCCATGTACATGAATTTGTGATCCAATCTTTCGAAATTGGTGCCGGAAGGCAAATACAAACTCATCACCGAAAAATCATCAAAATCAACACGAAGGTTTCTACCTTCAAAATCCATGTGCGCTATACCGGTGCCGAAAACGACATTATTCGGTTTTATTTTAGATAAAATGGCCACACCGCTATAGCCTTTTTTAGTCGCAGGAAACCAGTAGTGATAAGGATATCCTGAAATTTCAAAATCTATTAACGGAATTTGTTCCGGTGTTGCTTTTATTTCTTGCAGACAAATGATGTCGGGATTGGCTTGTTGCAACCAGTTCAAAAATCCTTTTGAAATAGCTGCACGAATGCCGTTTACGTTATAAGAAATAATTCTCATTAAGCTTTACATTAGTTTTTAACTTCATTCAATTCGGCAAAAAGGCCTTGGGTCAAAAGTAGCTAAAAACACAAACATTTGAAACCCAAAAAGCATAATAAAAAATTAAAGTTTAACGGCTGTTTTCTGTTTTTTCTCGAAGCTATTTCAGCAGAATTACTATCTTTGTTTCTTACTCAAAAACGAAAGGTATACATGGGTTTAGTTACTGCTAAAGAAGTTGCAAAAGCAATAAACGCTGATAAATATGGGGTTTTCGGCACTTTTTGTGGCTGGCTACTAATGAAAGCTTTGAAGATTTCAACCTTAAACAAAATCTACGACCGAAACAAACATTTGAGCGAAGTGGAATTTTTGAATGCTATTTTGGACGAGTTCCAAATCAAGTTCGAAATTCCGGAAGATGACTTAAAAAGATTGCCTAAAGACGGTGCTTACATTACGATTTCCAATCATCCGCTTGGTGGCATTGATGGTATTTTGTTATTGAAATTAATGCTCGAAAGAGAACCGAATTTTAAAATCATCGCCAATTTCCTTTTGCATCGTATCGAACCAATGAAACCTTATATCATGCCGGTCAATCCTTTTGAAAATCACAAAGATGCTAAATCTAGTGTGATTGGAATTAAGGAAACTTTACGTCATTTGAGTGATGGAAAACCACTAGGTATGTTTCCTGCCGGAGAAGTTTCGACTTATAAAGACGGACAATTGGTGGTTGATAAAGATTGGGAAGAAGGCGCGATTAAAGTAATCAGAAAAGCTCAAGTTCCGGTAGTTCCGATCTATTTTCATGCAAAGAACAGTCGCTTCTTTTACTTCTTGTCTAAAATAAATCCGACGCTCAGAACAGCTAAATTGCCTTCAGAATTATTGACCCAAAAAGACCGTGTGATTAAAGTTCGTATCGGAAAACCGATTTCAGTAGCCGAACAAAACGAACACAAAACCATAGAAGAATATTCAGAATTTTTACGTCGAAAGACTTATATGTTGGCCAATTCTTTTAATGAAGAATCTAAATTATTGAGTTCGCAAAACTTAAATTTAAACCTGAATTTAAAAACGCCTAAGAGTCCGAAACAGATTGTAAAACCAGCCAATCACGACAAAATTTTAGAAGAAGTTGAAGTGTTGAAACAAGGTGATTATCGTTTGTTACACAGTAAAAACTACATGGTTTTCTTGGTAACCGCCGATAAAATTCCAAATATTTTACACGAAATCGGGCGTTTGCGCGAAATCACTTTTAGAGCGGTTGGTGAAGGAACCAATGAATCCATCGACTTAGACCAATACGACAATTATTACCATCACATGTTTCTTTGGGATGATGAACACCAGCAAATTGCGGGCGCGTATCGCATGGGATTGGGTTCTGAAATATTTCCTAAATATGGCATCGAAGGATTTTATCTGCAAGACTTGTTCCGTTTTGAACCGGAATTGTATGGCATGATGGAGCAATCTATCGAAATGGGAAGAGCCTTTATTGTGAATGATTACCAACAAAAACCAATGCCGCTATTCCTGCTTTGGAAAGGCATTGTACACACAACATTGCGTTATCCGGAACATAAATATTTGATTGGCGGCGTGAGTATCAGTAACCAATTTACAGAATTTTCAAAATCGTTGATGATTGAATTTATGAAGTCGCATTATTACGATCCTTATGTGGCGCAATACATTCACCCGAAGAAAGAATTTAAGGTAAAACTAAAAGATGCCGACAAAGATTTTGTCTTCAATGAAACAGAATCCGATTTAAACAAATTCGATAAAATCATTGATGAAGTAGAACCTGGAAGTTTGAGATTACCGGTTTTGATTAAGAAATATATCAAGCAAAATGCCCGAGTGGTTGCCTTTAATGTTGACCCATTATTCAACAATGCGGTTGACGGATTAATGTACATAAGAATCGCCGATTTACCCGAAAGCACGGTAAAACCGGTTATGGAAGAATTCCAAGCAGAGTTGGAGCGAAAAGAGAAGAATTATAAATAGTGATAAAAAAAGGCAACTCAATGAGTTGCCTTTTTTGTTATTCTAATCTTACCTGTTCTTGAAAAGCTTTCCAATCTTTATCAGAAAGTGTGGCTTTACTTTTAAGCTTTTTGCCTTTGATGTATTCCAAAATATACTTGGCGCGTTCTTCTGATTCCGGATGATCTGAAATCCAATACATGGCTTTGTTTACATTACTGTCCATAGCCATTTGGTACATAAAATCGGCCATGGGCTTTGGATTAATATTCGCTTTTATCATATAGTCCACACTAGTAATATCGGCTTCTTTTTCCAAAGTTCTGTCATAAGCTGAAGACGTTAAGGTTTTTAAAATTTCTCTGGCTACCGCTCCGCCTTTGGCTCCAATTAATACAGAGTAACCCAATTCTTTAGAAAGCTTTTTCATCACATGGTTTTTTTCAATGTGAGCAATTTCATGACCTAATACGCCTTGCAAAGCTTCTTGTCTTTTACAATCTTCAATCAAACCCGTATAGACTACCAAATGGTTATTGGGTAACGCAAAAGCATTGATTTCATCTTTCTTTATGATGTGAACTTTCAATGAATCGCGTTCGATGTCATTGGCTTTGCATAACGGAATAATCAAACTGTCTAATGTTTTTACGATGGTATCATTGGTCACAATCTCTTCAGTATAAGAAATCTCACTCCAAATCATATCGCCTAATTTATTCTCAAGATTTGTTGTTCTCTCTTTCACTTGGAAAAACTTCATGAAATCGAGTTGGGAAAACCCAAACCATACTCCGACAAATCCCATTACTATAATTAATCCCTGAAAAATGGTTTTCTTTATCATTATGGTCTACAAATTAAGTTAGTAATATTGCCAAAGAACAAAAACTGCACGTGTTTCCCTTTTCGGGTTTGTACAGCAGCATAAATCGTTGAAAAAATCTCCAATAAGTTAAATAGGATTACGGTAAAAATATAAGCAAAGTACTCATTGCTGGCTTTTTCATCGGAAAACAAAATAGAAACAGTCCACCAAAAGCTGGCGCTGTTAATTCCCAATAAGGCTAATTGTGACAATAAGGCTTGCGTACAATGCCAACGCACAAAATATGTACCTTTTCTATTCGCTAAAAAGAAAAAGAAAGTGGCCAACAAGTTGATTATCGGCAAAGGCAATCCGGCGATTAAAGCTACTAAAGACATCAAGTAACTATTCGATGATTTTTCGCATTCGTGTTCGCCCGGTTTATAGGCAAAAGTGGTTTCTTGTATCATAGATTTTTATATAAATTCCAAATCCAATTAAGCAATACTAGCAGCATTAAAACTATGGCAATCCATGGTTTTCTGATAATAGCTTCTGTTTTTTTATACGCTGAAAAAAAGGTTTCTTTTTTTAAAACAATATCGGTGAAGACCCAAACTGGTATAACTGTCATGATAAATGCAACAATTATTCCAAAGGGATTGAGTACTAAAGATTCCGTTATTTTACCTTCCAAAAGCAAAGTTACAGCTCGAGTGGTACCACAAGACGGACAAGCATAACCGGTCACATTTTTAATGATACACACTCCAACTGTTTCTTGTTGTTCCTTTTGAATGGAGTAAAAAAGATAAATAAATCCCGCTAAACAAGCTATAAGCAACAAAGAATATAACTTATTCCGGGTCATTTATTAATAGAATGTATTTTGGAAAGCTTCCATGTTTTTCTCACGAGTAGCACCCATGATTAAAAACCAGTCCACAATCGCCCAAATTCCCAAACCTCCACACGTTAAAAGCTTGGCCACTCCCATTCCGGTATCACCAATCATAAAACGGTCAATGCCTAATTGTCCGCCTAAAAGCGATACAATTAATGACGTAGTTGGCTCTTTAAATTGAAGTGTTTGCACTAAACCCCATTTTGATTCGTCAAGGCTTAATAATTTTTCTCTAACAGCGTTCAAATGATGGCTTTCAAAATACTTTGCGTTCATCATCATAAACATGTCCACTTTCTGTGCTTCCATAATATTGTTTTGTTGGTTATGTTAATTGATGGGTCTAATATATAAAATTCTTATAAAATAATACTATCCCTAGAAAAACTATTATAAAAAGGCGGTATCGATAGGTTCCCAAAGCTCAATCTTGTTGCCTTCAGGATCTAATATCCAGCCGAATTTTCCATAATCATAAGTCTCCATTTCGCCTACAATTGTTACACCTTCTTCTTTTAAAATTTTCAGCAAAGCCTCTAAATCATGTACACGAAAGTTCATCATGAATGGTTTTTCGCTGGGATTGAAATAGTTAGTCTTGGCCTCAAAAGGCGACCACTGCGTTGAACAATCATTCCCGTCTTTGTCTTTCCACCAAAACGTCCAGCCGTACTGGTCCGTTGGAATGCAAGATGATTTTTATACCAATCTTTGATTTCGTTTGGATTCTCACTTTTAAAGAAAAACCCACCCAAACCCGTTACTCTTTTAAAATCATCCTTACTCATTTGCTTCTCTTTTATAAAAAATAGTGACTGCTAATAAAAGTAAAATCCCTTCCACAGTAAAGAAAAACAAAGGGTTAAAAACTTCCTGCGCTATATAACTACAGCCCAGTCCAAAGGCTAAAAAGCCGATGCTCATGTACAATACTTGCAATCTTGCCACGTGTTTGCCGTCTTTTATTGGCTTTGCCAAAAAGAACAACCAAATACTGGAAAGCAACATCATAATCGAAGAATATAGCCAAATCATTTGCATCCCTTGTGCGGCAACAGGCTGAATTTCTCCTTTTTTGATGTGCTCTAAAACGGCCGGCATTCCCATAAACGCATGAGGGAAAAATTGAATGAAAGTTAGAATTCCAACAATCAACACCAAGTAATAACTAGCTTTATTCATAATCAAAAGGGATTAGTTTATTATTTTCTTTTCTTCAAAAACGAGTCGTAATTTTTAATTCGTAATTCGTAATTGAATAATTTTATCTACGATAGTTTGCGCCAATTTCTCATGGCTTTCAAAGGTCCAACCGGCGATATGTGGTGTTAATAAAACATTTTCTGCTTGTAATAAATACTCAAAAGCTTTAGGCTTTTCACTATCGATGAAAAGATTTTCAAACGACAACTTTTCGTATTCTAACACATCCAATCCGGCACCCAAAATTTTGCCTGATGCTAAAGCCGCAACCAAATCATCGGTCACTACATTTTTACCTCGTGAAGTATTGATAAACCATAAAGGCTTCGCAAAAGCATTAATGAAATTGGCATTAACGATTTTATCGGTTTCCGGCGTCCATGGAATGTGCAAACTCAAAACATCGGCTTGGGCTTGCAATTCAGAAAGGGAAACTTGCCTGGCATAGACATCTCCTACATTGGGAAGAATATCATAACATAGCACTTCTACATCAAAACCTCTTAGTTTTTTCGCAAATGATTTTCCCATATTGCCATAACCGATGAGTCCAACAGTTTTGCCTTCAAGTTCATACCCACGATTGCCTTCGCGTATCCATTTGCCTTCGCGCACTAATTTATCCGCGCGATTGAGTTTGTTCATTACAGATAAAAGCATTCCCAAAGCATGTTCGCCAACCGCATTTCGATTGCCTTCCGGAGCTGCTATCAAATTAATGTTTTTAGAAATTGCATAATCACAATCAATGCTTTCTAATCCGGCCCCAACTCTAGCTATGAATTTGAGATTAGTGGCTTTGTCTAAAAAAGCCTTGTCAATTTTAAATCGACTGCGAATGACAACGCCATGATAGTGATGAATTTTAACTTCAATTTCGGCTTTGGAAGAGGAAAAATCGGCTTCATTTTGAAAACCTGCTTGTTCCAATTGTTCCCATAATAAGGGGTGATTGCTATCGATATGAAGTATTTTAATGTCTTGGGTAAGCATGATAGTGATTTGATAAAGTAAAGATAGTATTTATGTAGAATATTTTTAAAAAGTCAACTTGTTTCTATACTTTCTGAGTGCAAATCCGCTTTTTTTTCACTCTTATCTTTAATAACTCCCTTATAAAATCATCAGAAAAAGTTTCTTCCCAACTATGACTGTAATCATAAAATTAACAGTTGTTTAATGTCGAAATTTGTTTAAGAAATTTTAATATACCTATCATGAAAAAATTATTTTTAATTCCGCTCGCTTTTTCCCTTCTAATAGCTTGTGGGAAAAAGGAAAAAGAAACAGAAGAGTATAATCCGGCAGCTGACCCAAGTGCAACTGAGACAACCGCTACTGACCCATCAACTTATGACCCAAAAAGAGGCGAGGGTAAATTTACAACTGTAGAACTAGGCACTGCATTAGATGGGGCTATGGCTACCAAAGGTGAAGAAGTTGCCGGAGTTAAATGTACTTCTTGTCACAAAATGACCGATGAAAGATTAGTTGGTCCGGGATGGAAAGGGGTAACCGAAAGAAGAAAACCGGAATGGATTATGAACTTTATTACCAATCCTGACCCAATGATTGACAAAGATCCTGAAGTTCAGGCGCAATTAGAAATCTGTTTGGTCCGTATGCCAAATCAAGGACTTAGCGACGATGATGCGAGACACATCTTGGAATTCATGCGTAAAAATGATGGTGTAAAATAAACCAAAACCAAAGATTGGTTAACCCGTGAAAGTGCTGACCAATCTTATTAAAATCAATTATAATGAAAAATAAGTTTGTGAAAGCAATTTTTGCAATTGCTCTGGGAAGTGCTTTGTTAACTTCCTGTAAGCCAAAAAACTCGGGAGATGCCGTGAGTGGTGATGCTGCTCAAAAAGCCTACGTAGCGCCCGGGAAATATGATGAATTTTATAACTTCGTTTCCGGTGGCTTTAGCGGACAGCTGAGTGTCTATGGCCTTCCAAGTGGAAGATTGTTCAGAGTAATTCCGGTGTTCTCCGTTGACCCTGAAAAAGGTTGGGGATACAGCGAAGAAACCAAACCAATGTTAAATACTTCCAACGGATTTGTGCCTTGGGACGATTTACACCATACCGAAATGTCACAAACTAATGGTGAAGTTGATGGTCGTTGGGTTTTTGGTAATGCCAATAATACCCCACGCATTGCTCGTATTGATTTGAAAACATTCAAAACTGCAGAAATCATTGAGCTACCTAATAGTGCCGGAAATCACTCTTCTCCATTCATCACGGAAAACACCGAATATGTGGTAGCAGGAACTCGATTTAGTGTGCCACCGGATTATGTTAATGGAGATGTAGCTATTAATACTTACAAAGAAAACTTCAAAGGTCATATCAGTTTTGTCAAAGTGGGAAAAGAGGGCGAAATGGACTTAGCTTTCCAAATCGTAACGCCAGGGGTAAACTTTGACCTTTCTCACGCAGGGAAGGGAAAATCACATGGTTGGTTCTTCTTCTCTTGCTACAACACTGAACAAGCCAATACTTTGCTAGAAGTAAATGCTTCGCAACGTGATAAAGACTTTATTATGGCTGTAAATTGGAAAAAAGCTGAAGAATACATCAAAGCCGGAAAAGGGAAAAAACAGTCGGTAAAATATGTTCACAACAAATGGGATGATAAAACCCATACCGCTACCTCTGTAATGAAAAATGAAGTATTGGTGCTAGATGCCGCTGCCTTAAAAGATATTTGTTACATGATTCCTTGCCCGAAATCACCACACGGTTGTGACGTAGATCCAACAGGCGAATATATCGTAGGTTCCGGTAAATTGGCCGCTTTGATTCCGGTATTCAGTTTCGATAAATTGATGGGCGCCATCAAAAACAAACAATTCGAAGGTGACTATGGTGGAATTCCGGTAGTAAAATACGAAGCTGCGTTACACGGTGAAGTTCAAAAACCCGGTTTAGGACCATTACACACTGAATTTGACGGAAAAGGAAATGCTTATACTACTTTCTTTGTCTCTTCTGAAGTAGTCAAATGGGATATTAAAACACTTAAAGTTTTAGACCGAGTACCGACTTACTATTCTGTAGGACACTTGTGCATCCCTGGTGGTGACAGTAAAAAACCATTTGGAAAATACTTAATCGCTTACAACAAAATTACCAAAGACCGCTATTTACCAACTGGTCCTGAATTAGCTCAATCGGCTCAAATTTATGACATCAGTGGCGATAAGATGAAGTTAATCTTAGACTTTCCCACCATCGGTGAGCCACACTATGCACAAGCCGCACCAGCCGATTTGATTCGAAATAACGGTCAATTGAAATTCTATAAAATTGCCGACAACAACCATCCTTTTGTAGCCAAAGGTGAAAAAGAAGCCAAAGTAGTTCGCAAAGGCAACAGAGTCGATGTTTGGATGACTTCAATACGTTCTCACTTTGCACCCGACAATATTGAAGGTATTAAACTGGGTGACGAAGTGTATTTTCACGTAACCAACTTAGAACAAGACTGGGATGTCCC